>JAGRBZ010000626.1 GCA_020433805.1 Anaerolineae bacterium
ATCCTCAGATGCCGAACGGAGCCGCATCTGAGGATGCTGGCTCCTAGAAAATGGGAACTGCTGAGAATAAATAGATTTAGGTTTTTTCGGTTAATACTTGAAGAAGACGCTGGCCGTAGGTTTCTCGTTGCCAGTCACCTAGAACCCCAATCTTCGTTAGGGTGCGCATGGTTTGGGGATTTTTTTTGGCGATGCTCATAAGGTCGTGGTTATTGATGATAACATCCGGCTCGACTCCGCGCTGGGCGGCCAGATCATTGCGCCATTGACGCAACGTTTCGTAGCGATTCAAAATTTTGTCACTGGGACGCTGATGATGATTCACGGGATATTTGGGGGGCAAGGATGACTGACCTTGACTAATTGCCTCTAAAATAGCGTAGCCATTATGTTCAACAAGCTTTGTGCTTAAGCCTTTCATTTGATCAAGATCGGCCAAGCTCGACGGTTGCGTTCGGGCCAAAAGAATGAGGGTTGAGTCATTCATCACTTTAAACGCCGGGCGATCAAGTCTGCGGGCGACCTCATCGCGTAGAACAAACAATTCACGAAGTATAGCTTGCTCATGAGGTTCCAACTCGCGTGAATTTTTTACGCGCCAGAAGTCATCGGGATCGAACGTTTTTATGGTTGGTTCTACGTGAGTCATACGCTCGAACGCTTCTTCTGCCTCGCGCAGGCGATTTTGCTCAAGTAATGCCTTGAGTTGAAGCTCACGGAGTGCAAGGAGATAGTGGGTATCGAGGCAGGCGTAGTTCAAAGCCTTTTTGCTTAAAGGTCGACGGCCCCAGTTATAGCGCTGAAACCGTTTGTCTAGCTTGATGTTAAAATGGTTGTTTAAGAGCGACCCTAAACCATAGTGCGACCACCCTAAAATTCTGGCAGCAAGCATGGTGTCGAACAAATTAGAAAACGTGAAGCCGTAATCACGCTTAAGGCTCATAAAATCATATTCGGCAGCGTGAAATATTTTTTGAATAGCATCATCAGCAAAAAAAGGAGCCAAGCCGGAAATATCTACGGCCAGGGGATCGACCAAAAAGTCTTGGTTAGGGATTGAAAACTGGATGAGGCAGACTTTTTCAAAATAGCTGTAAAGGCTATCGCTTTCAGTATCCACAGCAACTATAGGTTGGTTGGATAAAGTTTTTATCAGTTTTGCCAAATCGTCCGGGGTATTTATCCAGTCAGGGTGAATATTCGGTTCTGTTGGAGCAGTTGATATACTCATAGTGCAAGTACGTTTTAACGTCTACTGAATTTATAATCCTATAATAGCAGAATTTAAGGTGTTGCCAAGTTTAGAAGCTGTAAAGTGCAATGTAGGCTATTATGGGCCAATAATACCTGGGACATAATCGCTATTGGATTCTTAATGTGCGCATGTTATATTCAGTTATAGTGCATCGGATTGTATTGTTTTTACAGATTTTTGAACTGGATTTAACGCTAGAAAGGGGTATTTTTGTCTAAAAACCATGTTAAGCTGTTGCGCATCGAGGTTGACTTAATACAATTGAACAGGTATAATAGGCTATCCTCAAATAAACTTAACACTTTTACCCCATAATTGAGGTAATAACAAGGTTTAATGGCATTAAAAGGTAGGCTTCAAGACTTCAGCACAACTCAACTTTTGAACTTGGTCAATATGGCCCGGAAAACCGGAAAGTTGAGCCTCAATGATCAAACCAGCCAAAGTGCAATGCTGCATTTTAAGGATGGTCGCCTAATTCACGCAACAAATAATGCAGATGAAGGTCACTTAGCTGCAATGTTGTACAAAGTGGGCAAGATTTCTGAAGAGCAAGTTAATGCTGTGAAAAATCAGTATAATGGCTCGTCAGATAGGGTGATGGGTAAATACCTCATGGATGCTCGGCTGGTTTCTAGAGCTGACATTGTCCAGGGGGTTAAAGATTATATGCTTAACATTGTATACGATCTTTTTACCTGGAATGATGGAACTTTTCTGTTTGAGCAAGATATCTTGCCCACCAAAGATAGAATAACAGTTCCGCTCAATCTTGACAACGTCATTCTAGAGGGTAGTCGTCGTATTCAAGAAGCGGGGCGGTTGCAAGATGAACTGCCCGATCTATCTACTATCGCTCTAAAAATTACGGACAAGCCCCTGCGTGATGTGAAGTTGACCCAAGACGATTGGCGTGTTATCTCTCACATTCATCCTCGTAATTCTGTAAAGCAGATCGCCCAAAACAACAACATGGATGAATTCCAGATTAGAAAGATTGTTTATGGCATGCTTCAAGCTGGAATTGTAGAGCTTACTCGTCCGGAAGGTTTGCAACAACAGCGAGCCAAGCCACCTGTTTCACGTAGGGGTAAGAAAATCGCTGCCCAGTCTCCGGCTGAGAAGCGTAGTGTTGTAACCAAGCTTATCGATAGAATTAAGCGTATCTAGCGTTACTTCCCGTTTTTAATTATAAAAACAATATCGCACGATTTTTTAGACTAACACCGACCTACGACTTGTACAAATCCATTTAGTATCCTTTAAAGTTCTTTTCGAGGTATGTCAATCCGATGCAAACCGTTAAGATGGTGATCACAGGGCCATTTAGTGCCGGGAAAACTGAATTTATTCAAAGCGTTAGTGAAATTGATGTTGTTGCTACTGAGCGAAAGATATCAAGCGATGCGGAGCGTGTTAAAGAAGACACCACCGTGGCTATGGACTTTGGCCGGATTACGGTAGATGATGATCTGGTTCTATACCTCTTTGGTACGCCAGGTCAACGACGCTTTGATTTTATGTGGGAAATTTTATCGGAAGGAATGTTGGGCTTTATTGTATTGGTTGATAGTGTAAGGCCCGAGACTTTCAGAGAAGCCCGCCACATTTTAGAGGTTTTCTCTAGTTATGCCAGCACTCCCTATGTTATCGCGGCAAATAAACAGGATTTGCCCGATGCCTGGTCGCCGGAAGATGTGCGAATTGCGCTCAAGATAGACAGAGATGTTAAAGTGCTTGGATGTGTTGCCCGCGATAAAGAGACAGTTAAAAACGTCTTGTTAGAGTTGCTTTACTCAATTTTGGAAAATATGCAGGCTGAAGAAGAGTAACGACTGAGTTTCTTTAACAATTTAACGTCAGTTCGTAGGGATACCGCTTATCGTTATTTTGTAAAATTGCGGTTCCTGAAAACGTTTGTAAGATCAATTAGCTTTGCCTAGCGCAAAGCTAATTCTTTAGAGCGGCTTTTTTATAAAGTTATAATAAAGCCCCTTTGTAGAGGCCATCCGTGAGTTCTATCGTAACCGATCAAGGAATTGTACATTATGAGGCCTACGGTCGTGGTCAGCCGGTTATCCTTTTGCATGGATGGCTAGGATCTTGGGGGTATTGGTTAAAAACGATGGAAGCCCTTAAAGGGCAGTATCGCTGTTACGCCTTAGATTTCTGGGGATTTGGTGAGTCGGGTAAGTTTCGCAGTCGGTATGATCTCAACGATTTTGTATCATTAGTTGATCAATTTATGGATCGGCTCGGAATTGAATCTGCACCTATTGTAGGGCACTCGATGGGTGGAACCGTTGCTATTTCTTTAGCCTTGGCAAAGCCTAATCGAGTAAAAAGAGTTATCGTTGTTGGTTCTCCCATTGTTGGAAATTCATTAAATATTTTTCTTCGGCTAGCGGGTAAGCCCTGGATAGCGTCGCTGGTCTGGCAAATGCCTCAAGCGTTGCGGTTCGGGATTAGAGTATTCTCCCCTTTTGTTGTTAATGATTGGCATTCCTGGTATAAAATGATTACCCGTGATCTCTCACGCACGACACTTGAAGCCTTCTTCTCTAGTATTAGCTCGTTACATAAAACCGATCTTAGACCGCAACTGCCAGGTATTACTACACCTGTGATGGGTATCTATGGCGTTGGTGATAACGTTGTAGAACCAACCCAGGCCAACGTTATCACCAACAATGCACCTTTATCACGGATATTGATAATGTCCGGATCGGGCCATTTTCCAATGTTAGA
>JAGRBZ010000627.1 GCA_020433805.1 Anaerolineae bacterium
CACCCCGTAAGCGACCACGATGGTTATGGCATCAACCGCAAAACTGAATATCACCAACCCTAAAAAGGGGCCGTCGACACCCGGCCTGGCACCCGTTAGAAAGGGAATACCTACCGTAGCAATACCAAGCAGGGCTATCACCCACAGCATGACCGCCGCTATCTTGAGACCCGCTGAACGACTTAATTGACTCATTTTATCTCTCCTTATGTGTTAATGGGTTGAATAACATTGATAAAGAGATGTTACAAGATAACCATACCCATGTCACCAGGCCAGGGTCACACAGTTTTGGGAAGATTGTCCCAAGCGTTTGGGACATTGTCCCTTTTTGGCGATTGCGCGTTTCAAAGGCCTCTGAATACGCCTAGTTTGTAAATGTGAGCCTCATTTTGGTCGATGCACTCTAACCAACTTTGCCGGGATACTTGCGGAGTACACGGTCCGTAGGTAAAGAGTCTCATCATGCTCTGCTCTGATACTCTCCGCAACTTTTCCAATACCTCTTGCAATAGACGGCCTTCAAAGGGGGTATACAGGAAAAAAACGGTACCATCGGCGTAATCCGCTTGACGGGCGTCTTCATTGATGAATTCTACGCCTGAAAGGTTTAGGCCTGCCGCACACATCCGGGCATACGCGCAATAAGCCGGCTCAAATTCGATACCTTTGGCTAGTGCTCCACTAAGCAGATGCACCAAGATCGATACCTGACCTAAACCGGACCCCAAATCGTAGAAAACATCTTTTTCCGTGAGCTGCGCTTTCTCAATTAACTCTAAAATGATCCGAGCGGGAGTTTGTTGGTAGGCCACCATCTCCCGTTCTCTTACTTTTGTCTCTGTCGGAATAGCTTCCAGAAGCAACAAACCGTTGATAAATTCATCGAGGCTATCATAGCCTATCTCATCGTGCACTCTGTCCCGACTCGAATGGCACCCAACGTATTTACCAATCAAACTCTTGAGTGCTGGTGCCGGGCACAGCCCATCTCGAATATCTGCCCGAAGTCGTTGAAACAACTTTTCATCAATATCTTCCAGTTGACGCTTTATACTCTCCGCATACTGTTTCAGTCTAGCCCATTCTTCCGGCTGCGTTGTTGTAGGCAGCAGCCCCTCAATCCGATCAATGATGTTGAACTCGATGGTGTCTAACGCATCTACGCGGCTGTCAAAGTTTGTTTCTTCGTAGAGAGCAGCGTTTTTTTCGATAGCCTCAATCTCTGCTTGTATTTCGTACAGGACCATTTGTGGTTTGCTCAATTCTGCTCGATGATAAGGCCCAACACCCGAAATTCACCCGATGCCGGATTGGCCCAATGAATTTCTGGGCGGGTAGAGGGAAGTGCCATAAAGCCCACCAGTTTGGCCATCATGGTTTCTCTCAGCAAGTCCAAGTTAAGCATTTGTTTACCGTTTTTCTTCCATGAGTCCGATGAGATTTCCGTCGGGGTCACGAACGAAACCGATCCATAGCTCGTGATCAGGAAGCTTGGCAGCCAATTGCGGCGCGCGCTCGCCGGCGGCTCCCTTGGCCACTATCGCATCATACATCGCCGCGATGTCCGTGACCTTGAAATAGAGAATGGAGTTGGCCCCCACACTGCCCGCGCCTTGTGGCGTGGACAGCATAATGCGTACCGATCCGGCAGCCAAAAACGCTAAATTTGGACCGGGGCTGAATAGAAATTCCAGTTCCAAGATGTCACGATAGAACAGCAGCGCCTGCGCGACATCGCTGACCGTTACTGCAATTTGGCCGATCTCCATGATGTTAGCCTCCTGCAAATGCCCACGATGATGAGTGGTAATTTTATTATCGATGTAACTTGCTCATTGAATGGTAGCTGTGCACACAATCGTGGTAGCGTTAGAACCCAGGGTTTTCTTGAACCTGAGACCCGCAAAGGCTTACTTTTGAGCTCAATTGGGCAACATGCTTACAATCTAGGCAAAACCCTGGGTTCTTTACCGCTCTCCACGGTTTAATGTTGCGCTACCCATCGAATGTATTACGCATCAAACTTAATTCTTCCCACATTCCACTCAACACATTATCACACAGACGATTGCTTTTTCAATGGTTGATGTTTTTAGTACTACTACGAGACTTCGGTCTAAGAACCCAGGATTTTTAACTTTAGAAGGGGACATATGGGCTTTATTGAGCTTTTCTCAACGCAAAATTGATTGAATTAACCAAAAGCCCTGGATTCTTTCCTGGCTTTATGTCTAAATCTCGTTGTAGTACGAAAGAGGTAATGTTTATGAGTTACGCAGTTGACGCGAGAAATCAGGCGTTTGTAGCATAAATTGCTAATTTGTGCGTCTTGTTGGCCCCAAAATACGAACAATTTAGCAAATTGTTCTACGAACTGCGTAACTCATAATGTTAACAAACACCCAAAATTACCGAAACAACAATCCGAACTTTGAGCCGTCAACAGAGCTTTAATAGAGGCAAAAACTATTTTCGGCGCGGCGCGATGCGCGAACCGATTCAATATGACAACAACTCTAGAGCTATAAGAACGCCATACGATTAATCATTTCTTCGGCACTGGTGCGGCTAATGAAACCGGCTAAACGACGAACTTTCTCACCAATTGAACATCGTTGATCGGGAATCACGATAATACCGGCGTGCGTTTTCTTTTGTGTTAGATATTGGTTATGCAACCTGGCGAAATCTCCGACATTAAACGTATAAATCGCTCGCCCGATACTTGATGCAAATTCGAGTTGACCGCGATCGTCGCTTCCTGATCGTTCTACTTCAATCGTCGTAAGAACATCGATATTTCGTGCTCGAAGAGCTTCAATTACCGCATGTTCTCCGGCATCTTCGTCTATATAAAGTAACAGACGGCTCATCAAGTGTTGTCCTGAACCCTGCTTTGTTGTTTGAGACGTTCATACTCTAAATCCATTTCGACAAGTTCAGCATCAATCTGTGCTTGATTTTCATGATAATAAGCTAAGGCAACATACACTTGAGCGTATGATAAATGCGGATAAGTTTGCACAATACTTTCTGCCGTCTGTCCTTGTTTGTATAAAGTAGCAATTCGATGAACGGTAATTCTTGTGCCATCGATTCGCAATCTTCCCCCACAAACGTCAGGTGTATTTACAAGCATTGTATCCAAAGCAACTCCCATGAGCTTTTAATCCTTTCATTGGCTATCAAGATTAACGCTTCCAACACGCACTTCACAAAGGATATTATCACACAGACTATTGCTTTTTTCAATTGCTAAAAGCATTAAAATCGCTGATGCTCTAACCGGAAGTCAATCACGTGGTTCAATCGGGCAACTTCCGTCACAAAAGGATAGTGCGGCGACCTCATTTTTCCTCAGCACCTTCAGCGATCCAACCTTGCCCTCAAACCGAAACGCACCTTCGCGTACAACCTAACTTCACCACCACACACCTCCTGTGGTAAAATAGCCAAATGTTAAGCTGGAACAGCGTAAAAGAGGATGAGGACTCATGACTCAAAACATTCCTAAGATCACAGAAACCACCGTCCGAAATTTGAGCAACCAACAGAGCTTTGATAAAGGCCGGAACTATTTTCGGAGCGGCGCGATCCACGAACCGGTCCGACAGGGGGATGAGCTACGGGGTTATTGCGAAGGCTCTAGCTATCAGCCCTACCGCATTACCGTAACGGTCGATAAAAACGGTATCACCTCGACTCACTGCACTTGTCCCTACGATTGGGGCGGAATTTGCAAACATATCGTGGCGCTGCTGTTGACCTGGGTTCATCAGCCGGAACAATTTCAAGCCATCGCCCCCACCGATGAACTGCTAACCAACAAAAGCAAAGAAGAACTGATCGTTCTGATCAAAGAGATGCTCAAGCGCGAGCCTGATCTGGCCCGGCTGCTGGAACTGCCGGTTCAGCCCGACCGCAACATGCCGGTTGATCTGCAAGCTTTTCGCCGCCAGATACAGTACGCCTTGAACCAGAACGAGCGGTAC
>JAGRBZ010000062.1:0-13084 GCA_020433805.1 Anaerolineae bacterium
TACCGACGCCACCTGCGCCCCACAACACCAGGGCCGGCACATGTTTAGCAGCGATGTAATCGAGCAGCTTAGACTGTTCGTCCGGACGCTCGGTGTAGAAAACAGGCAGTGCCGGCGTTTCGGCCGGTAGGGGCGGCGACGGAGACGCAAGGTCGGTTGGCGAGCGGGGTTGGGGCAGAGATGCCGTCGCATCGGTCTTTTGACCACGCTCGACGAGATAGGCATCGGCTACTGCATCTAACTCAGGCCACGTTTGAAACGGCACCTCATAGTCATAATTGTGCCGGATGGCCCGGTTGAGCTGCACCAGTAGATTTTGGCGATCTTGCTCCGAACCTTTCTGTTTATCAATGACTAATCGCGCCAAACATGTTAAATAGCCAAGCGGCGGCTTTAAGTCCTCATTTTCGTAACGCACTATGGTTGAGCGGTTTAGATGGAAATAATCCGCGGCACGCCTCTGCGAAGAAAAGACAGACACACGCAGTATACCGGCAAAACCGGCCAAATCGTTGGTATAGGTTGGCAACACATCTGTGCGAGGCATGGTTTTTTACCCAGTTCTCTTAATTGTTGCGCACCTGTGCCGCACAGGTTGGTATGCTGTAACTAAATGAGATGATGTTTCGGCCCAAACATCTTTTTAATCAAAACCGGGCTATCGATTATTCGCGAATAGGCTGACCCCTCAGCCGAGAGTGCTCTCATCTTAGCCCTCCAAGTTTATGCATGGAGGATTTAAGATGTTGAAAAAAAGAATCGTTAGTGTTTTAGCCGGATTAGCTTTGTTAGCTGCTGTAGCCGGTTCCGTGGGTATCGTAGCCGACGATTTAGGTCTGTCATTAACGACACCGGCTCACGCTTGTAGCACGCCTAGCTCCGGCGGCGGTGGTTGCTAGGCATCCATTATAGATTAGACTCAGTAGATCCAATTTTCGAGGAGCCACCATCCTCAGATGCGACTCCGTTCGGCATCTGAGGATGCCTCACTCCTCTAGGCATCCATTATAGATTAACTTGTTTGACGCGTTGCAGCTACTTGTTTTAGGCTGCAACGCGTTTTATCAAGGTGGGTTTTAACGCGATGACTAAGAGTCGCTTCCTCTAAAAGAATTGCTTCAGCCTGGTTCAGCCAACGTTTCGCTTTTTGATACGCATTTGTAGCGAGTTCACATTCACAGAGGTACAACTGAGTTTCAGCGATTTGATATTTATTATCGAGCTTATGCCAATGACTCAATGCTGAATGGAGATAATGGGAAGCTTTATCAAGTTTCTGTTGCTCTAAAAAAATTGCACCAAGATTTTTTTGGGCGTTCGCCAACTCGTACAGGTTATAAAACTGCTGAAAAATTTTTTCCGCCCGAAGACAATACATCTCTGCTTTATGGTAATCTTGAGCAATTTGGTAGGCCAAACCCATGTTAACTAATATAGAGCCTGTGAGTAGTCGTTCGCCAACCTGATCGGCGCATTTGAGCGCCTTTTCAGAAAATTCGATTGACTGTTGGGGCTGTTTGACAAGCAAGTAGTACATGCCCAAATTCATGGTCCCATAAACCAACCCATGCGTATCGTCTCTGGTCTGCCAATATTGGCACGCTCGCTCCAGATGAGGGAGCGCTTTAGACCAAACAGATTTAGTCTCAACCCACTGGCCCAACTGTAAGTAAAGAATTCCTAGATGGTTCTCAGTATGGGCTAAACCGTGTAGATTGTTCTCTTGCTCAAAGATAGACAAAGCGCAGTAGCACAATCTCTCCGCTCGCTGCCATCGTCCTTGTCCGATATATAAATAGGCTAAATTGGTGCATGCCCGCCCCCGGTTGTATCGATCACCGGTTCGACGAGCCAATTTCATCGTTTGTCGATAATAGCGGATAGTTTCTTTAATTTTACTCTGTCTTTGTAAGAGCCGCGCTAACAGCAGAGAAAAAACCACTCCCCTGGCCATATCATCACGCTGTCGAGCCAAATTAAGCGCTTGATCGAGTAGTTGCTCCCACACAGCCCAATAACCACGCCGCTCCATATAGGGCGACAACGTCTCGATCAACTGGCAAACGGTAGGCCACGCTTCATCCACACGAAGACCAAAGCGAATAGCCCGGATAAGCCCTTCGCGCTCCTGATCGAGTATTTCAACATCGAGCGATTGTACGGCGGGGTTAGAGTGCCAATAGGTGACATTAACCAGTATAGCCGTTGTGAAAAAGTTAGCGCAGTCTTGCTGTTCTGTTAGGGTGATTTGCGCCATTTAACAACCTCATTAAGCAGAAACGTTTCCGTTAAACGATGAATTCGATAGCGACGTTGGTCGAGAGCGCCACTGATCTCGAGCAGGGAGAGTGTGATCAATTGCTCCAGAGAATCGTGCAGGTCACCCCCAGCAAGTTGGCTAATGGTATTTAATTGCTCGATAGTGCCGTTTTGCACGACCGGCATTATGAGCAGTAGTTTGCGGCTGTTTTCGGCCAGGGTGTGCCATGCTTGCCAGTAAATGAAGGTATAGAGTTCGTCCACCTTTTTACCGTGTGCTTGTCGAAGACTATCGAGCACTTGGGACAAAGGCAGGCTATGCAGTTGACCAACCACCAGTTTGAGCGCCAAAGGGTGCCCGCCAACAACCCGATAGATACTATCTAACTGCTCGTCCGAAGATTCAGTCAAACTTTTCATGTGGCGCAGTTCAGCTTCATAACGGAGCAGGTTAAACGCATCATCCCGGCTCAGTTCGGCTAGCCGGATTGAAGTCACCCCGCTATGAGGCGGCATCATGCGGCTGGTTAGCAAAAATTTGGTGGGGTTTGCCAGACGGCTTAAAAGTGGCAAGAGCGCTTCAAAATCAACAACTGTCTCCAGATTGTCGATGATGACTAAGTAGGGTTCTGCTTTCAAGAGTTCGGTAAGTCGGATCAGTTTTTGCTGGGGAGAGAGGGTTCCGGCGAGGTCTTCATCTAATTGGGCCAGCAAAGTATTGGTTAGTGTATCACTATCGAGAGCGGGTTGCGCCGTTGGTTGCAGCCCCAGACCAGGCCAAAACTCTTGCTGTTTGGCGCTAATCCAGACAACCTGTTGAAAATGATGCGTTAACGCCACCTGCCGGACAACCGTTCCGGCTAACGTTGTTTTACCAATACCGCCTAATCCCTCAATTGCAACTAACCAGGCCGGCCCCGGCACCAGGAGCGCCTCACTGACCTGCTTTAGATACGGTTCAATACCAAATAGATCAATTGCAACCGGGAGGTTAAGACGCTGCTCTAAAGCTGCAATAGTCGCGTGACGGGCCTGGTGTTCCTGCTTGGCTAAAATATCGGCCAACTGGTCGATGGCCTGCCGCTGCTTCTTGTGGACGGTAGCCTCGGCTATGTTTTTTTCGATGGCAACTAAGGCTACGGAACTGTTTTCCAAAAATCGCTGGCGCAGCAGATCGGCCAAAAAAGGATCATACTGGTCTTCCATAATCTTGAGGCTATGCAGCAGAAGATCGTTGGTAAGCCGGCGGACATTACCGGAATGGCTTTGCCGAACCTGTTGAAAAAGGTATAGATGGTCAAGCGGGCTGGTATCATCATTCGGCTTGCTCCACAGTTTAAGCGCCTCATGAATGCCATCCCGTAGTTGGGGCAGCGAAATCTCTGTCGCCGAAAACAATTTTCTACTCTCCCTTGAAAATAGCAGTTAGCGGTTAGCCGGTAGCCGGTAGCAAAAGATTTTCATTGTCGGTGTCGTCTTAATCGAGACTATCGGACTACTGGTGGCCGTGTGGATATGCGGGTTAACATACCATATCCAGGTCATAAAATCAATAATTTATACAGGTCGCGATAAACCAAAGACAGATCGGATATAGGTTTTGGTAAAACAGTAGAGACTTCGGCTAGGTCGTAGCCATATTTTATATTATATGATGGTAGATGAAAAGGGATTAATAAGGCCCTATCAAAAATCGCACTTTTCTGGAGCAAAAGGACATAGCATGTCCCGAAACAACTTATATATATTTGTCCTCTGGGCAGATGGATTTCTGGAAGCCGCTGCAACGATATTTGTAACCGAACTCCGCCGGGCCGGTATACGGGTAAAGGTTATCGGCTCATCCCGACAACACAGTAAAGGAACTTATGGATTAGCCCTTACTCCCGATCTGACCCTATCGCAGGCAAATGCTCTTTTGCCCCAGATTACGCATCTCATTATCCCGGCCACGTTTTCCACTGTTCGACGCCTAAAGAACGATCCTTGTGTGACTGCGTTTTTTGAGCAAATCAACCGGTATAACATTCCTGTTTTTATCGGCGATGATGCGGCTGAGATTTCTCTCTTTATCGAAGGGACGGTTACCGTTTTCCCTGCCGATAGCGAAACTTTGGTGAGTTTCGCTCGTCAGGTAGCAAGGCGTATCGCAGGAACTTAGAAGAAAGGTCTTGAAACTTTATGAAAAAAGACACCTATCCATTAAATCTTTATTCTGATCCGTCAATGCTTTCTTTTTATAACAAAATGCCAATTATACCTATATCAAGCTACGTACCAACTCATGTTTATCCGAACAAACGAGAAAGTACACAGCAAGATTCAACTTTTTATTTACCAAAAGATAAAAACGATCCTATGAAGATCCACCCTCTCAACAATGCCAAAACCGAATGGCTTCTCACCCTCGACGACGATATCGATATGGAGACCTACCGTCGTTTAGAGCAAGAGACGGTCGATACGGTATGCCAAACGTTATTTGAGGCTAAAGCCAAAAAACTCACCGTCGATTTAACGACAACAAAACGTATTAGCTCACTAGGGCTACAATTGCTGTTGTTAATGTATAAAAAATGCACCGGCCGAGAGATTAAGATAGCCTTGCTCAATCCTTCCGGCCAGCTTGAGCGAATCCTGCAAATTTTACAGTTTGATCGTATTTTTACGATTGAGTATGGGTGATGAAATGGGTCGGTCAGCAAAGGGTTGAGATCGACGTGCTTCTGTGCTTATACGATACTAAAGGTAATGACGGGCTAATACAATCGATCGTTCTAGAAAAATAGTCGTTTATCTACACCATTTAATCAATCACCCTATCAGATTTATGTAGACGCAAGTAATGACGCAACGTCTTCACGGCATTTTCAGCAGATAGTTTAGCCAGATCAGATGTCTCTTCAATACTGTGTATCTTATTCACAGTCATTTTACCTAGCGTCTGACCGAGTCCCTTAAGATAAGCTGCATTAACAAATGTTACAGTACGCTTCTCTCCACTGGGAAGAGTGAGACTGAAAGCTGGGGCATCTTCTATATCCAAAGTCTCATTAGTACTGTAACCAAGTGGAATAGTTCTAAATTCTTTGCTTTGCTCTATAGCCACTATATCTTTATAGTACTGCTCCGTAATCTTATCGGATGTGGTTCTACCTGTGATAAAATCAAAGAAAAGGCCCTGTATAGTAATCATATCGTCTGATATAAGAAGGTATTCTATATAGTAAACGCCAAAAAGAATTTTATATCTATTCTGATCATTTGATATTTCTCGCCGTGCGAGTAGATGTTTTGCTCGGTCAGAATCTGATCTCGGTTGAAGAGAATTGGTTACTTGTTGCAGACTCATATATGGATTACCATCAATTTTGGATTTAATTGCTTCAGACAGTTGATTGTCAATGATAGCGGAGCCTACTGGTCTGAATGGGGGAGGAATTCTTCCAGGATCTTGTAACTCGCCAGGGCTAATAAACACCATGGGGTTAGAAACTTCAACTTCTTCATCATCAGTCGAAAAAGCTATGTGAGTTAACCGAGAGGCTAAGCTAGTACTAACTATACTTTGTTTGCGAAGCTCATTAAAATCTTCTTCCAGCCAACTATAAACCTCATAGTCATCAGGGAAATCAGGTATCAATTTTTGAAGCTCTTCAATCTGATTCTTTAGGAAATCGATTCTTTGATTGATCACTTGCATTTCGGTTTTCGGTTTGATTTCCGGTATCTCTGAACGTTCTTGTGACATACTGGCTTGTACTTTCCCTAATTCTTCTCTATGCTCTCGAAGCTTGCTCGTATAGGATTTTATTTTATATGTATATACTCCTAATAGAATTAGGGTGATAAGAAATAAAGGTTGTAGAATGACAACAGTGGCAACAATCAAGCTACCAATCATTATGGTCATTAAGTTCGCGGTAGCTGCTTCAGAAGAAGCAAACGGGGTAACTACAAGTAGAGTGCAACCTTGGCACAGTCCAACAAAAGTTAATCCACCGATGATTAAAAACAGGGCACGTCTAAAAATTTTTTTCTTTTCATTTTCAACCATCTTATACAAGTTTTGAATCTTTTGTTTGTCTTGTGTACGTAACGTAATCTCGGCTTGTTGTGGCCGCCCAACATCTTTGGGATTTATTCGAAAAAAGTAATCCCAAATTTTCACCCGTTTTTGATCACCACGGTTCAAGAGTTGATCGCGATCTTTACGATTAGGTAAGTATTCAATTTCGTCAATATAATCCCAAATATCTTTTGAGTACGTTAATTCTTCGATAGCCTTTTTAATATCGGGATCGCCGAATATGTCAGGCTCATCCTCTACTGTTAGATCAACATCCTCTTGTTTAGATAATTTTCTGGTTAATGGAACAAGTTTTTTCTTAAAAATTTCCTTCTTATGAGAGGCTCTTTTGGGCTTTTGAAGAATAGATGTATCCGGCTCTGTTGCAGACGAGTCTGATATTGTGTAAATACTTGCATTTTTACTGTGTTTTTCAGAAGGAGAAGAGAGATTGTTTTTCTTATCGGTCTTTAATGATTGGGGCTGATTATTTAGTTCTTCACCTAATTCAGATAAGGCTTGTGAGGCAGGTTTATTAGAGGGATTCAGGGTCAATACTTCCTTTAAACAACGTGCCTTTTGTTCCTTGGGCACGATTTTTGACATCCACCACCAAGCCTCTTCACTTGGTTCACTTTGCAAAATTTCAATAAGAAGCGGGCCAGCTTTAGAAGTATTACCAGCTTTTATTAAAGCAACTGCTTGATCTAATTTATTTGACATCTTTTTTCCTAAAAAGTCTTTCTAAGCACAAATTATTTGATCCGAATTTTTTATTACTACTGAACAGGCTATCGTTAAATAGCCGTTGTAGTTGTAATTTTCCCGAAAAGTGTTAAGATTTTTCAAATATTTACACTGCGCCGCTATCAGATAATCCCACTCGCTCCATTGCGGCTGAACTGGCCTTAACCCAACGCAGAAGCTTGTGATCAATTTCGTCCCTGCCAATTGCCTCCAATTTTTGATTGATCTCTTTGATAGTTGGCTTCCCGGCAAATAGACCATTAGCAATATAATGATCGTATTTGACAATGCCTATTATTGCCAGAGCAGTGGCCTCAGTCGCAGGTTCATCGAGAGCCGGTTTCAGATGCTCTTCAATCCGAGCTACCACATTATCTCGTAATCGGTCTGCTCCGCGACCATGAAACAAAGCAATCGCCGCTAGAAGATTGGCTTGAGAGTTTTCGGGGGCCTGGATTAGAGCCTGCTCACAAGCTTTCACTGCATTGGCATAGTCTTTCATACCTAACAACTTGTCCGCCCGTTCGACCAGTTCACTAATGGATGGTTCCTCGGGAGCTGCCTGTACTACCTGGTTGCCAAAAACCACGCTACCGCCACCGGTATCCACATTTCCCCCTATGTTACGTTTGCCGGTGACGACATTGCCATCGACCGACATATTCGAACCCTGTATTCCTTCATTATGCCCGCCGAAGGTCTGATTACCTTCACCAGTTATCTTTTGACCATGAACAATTTCTTGATTACTATTTCTACCAACTATATCCCGCCCAGCAGTCAACTTTGACCCATGAACAACTTCGCTATTAATCTTTACCAGTAATTTTTTGGCAGTCTCATTATTAGGATTGATTTTGAGAACTTGTTGCAAACAGTCTTGCTTTTGCGCATCGGTATCTGTCACCTCCAGTAACCACATCCAGACCGTTTCATTTTTAGGATTACGCTTCAATAATTCGGCCAAGAGATGTCTGGCTTTTGGTTTGTCTCCTGCTTTAAGAGCCGTTATAACTTCTTCCAGACTATCTACTAAAGGGTTAACCGACTCAATTGCCTTACACTCTTTCAGTTGCGTTGCTTCAACCGGCAGATACGTCAACATCATCAGTCGGGTTGTTTCGATAGCCTCAGTCAAGGGTTTAAGAGGAGGGATACTGGCGTTGTGCTCAGCCGGATTACGTAGTTGCCGGTAAGAGTGTAAACGCTTGATTAAATCTGGATCGGGTTTGGGGTTAGCATAATGTTCCATGCCTTCAGTTAAACGATAAAAATTGGGTTTTTTGATTACTTTTCCATCTTTTGCCCACACTTCACCCTCACAGATGCTTTCTAAGTAGGTCTTTAACGTCAACTCTAAAACATTGACGATCTGTCGTACCGCTACGTTTAAGCCATTTTCATAGTCACTCATAAGCCCATCTTTCAACGCACCCAGCGCCTTATGGTATGAAGTGCAGCCCTCATTAAAACCATGGATGATTGTGCTCAAATTGTGCATTACTGCTGCCCCCTTTTTATCAGTTGGTGTTTTTGACGACCCTTTTGTACCGTCGGATTGGCGCTCATTCAAGCGTATCCTCCCAATCATACCGGCGATTTCATCAGCGATTTTACTTAGTTCTTCATCCACCTTGTGTCCGCTCTCAGCCCATACGGGCCGACCATCTCTGGGCCTAACATTCATTCCAGCTAGCCACGCGACCTGCGGCCAGGCACAAGCTCTAGCCAGAACCGGTACAATCTCAAGCCCTTCCTGCTCGCGTCGCTTGAGCAGCGTGGGTATTTCTTCCCGCAAAATAAACTCAGAATTCAGAAAGTTGATGGTGATCAGCAACACCGCTATCTTAGCCCGCTTCATCGCTGTTTGAATTTCTTGCTGCCAAGGTCGCCCCGGCTGAATTTGATCGTCGCTCCAGACCTCAAAACCGGCGTTGTGATGCAACAACTTCAAATGCGCCAGCAACATCTCCTTTTCTAGTTCATCTTTACGACTATAGCTGACAAAAATGGTAATCGCCGTCATGTATCACTTTTCCTCACAAACCGTTTTAACCAGAAAAAATGTTAACCAAATGAGCTAACCCGCGCTCATTAATCTTCAATCGCGCCCAACGCCTTGAGCGCGGTCTTCTGTGCCTCAGTTAAGCCTGTTACCCCGGTGATATTCATCCGCTCATAGGGGCGATCGCTGCGGAGCACCTTGACACAAACGCCGGTTTGCCACTGCCATAACCTGAGGGTTCCGTCATCACCGGCACTAACCACGAGGTTGCCATCTGAGCTAAACGCTACAGATTTAACCACATCAGTGTGCCCTAACAAAGTTTGCTGCAATTGGCCGCCGGCAATATGCCACACTCGTACGCTTTGATCTTCACTACCGGACACAATAAACTCTCCATTAGGGTGAAAAGCAATCGAACGGACTCGCCCGGCATGCTCCCTGAAAGTTTTTATAGGCTGAAACGTTTCGACGTCCCATAGCCGCACAGTCCGGTCAGCACTGCCACTGGCTAAGTGACGGCTATCGGGGCTAAAGGCTACCGCCATCACCCAATCGGTGTGGCCTTGTAAACAATGGACCATTTGGCCTGTAGCACTTGTCCACAGCCGCACAGTTCGATCATCACTACCACTGGCCAGCATCTGCTCGCCAAGGCCGAAGGTTATGCTTCTAATCCGAGCCGTATGGCCCGTCAGGGTTCGGTAGCAGTGGCCTGTTTCAACATCCCACAAGCGTATCGTTTGATCCTCGCTGCCGCTGGCCAAAGTGTATCCTCCCGGCGCAAAGGCTACCACCCAAACCCAATTGAGATGACCGGCAAACAAGCTCACCTGTTGGCCTGTTTCAACATCCCACAAGCGAATTGTCTGGTCGGCACTGCCGCTGGCTACAAGACGGCTTCGAGGATGAAAGGCAACGGAGGTCACCCATTTGGTATGACCCGCCAAAGTTTGGAGACAGCGGTCATTCTCAGCATCCCACAACCGAACCAAATTATCATCGCTACCACTGGCCATAAGTTGGCTCTCGCTACTGATGGCTACCGACCAAATCCAATGGGTATAACCACGCCACGATTTTAGACAGCGCCCGGTGCTTGTTTCCCATAAGCGTAGGGTTTGGTTGTAACTACCGGTTGCTAACGCGGCACTATTCGGGCTAAAAGCTACCGCCCACACTTGCCCCAGGTGCCCCCATAAAGTTTGCCATAGCTGCCCCGAGTGGATACTCCACATTCGGATGGTTTGATCGTTACTACCGCTGGCTAAAAATCGACCATCCGAACTAATTGCCACGGACTTAACCTGGTCCATATGCCCCTTGAAAATATGAAGGCAATGGCCGGTTTCAACATCCCAGACGCGAACCGTTTGATCGTCACTGCCGGTTGCCAACAAACGCCCTTTCGGCCCAAAATCCAATGACCAGATGGAGTCGGTATGTCCTTCAAAAACGGCTGTACACTGAGCGGTATCTACTGACCACAAACGGGCAGTGCAATCTACCCCGCTGCTCGCCAACCATTCTCCATTGGGGCTAAAAACAACGGAGCAAACCTCATCGGTATGGCCTGAAAATGTCTTGAGAAGTCGCCCGGATTTAATATCCCACAGATAAATTTCACAATCCGCGCCACCGCTTGCCAGTAAATCCCCACTAGGGTGAAAAGTCACCGAGCGAATTCTGTGAACATTTTCTGCCAACAGCCCCACACAAAGTCCCGTTTTTATATCCCAAAGCCGTATCGATTGATCGGTACTGCCGCTGGCCAACAACCGACCGTCAGGACTAAACCCCACAGATTGAACCCAGTTTGCGTGCGCCTCAATAGCAAAGGCAGGTTGACCACTGTCTGCTTGCCAGATACAAACCTCACCTTTTGTAGTACCGGCGGCCAGATAAGCCCCATCGGGGCTAAAAGCCAAATCTAAAATTCTACCGAACGTTTCTACAAAGACACACGCATCCATATTGGCGTAGGCAAAATTAACCGCAGTCAGCGTAACTTCTGACAGATGCGCCTGACGAATTTTCAAATGAGAGAAATCGAATTTGTTAAATTCGAAATCCCACTGCTTTAACAGATTGAGTAAGTTTCCGGATCCATAATCCGATTGATACTTTTGATCACGACGCAGTGTTTCCAGAATCTCTTTGAGAGACGCTTCCACACCTGACTGCCCCAATGTAGCCTGTAATCTTGCCGCAATGGGTTTAAGAATAAGCCTAATTTGGCTCTCTCTTAGATAATCTTGTGTTTGAGCCTTAATCAAAGCATGGCTGTGCAAGAGAGAAAGCGAGCGGTTTTTGATCTCGTAATACGCTCGATCAACCAGGCGGGCTGTGCAGTATTCCAACACCACATTTTGGAGCGTGAAGTGGGTGCTGCTTTTTTCGACAAGAGAACGCCGCCGTAAAGATCGTAAAGCTTCGATAAATTTTTGTTTGGAGACAAACTCAACCAAATTTGCCAGGAGCTTTTCTTTAGAGACAGCCTCTCTTTCAATTGCCAGCCATAACAAGATCGACTGCTCCAAATCGGATAAACGCTCAAACTGCCGGTCAAGCAGATGGCGAATATCATCAAAAATAGATGCATCTTGCTGAAGGAACTCAGCAATTTGTCCGTCGAACACCTCTCGAATAATTTCTGATACGAGCTTTAAGGCTAAAGGATTACCGGAATAATGCGCGATGAGTTTAGCCCACATTGCATCTGTTCCAAACAGATGCTTATCCTTTAGAATCGCACGGCCAACGTGTGTTTCTACACCGCTAAGATTTAGCAGACGAACCGGAGAAGCCTCTCCTTCTAAGGGCGCAAACGTTTTGGGTTTTTCCCGGCCGGTCAAAATGACACAACTCTGATGATCAGACTCGGCAACTATTCTTAAAAACTCATCATAGCCTTCATAGCCGGACAAATAATCGCCGGCCCACTCGCCTTCTCGCAAAATTGTTTCTACATTGTCAAAGACCAGCAGGCATCGTCTTTTATGCAGATACCTAACAAACTGCGAAATTTTTTGATCAATACGATTGGATAGATCAACCGTCGGTTGGGCTGACAAGACCGGAAGCAACCCGTCCAATAAATCTTCAAGGGGCGGCGCATTTCGCCAGGAACGCCAGGCAATAATATCAAACCGATCTTGTTCCTGTTGGGCCAGCTTGGCTGCGAGTGATGTTTTGCCGATGCCCCCCAAACCAAGAATGCCGATAGTTCGACAATGCGCATCAAACAGACATTTGGTTAGCCAATTCAACTCTTCTTGACGGCCTCGAAATGCACTTACATCAGGCGCTTCGCTCCAATCTTCACGATGTAAGCCGGATAAAGATCCCGGCTTGACGCCGATGGTCGCCGTAGCAGAAGAGCCTCTAGGATGGCTTTGAAGAGCTGGTTGTAGGCCTTCATTGGGACGATCTGCGCTTTTCGCAGCCTCACTTTCTTTAGAAAAGCTTGTGGAAAAAATTTCGTCGATCAGCGATTCGGCTGCTTGCTTGGGCTGATAGAGGCCTTTATCCAAAAATTTGATAAGCCATAATTGGTCCGTCGTGCCGGTTTTAGCAAATATGCGAGCCAATTGCGCTACCGAGTCAGGCTTGGGCAAGCGCCGCCCGGTACGCCAATCGTAAATCGTTCGCGTTGATACCCACAGCTCATCGGCTAAGGATTCGTGCGTTTGGCGCAGAGAAATCCGTCGCGTGGCGGCGAGTTTTTTAATGCCTTCCGTTAACAATCGGCCAAACCCCTCATATTGCAATTTTTTGCAAACCTCCTGCTATTAAGCTCTCAAAGATTGCGAAGAACCTGCGAAAAACTGAAATGGCTATGTGATACCTTTAGAACAGTTCAGATCTGATTGCACGATATCAACTCATACATTCGGATCAAGGGATAACTCGCGAGTAGGCGGAGCAGCACCCGGTTGTTCCGCCGAGGGAACCCTCATCTCAGTGGTCCTCTACACAAAAAGGAGAACTTTTGAGATGTTGTT
>JAGRBZ010000062.1:13184-29474 GCA_020433805.1 Anaerolineae bacterium
CCATCAATCACAATCGAGATACGCTATAGCGGTAACGATTAAGAGCCGGCTGTAAGAAACGGTAATGCTCCCGATCTCGCTGTTTCTTCAACATTGCTTCAACCTGACGAAGGCGGACGGCTGCTTGGGGTTGATCTTGACGAGCAAGCTCATACTCAACCAAATAGGTTAAAACCCTTAATTCGCCAAGCTTGCTTTTTAAGTGAGTCCAATTCTGCAAAGCCGTCATGAAATATTGCTTGGCTTCAGACCATTTTCTTTGGTCTAAATAGACCAATCCCAAATTATCTTGGGCCTGGGCCAGGCCAATGGTATGGCGAAAGCGTCGAAAAATGGTCTCCGCTTGCCGAACGTAATGCTCGCCTTGAACCGGATCACCTTCTAGCCGACAAGCCACTCCCAAGCCAATATACACAGCAGCTGTTTCAACTTCTTCGCCGGTAGCTTTAGCACGCTGCAGCGCTTGGGTTAGATAGTATTTGGCTTGAAGCGGTGACTTGATTTCAAGATACAAGGCACCCAAATTAATACAGCCGCGCATTAAGCCATGATCGTCTCCCATAGCCGACCATATTTGACAAGCGCGTTCCAGGTGTTGTTGAGCACACTGCCAGCAGTGTTTGCGCAAATACAAAAAACCGAGGTGATTTTCAGTATGGGCCAATCCGTGCCGGCTACCGATCCGTTCAAAAACAATCAGCGCGTATCGGCATAATACCTCAGCCCGCAGCCACCGGCCCTGCTCAATAAATAAATAGCCCATATTGGTGCAGGCTCGAGCAATGTTATAGTCATCACCACAGCGACGGGCGAAATAGAGGGTCTGCCGATAATAATAAATTGTCTGTTTAATATTGCTCTGACGCTGCAACAAGCGAGCCAACAATAACGACAACATGGTTCCTGTAGCGGCATCATCACGCTGTCGAGCCAGTTCCAACGCTTGCGTAAGAATTTGCTTCCAAACGGTCCAATAGCCGCGCCGTTCCATGTAGGGCGAAACGGTCTCGATCAGTCGGCAGACAGGCGACCAAGCCTGGCTCACATTCAACGCGAAACGGATGGTTCTAACTAAACTTTCTCGTTCCTGATCGAGTTTAGCGGCATCAAGCGACTGCACTTCCGGAAGCTGCTGCAAATAAGCAAGATTAGACAACATCGCCTGAATAAACATCGTTGTGTAGTTCGGCTCATAGGTTAAGGGGGTACCTGCCATTTAACGACCTCGTTAAGTAAAAAGGTCTCAGTGAGACGGTGAATACGATAGCGCCGCTGATCCAAATTGCCGCTTACATCGAACAAGGAAACCGCAATGAGATGTTCGATAGCATCGGATACTTTACTATTTTCAAGCCCGCTGGCAGCGGCTAACTGTACTGCGGTTCCGTTTTGGACCAAAGGCATAACCAAGAGTAAATGCCGAGCGGCTTCATCTAAACTTTGCCAGGCCTGCCGGTAGATATAAGTATAAAGTTCCTCAATCTTTTTGCCCTGGGCTTCCTTGAGGTTATCTAACACGGTTTGCAGCGGTAAGCTGTGCAATTGGCCCACCACCAGTTTTAGGGCCAGTGGATTACCACCAACCACTTTATAGATGCGCTCAAGCTGGGTAGCACTGGCTGCGGCCAAAGCCGGCATCTGCCTGAGTGTGGCCTCGTGTTGAAGTAAGGCCATCGTATCGACCTGACTGAGTTCGGTCAAGGGCCAGCGAGCGACCTCGTCCCGAGGCTGCATTGTGCGGGTGGTTAATAAAAATTTTGTGGGATTAGCTAGCTGTCGCAGGAGCGGCAGCAGCGTTTCATACTCAACCGTGGTTTCAAGGTTATCGATAACAACAAGATAAGGTTGTTTTTTGAGCTGCTCGGTAAGCGTCATCAGTTTCTGCTGGGGCGAGAGACCAATGGCAAATTCACCACAAAGCTGCTCAGTTAGCTCTTCAACAAGCGTCTCTTGGTTGAGAACCGGACGGCCGGTCGGCTGTATGCCCATCCCAGGCCAAAACTCATGCTGCTTGGCGCTGATCCAGGCAAATTGATAAAAATGCCGACTTAAGGCCAAACGTCTAACGACAGCAGCGGCCAGCGCTGTTTTGCCAATGCCTCCAATGCCTTCAATGGCCACTAACCAGGCTGGTTCAGCATATAAAAGCGACGTTGCTATTTGGTCAAGCCGGGCCTCACTACCAAACAATTTGGTGGCAACCGGTAACTTCAACTGCTTTTCCAAGGCATAACTGGCTGCCGCAATAGCCTGCTGCTCTAAATCGTAAAGTATATCAGTTAAGGCTTCAATAGCCTGCCGTTGCTTACGTTGAATGGTTGGATCGGCCAAATTAAGCTGATGCGCCACTTGATAGATAGGCGCATCTTCAATAAAGCGCAGCCGTAAGATAAGCGCGGCTTGATAATCGTAGTCTTGCTCCAACGCTTTTAGGGCTTTAAGCAACAGTTCGTTGGTCATACGGCGCGCTGTATTAGTTTGGTTCTGTGCCGCTTGCCGGAAAAGATAAAGATCTTCAAGTGGGCTTGTCTCGTCATTGGCCTTGTGCCAGCATTTTAAGGCCTTATGGACGTTGGCACGCAGATCAGCCGAGGCCAGTGGATTCATAGTTCAGGTCTCTCCTAATTTTAAAGAAAGCAAGGTGGCAACTTATGGCTAAAACACAGGTAGAAACAATCCGATTGCCTCACGAAAATCGAAGTTTTTCATGCGTCATGTAACTCTTTACAGAGTCAGTCAACTATGAGAACAAAGAAAAGTGATTAATTGTTGAACAATTTGAGGAGGTGGCAGAGATACGTTTTACAGCTCGTGGTTTAGAGATAATGCAGAATTCTTAATCGTGAAAGTTTTAGCTATGGACAACCATAACATACCACACCTATTCTGGAAAGGCAATAGGTTGATGGAGTAAGGATGGACTCAAGATAGGTTTTGAAGGGTTTTGAAAAATGAAGATGGGAAGTAACCGTATTACAGACATATTTTATCGACTATGCTGGGGCAAACATGTTTTGTCATCACTACTGTTTGGATTTCAGGCTGAGACAACAGCCGTGCAACAACCACATTTTAGGAGGAAATCCGGGCAGGTCAAGCGAGAGAACGGAAATGCCCAAATCGAACAAATGTGTACTGGTGTTATGGGCCAATGGATTTGAAGAAGCGACTGCCAGCATATTCATTACCGAACTGCGCCGCGCCGGCATTCGGGTAAAGATCGTTAGCCGAACCAGCCATCAGATACGCGGCGCACATGGTTTGGCCCTCGTCGCTGATTTGACCTTATCGCAAGCCCTACCATTACTGGCCGAGGTCACCCATTTGGTTATTCCGGCTACCCGGCATGCGATGCAGCCTTTGAAAAATGATCCTTATTTATCTGAATTTTTCGATCAGATTACGCACCATCGTATTCCCATTTTGACCTGTTGTAAAGATAAACATAGCTGCCACATTATTTTCAGTGAGGCAGAAAACATAAGCCGGTTTCCGGTAGACAATATGTACCTTACAAAGTTCCTACAGGATTTTATCCGTTTGGCCGGAAACGAAGACGACAATGATATTTAGTTCAACAATCATTTACAAGGAGAAAAACTAATGGAAATTGCACTCGCAGCGATGTCTGCCGGAGGGTTGGTCGGCGTGTCAAACCAGTATTTATGTCTGTTAATTGTGGCCTTGGCCGCGCAACAAGGCTCGATCAGGCTCACTCCATCGCTTAGTTTATGGCCTCTGAATGGTTTGTGATAGTGGTTGGTTTATTTTGGGTAGCCAGCGTGGCCCCATCTTACTCCACTTTGGTAGCTCCTGGTGCAATGAATGCCATCAATACGGTTTCAAACTTTTTACACGGTTTTGTGGTGCCCATCTCAGCGGGAATGTTATCGCTGGCTTCAGTTGGCATTATTGCCGGAATGGATCCTGAAACACAACACATGCTGGAAACGATTCACCTATTCGGTACAGGCGAAAGCTTTAGCGGGACGGGCTTGATCATAGCTGGAGGCAGTGCCACCGCCGCAGTCGGGCTGACTATGGCCAAAGCTGTGGCTAAACCGGGGTTGAGTTTAATGACCGGTACAGCCGGTACGATTTCGGCCCCTATTTATGCCACTTTAGAAAACCTGGCTTCAGTTGTGATGATGGGGTTGTTCTATGTACTAGCCAACACAAACCCCTGGCTGCTCATAGCGCTGTTTGTCTTTATCACGGTTATTACGTTGGTATTGCTAGGTTACAGCCTCTATTTACTGTGGAAATTGGGCAAAGGAATTGGCCAATTGATACGGTTGATCCAGTACCATCCCAAGGCCGGTTGGGCTGTAGTGACCGAGTTTTTTGTATGGGGTTTCGGCTGGATTACGTGGCAACACCATCAGCGGGGCGGTTTAATGCTGGTTTGTTGGCTGGTATTCGGTTTGCTGTGGTGGGTTTTCTTCACTATCTCGCTTTTACTACCTGTACTACTAGTCATGTTCCTACCCGTATCGTTAATGATGTTCGCTATGATCGGCCTATTTTCGGCTCGGGCACTCATGCGTAAGTTCGACATTCCCGACGCACCGCCACCCAGCGATTTAATCGGTCTGCCCGCAGCCACATGATTACGTTTAACAACGTGCTTTCAACCGGTAACCGAACCGGCTATGCAACTATAACCAAAAGCATTCATAAAATATTTGGGAGGATATTAAATGAATAAAAATAAATCATTCAGGATTAAAACGTTTATATCGCTATTAGGACTCATACTAACTTTGCTGTTTTACAACTCAGGAGAAGGTGCCAACGCAGCTCAGATTGAAAATTCGTTACGCGCTCAACAAAAGCAAAGCTCGCAGATTGCTAAGAAAACGTATACACCGCTTCAACAAGCCTTAAAGCAGACATTTACTAAACGCAGTCGATCAGGTTTGCCGGGGCCGGCGTCCGTTACTTACGAAAGTGATGTTATGGCTATGCCGAATCCGCAAAGAGCAGATGGCTTACCCAAAGAATTTATGGTTACCGCCAAAACGGTCCTTGAATTTGACAACCCAAAACAAGCCGGGCTGGACAAATGGCCGGCTACGATTGTAGAGGATCGTCCCTTTACGCAGGGAAACGGCGTTATTGTCCCTGGCGACTATAACGACAGCATTAAAAACTTTTTGGCCAGTCAGTTGCCCGGCATATGGGATCGCTATGAGTTCGGCTACGAGCCGCGTCGCTATATTTTCAGAGAGACCTACAAAATCACATATCCCGAAGAAGCAGCGCCAAAGCTACCACTACCGCCAATCAATACAGCCGACTTAACCACCGTCGAGCAAATCGTTTTCGGCTTTACGGAAACAGGCCCCAGAATAAATTATACTATCGAGGAAGAGTGGGAAGAATGTTTCCTGGGAATTTGCGTCACGCTGGCTGAAGTAAGAGCAGGACTTGCCCTGGATTGGGATATCGGCTTGCGCCTGCCGGTCGATGTCAGCTTGACTTCACCGAATCCACTGATTATTAACAACTCCTATCACTTACCCTCAACAATCACGCCTTTGGATTGGACCGCAACCCAATTTGAACAGGCCGGTCTGGAAGGCGTAGACGGCAATGAGTTTTTGTTGCGGTACGTTGTCTTCTTGGGTATTCAGGCTGAAATTGTTGGGATTGACGCGATTGACTGGGGTATAGACTCCGAGTTTGACGGCTCGGCCAGTTTTACCACCCCGTTCGGTCCCGGCACCTCGTTTCCTTTGCCACCACTGGAACTTTCGCCTGGTCAAACGGGCCTACAGTGGGACATTGTCCCTTCGATCTTATCAATTGGCATTGGGTTAAATATCAATCCCAGTCTCAGTCAGAGTGAGATCACAGCAAACTGGCAAGCCGTACCCGGCAGCGATGCGCAAGGCAACGGCACATTTGCCTATCTCGATCCCCCGGCAAGGACGATTTTCGGACCAGTTGTTGCTGACGATTTTAGTCCGAATACAAACCAAGCCCATATTCGATTAAATGAATTTCAGTACGGGTTCGATCAGTTCTTGATTGATCTCGGTGGCTTTTTAGAGATTGAAGTCTTGAGCTTCGACGCAGAAGTTGCAGATTTCGACATCATTGCGTTAGAAATAGATGATATTTCAGACGGTCCGTGGCTTGGGGTACACACAGGGACGAATGAGGCTGTGGATCACATGGTTGAGGTTGGACCGGGGGAAATACCGCCATCTGATACCTTTGTCTATTTGCCCTTGATCAGGAGATAGAGGAACGGCACTTAACAATTCGTAGAACAATTTGCCTAAATTGTTCCCGTCACTTAGCTGGCCGGGTGAAGGTATTTACCGGCCAGCGACAAGTGAAAGCCACCAAGCCGGTATAGGCCATCTCGCTTAGCCATAGCCTCGACCGGCGTAGGCAGTTACCAGAAAAATTCTAGCCTAAGGATATAGGCGATATACCCAACCTGCCAGATGTTATCCGGGCAAGAATGAACTATAGTTAACCATAGCACCCTTGTAGCCATTCAAAAGGATGACTCCACTGAAAAAAGCCTAAAAACGAGTTATTTGACTGCGTTATATGGCTGGAAACGCACTCTTTTTCAGCCAAAAACACCTTTTTTCAGGAGAGTCAAGGATAACTTCCTTAAAATTCTAAATAATCTTTAAGCTTACTCATACGTCATTCAAATAAAGCTTTAGTACGGAGAAAGCCTAACCCAATTAGGCCTTCTACCTCAGAGACAATCACAACGTTTATCGAGTTCGCATCCTAATTTGTAACCAGTCACGCCAATTTTGTGGCACTTTGATACCCTACCCACTCACGCACCCACTTTTTATTCAATTCCATCTGACTATCACTACCTGGCTACGACTTATATACTCCACAACACTAGCTTGAACTACGCCTGCGCTCGTTTAAATTTCTAAGCAGAAAAGGTTTAGCCAAGGCATATTCTACGTACCAAAAGGGGAGAGAAATAATTTTGAACAAACAGCGTTGTCTCAAATATCTGCACGTTTTTCTACTCATCGCTATGGTAGGGTCGTTATGGCCGCCAGTACCGGCGAGAGCCACCGGTAATATTCAGGCGACTTATGATTTACCATCCGCTCAAGAACCTTTGGACACATCCAATCGAATTTTTGGACCAACAAATTTAGTCAAAAAGAACCTCGTCAGTGAGCCGGCGGCAATACCCAACCTAGTTGAGGAAAATCCTTGCTTGGTTGTGGCCCAGGCAACTTACCTGCCGTTGGTTCTCCGCAGCAGTGGCACCAAGAGCAGTAGTAACTCCAATTCCGGCCCCGGCCCCGTTCAAAAGAGTGCCGGCAACAGCGCTCTCAAGGGACGAGTCCTTGATGCCAATGAAGCCGCAAAAGGCAATACCAAACCTCTTGTCGGGGTGACGATTTGCAGCCTGGAAACCGGTCAATCGACCAAATCCGATCAGAACGGCAACTTTCTCCTATCGGGGCTGCCCGCCGGCAAGAGTCACGTGCAGTACATTGGCGACACCGCGCTGCCGCTGGATACGTATGCCTCGTACCGATCCAAAATCGAGTTAGCCGCTAACAAAGTCACTGAAATCACTCGCCCTATTTACTTGATGAAGAAAGATCCGGGCGGTGAGGTTCAGATCAATCCCAACCAGACAACCACTCTAAATAACACCAAGTTGGGCGTAAAGATGACCATCCCCCCTCATACCGTCAAAGATGACAGCGGCAATGACTTTGATGGCATGATGTCCGTTTCCGAAGTGCCGGTCGGCTTTACGCCGGGATCACTGCCCGATACCCTGGAACCAGGCTTTGTGGTCACTATCCAGCCGATGGGCTTGACCTTTGACCAACCGGTGCCGGTCACCTTTCCCAACACCGACAACTTGCCCGCAGGCATCGAACTGGATATCTGGTCGATGGATCATGAAACCGGCACATTTTTCATCGCCGGTAAGGGACGCGTGAGTAGCAATGGCAGCGTTATCGAAACGATTGCAGGAGGCGTTCGAGAGGCTTCATGGCATTTTCTCTTGCCATTGATTTTGGATTTGCTCGCACCTTCGGATGCGGATGGTGCCAATCAAGTGCCGTCTAACAGCGGTCAATGTATTGCTTCGATGGTCACAACGCATAATGGGTCACTGCAAACTAGTTTCTCACTGCCCGATTATGTTTCGATTGGCCAGAACCGGGGTCTCGATTTTGTTTACAACTCCAACCGGGCTTATCCGTTCCAGCTTGTACCGATAGAGCCCACTGTGCCGGTTCGAGCGGCGGTCCCACCCAAGCTGTCAGTCAATTATAATATTACTTCCGCGTCCATCAACCAGACCGGTTTTATTAGCACCGCCGGTCTGAACGAAAACAGAGATGAGCCGCTGCGAGCCGTTCTACCACTCGACACGAGTAATCTCGATACCGGTGTCTACAACGCTTCGCTGCGCTTGACCAGCCACTACAATCGATCTGCTATATCTACCGCCGACAACGACCAGATGGTGGTGGTCAACGAGCAAAACAGCTCTTTTGGTGCTGGTTGGGGATTAGCTGGCTTGCAGCGGCTTGAGATTCAGGATAATGGAAATGAAATCCTGGCGATTGAAGGTAATGGTAGCGTTCAACACATTAAAGTCAGTCAACCATTTGTGTTTGGTGGATTTGATGCTGGCAGAGGAGGGAATGGCTCCTATCCTGAGGGTTCATTTCATACTGCCCTACGAACCTCATTGAAAAAAAACTATCCTGGTGTCAAATATGCCGCCTTTTCTGAAGTTACCAACGATAACTTGGCTAATGTCGATATAGTTGTTCTTACTTCGGTTAAATATCCAGACCCAAGAACTACTTCACTTTCGATATCAGAACAAGCGGCCCTATCAAATTATGTACAAAATGGCAAATGTGCTGTTTTGCTCTCAGACAATAGTATTTTTGGAGGAAATAATACTCCAGCCGCCAACGAGAGCTTATTGGATCCTTTTGGTATGGATGCGTCGGGTACTATTCGCAATAACCGTGTTATTGCTTCAGTTGATAAACCACAGTTACATCCGCTGACTAATGGTCGATTTGGAACGGTATCACAGTTGGTTGAGTATTGGCCCGGCAGTATTTCTTCGCTTGGTCCGTTTGCTCAATCTTTGGCAACTAACACACTTGGAACCACTTTGGCCGTTATCGAGAAAGATGCCATAAGTCCTAATTCCGGCCCAGTTGTGATTTTCTCTGACTTTAACCCATTTGATTATATAATGTATCCTGAAAACGAAAATCTCTTTCTCAACACCATCGATTTCTGCCTTAATAATATCGATCTACCGCCGGTCAACGAGTTCCAAAGTCCCGATGGCGACTACTCCACCCTAACCAAAAACAACGACGGAACCTTCACCCGCCGCATGAAAAACGGAACCGAATATCGCTTCAACAGCCAGGGGTTTCAAACTCAAATGGTTGACCGCAACGGTAACACGACCCGCTATGGCTACGACGGACAGGGGCGGTTGACCACCATCACCGATCCGGTTGGACTGGTGACAACCCTGGCTTACAGTGGAAATCGGCTCAATCGCATCACCGATCCAAACGGACGTGTTACCACCTTTACTCATACGGGCAGCGACTTGACCCGCGTCACCTTCCCCAACGGCACCAGCCAAACCTTTGGCTACAACGGTCGCCATTTGATGACCCGCGAGACGAACCAACGTGGGCAGGAAACCACGCGCCAGTTCGACAGTTATGGACGCATCACCCAGGCCACACTCCCCGATGGCAGCGTGCGCCGTACGTCGGCCTCGCAAAGCATCGGCCTGATCGATCCCAGCACCGGCATCGGTACGGAAGCCAATCCCGCCCCGGTCGTTCGCCCGAACGCTGCCGTAAGCGAGCTTATCGACGGCGAGGGGCGTATGCGCGTCTTCTCGACCGGCCCGATCAATCGTTTTGCCACTGTCACCGACCCGACCAACTTGACCACCACCTACAATCGCGACTCGGACGGCAATGTCACCCAACTGCGCCGGCCCGGCGGCGGGGTTTATGACCAAGCTTACGACTCAAAAGGCAATCTGACCACCTTTACCGACCGGACGTTAAACGGCACCAGTCGCTTCACCTATGAAGGGACATACAACCAACTCACCAGCATTACCAATCCCTATAATCAAGTTACCAATCTTGACTATGACGGCACGGGCAATTTAACCCGGATCACAACGCCACTCAATCGCACCGCGACTTTTGAGTACAACGGGCGCGGTCAGGTTACCCGGCTGGTCGATCCACTAGGCACGGAAGCGACCTTTAGCTACAACAGCAGCAGTAATTTGAGCCGGGTCACGCAAGGCAGAGGTTCAGAGCAGCGGGTTGCCAACCTAACCTATACCGACCAAGGCTACCTCGATACCCTGACCGATCCGCTCAATCGCGTTTATGATTACAATTATGACACCCACGGTCGCTTGACAAGCGAAAGCCTGCCCGGCGGGCGCACCGTCAGTTACGTCTACGACAATGAGGGTAATCTGACCTCATTAACTCCGCCCGGTCGGCCCGCTCATACCTTTACTTACAATGCAATGGATCTGGCGACCGCATACACCGCACCGGCAGTCACCAACGGCGGCACAAACCAGACGCTTTACGCCTACAACAACGCTCAAGAGCTAACCCAAATCACCCGGCCCGACAATCAAACACTGGCCTATGGCTACGACAGCGCCGGGCGCTTGAGCAGCCTTACTATCCCGCGCGGGCAGTTTGGCTACAGCCATAACGCTGCCAGCGGCTATCTAAGCAGCATGACCGCCCCGGACGGCGTTAACCTGGGTTACACATACAGCGGTGATTATCTGACCCGCGTCACTTGGTCCGGCCCGATCAACGGCAGCGTTAGCTACTCCTATGATAGGGCTGCACGGTTAAGCCGAGTCACTATTGGTAGCAGCTACTTTAACTACACCTACGACGCCGACAGTCGTATTAGTGGGGTTAACAACCGTCTAAGATTGAACTATGATGCTCAAAGTGGTCTATTGAACAGCACCAGTTTGGACAATACCAGCGACAGCCGGAGCTACAACCAATTTGCCGAACTGACCGGCTACAGCGCTGCAACCAGTGGATCGCCGCGCTATGCGGTGCAGTATGGTCGCGATGCCCTGGGCCGGATTATCACCAAAACCGAGACAATTACGGATGTGACCACCAACTACAGCTACAACTACGATGCTGCCGGGCGGCTGGAGGAAGTATTAACCAACGGCGCTACCACCGAGCAATACACCTATGACCAGAACGGCAACCGGCTGTTGGCTCTGGGTATCGGCTCCACCATTTACGACAGTCAAGACCGGCTGCTGCAATACGGCGGCACAACCTACAGCTACACTCCCAACGGCGAACTCCAAAGCAAAAATGAAGGGGGGCAGGAAACGACCTATGCCTACGATGTTTTGGGTAATCTGATGGGTGTGACGCTGCCGAATGGCACACCTATCACTTACGTAATTGACGGCCAAAACCGGCGTATTGGAAAGCGAGTCAACGGCACCTTACAACGAGGCTGGTTGTATCAAGACAGCCTCAACCCGGTCGCCGAACTGGACGGAACCGGCAACGTAACTGCTTATTTTGCCTATGCCAGCCGGCCAAACATACCGGATTATATGTTCAAGAATAGCACTCGCTACCGCATTATTAGCGATCATCTGGGCAGCGTCCGATTAGTCGTTAACAGCAGCACCGGCGCGATCATCCAACGCCTCGATTACGACGCCTTTGGCCGCGTCCTGCTCGACACCAACCCCGGCTTCCAACCCTTCGGCTTCGCCGGCGGCCTGTACGATCCCGACACCGGCCTGGTTCGCTTCGGCGCACGGGATTATGACGCCGAGGTCGGTCGCTGGACGACGAAGGATCCGATTGGGTTTGATGGGGGCGATGCGAATTTGTATGGGTACGTGGGGGGTGATCCGGTTAATTTGGTTGATTTACAAGGGTTACTCCCGGTCAGAGTTCAAACCGTTAGTGGCTCTATGGGTACAATCTATCAAGAACCGTGGGTTATTCAGTATATAGTAGGACCGTATAGCTGGGAGGATATAAGGCAAATTGATGGGTTGGAAGCAACAGTTGAGGATTTAGCCGAATGGGGTGTCGGAACGCTAATTAGCAGAAACCCTCTTCTCGGCTTAGGTCTTGTCTTATTTGATACCATACCTCCTACAGAAATCGAACCTGGTGATATTGCGGTGTTTACTGTTGAGGTTGTAAGGTCTGAGACGGATTTTGGGGTAACTGTAAGGCACAAAAATATGGAAATAATTAAACCTGATGACCTTGGTTTTTGCCCAATATCAAATCCTTTAAAGATCAATGTTACTGATTAAGAACTTGTTGAGTCACGTAGCAAGTAGGTTGGGTCGATGAAAGAGACCACCATTTCCCAGTCGCGTAGGTTGGGTCGATGAAAGAGACCCAACATTTCCCGTTGGCTTCACACCATTCTCCGGCAACGTTGCGGGTGGGATGAAGCACTGAGGCACTGATTGGCGTGATTTCACTGAATTTTGGCTGACACTCTCAGTGCAATCAGCCGGTTCAGTGGTTCAGTGGTTCGCCCTTTGTCTCAACCGCTCCGGCAACGTTGCGGGTGGGGTGAAGCACTGAGGCGCTGATTGGCGCGATGGCACTGATTTTCGGCTGACGACCTCAGTGCAATCAGCCGGTTCAGTGGTTCAGTGCTTCTGCCACTCGCTCTAAACCGCCCGGCGAAGATTGGCAATCACGGGCAGTTCAAACAAATCTTGGCGTAACAAACGTGTAGAGAAAAAGAGGACTTCCAGATTTTCAATCTCGCCGGTGGTGGGGCTAAACCGGGCTACGATGTCATCTGCCAGTTCCTCACTCTCTTGTTCAGCGTAGGGGGTAGTTTTATCGATGTAAAGAATATCGGCAGCACGATCATATCGAAAGGTTAAGCGCGTTTCCACTCAACAACTCCTTCACCCAACTTGCGGGCGATATAAGCCGTAATAATCCAGTGACGCTCGGTGGGACCGGCATCGCTAACGACAACCACGACTACATATTTTCCACTACGTACACTATCAAACCAACGAGAAAAAAGGCGGGCTTCAGAAAATCTGCGGCTGCGTCGTACCTGGTCAGGCTCAACTAGTGTGTCGATGATGCGCTGACGGTGTTCCGGGAGTAAATCAGGATGACGTTCGGCAATGTGTTGTTCTCTTTCTAGAGTTAGCTCGACTTCAGCCTTTAAATACGGGCACGAAAATAATTCCAATTATCTTAATTCCTTCGTAGGTCGTGTATTTAATTGTAGCACGGATGGAGAGCCTCGCCAAAGTCACGCAAGTTTGGTCGATGAAAGAGACCCAACATTTCCCGTTGACTTCACACCATTCTCCGGCAGCGTTGCGGATGGGGTGAAGCACTGAGGCACTGATTGGCGTGATTACACTGATTTTCGGCTGACGACCTCAGTGCAATCAGTCGGTTCAGTGGTTCAGTGATTCATCCTTTACCCCAACCGCTTCGGCAAAGTGAGGGCTTCATGGCAATATCGACTGCTTGGTAAAAATTGAATACAGCAGCTTCGGCGAGAGAGTGCATTGAAAACCGCAACTTGCCCCACTACGGACGCTCGCTGCCTGGTCGAGAAACGTGTGTTTCCCAAGACTCAAACGCGGGTTTCTCTGTAAAGAAACCGAACGTTTCCTTACGAGAAAACGCCAAAATCCAGTAAGGGAACCGAACGTTTCCTTATTGGGTTCCGGTCCGTTTTAGGTCAAAACAAAAATGTTTTCAGCTTAAAACAAAAAAAATTTAGGGTGAAACGGGAAAATATTTCGAGCTAAAATCAATGGCCCGGCGAATCAGGCCACGGTCAGGAGCTTATCGAAGTGGCCGGTGCGCAGGCTGTGGCGGCCAAAGCGGGCGCAGACTTCTAGGCGATACGCCCCCGGCGGTAAATCAGGCGGCACTACAAAGACGAGCTTGCGCCCCTTGTTGTGCCCCACATCCTCAACGCGCACCGGCGGGCCAAGCGGCGTCGGGTCTTGATAGCCCTTAACCGGCGTTAGAAAAATGCCCTGCGTTGGGTCATTTAGGTCGAACTTTAGGTTGCGGCCTTGAATACCGGCCATCCGTCCGGCAGTAAGCGTGGTCGTGGCCGTGGGGCTGTTACCGTTCGTGCAGCGGCTAATCATAGGTTGAGCCACCTTTAAGTGGCACTTGCGGGGTTTTGCCTCCGCCGCAAAATCTTTCTGAAGTTGGTTGCCGGGAGTTATGGCGATTTCCACGGTATGGCGGCGTGAGTCGAACTGATCATCGGGTGATGTGAACGTACCCTTGATGGTGATCTTAAATGTGGCGAAAGGCGTTTCGATTTTGTGGCCATCGACTAACAGAAATACCAATGTCCTAAGAAACTCATAAAAAACGCCAACCATCAGGGCGCGGCTAAGGCCGCTGTTGTGCATCGCCATCGCGTCAATAACGCCATCCAGGTCAATCGTGCGTTGATGCTGAACCCTGGCTCGATAGTCGCCGCCGGCAGCGAAGTTGTATTCGTGAAGTTTGTAGTCGATAGTCATGGTTGTACTCCTGTCGCGGGTTTCTCATGGGACTTACGCACTTCATGTCATTTCGTAGCCGGAGGCGGAGAAATCCCTACAGCATTCGGTTGCAAAGCAACGTTCTGGGGGATTTCTCGCTCCTATGTCGCTCGAAATGACATACGTAACTTTCAATTGCATAAGTCATATCTGATATGATTATTTCGTTATGCTATTCAGGATACCGCAAAGTTAACCATTTGTGAACTGCTGTGCGTTTTTTTTATCATGACTGCCATGCACAATTTTGTAGTGAACCTACCGATGAAAATACCATTTATGGAGAGAAGAATTTATGACCGCTCACGCCTTTTTACAATCTGCGGCTTATGTCCCTTGTTTCGCCTCGCGCCCTTTTTTAACGGCTTTTGTAGCGGCGCTGTATGCCACTTACTTCAATAGTTCAACGCCGGTATGGTTTACCCACATCATAACACTCATAATTTTAGGAGTTCTGGGCGTGGGGGAAGTTTTGCTCAGAAAAGACTCCGACAAGCCAAGGTCATAGAGCGCATGCTTGAATTTCACCCGAATCATCCCCTGGCGAGACAGCGATTAGCCGAAATCCAAGATGCGCAATTCCCGAAGTTGAACAACTAAATGTGTTTGACCCGGACAATACCAAACAACAAGATGTTCGGCACATTGGTTATAGAGCGTTGACATTGGTATGATAAAACCGATTGTAGCTGATGAGGCAGATATGTCGATAACCGCGCCGGCTCACGCCTGTGGGAAGCCGAGTGGTTCCGGTGGTGGTTGCTAATCCTTTACGAACAAAGTAAAAAAGCTCGTCGCAGTCTCAACAAACGACTGCGACGAGCTTTTTTTGTTAATGCGAACTCTGCGGTAAAACGCTCACACCTTATCTTCAAAGGCTAGAACAAGCCGACAATCTTCCCGGTTTCAAGATCAATATCAACATTCATAAAGGCCGAACTGGAGGCTAATCCCGGCATCGTGCGCATTGTACCGAGCAAGGGGTAGATGAAGCCGGCTCCGACGCTGGCCCGCACTTCGCGAATGGGCACGGTAAAACCGGTGGGCCGCCCTTTCAGGTTCGGGTCGTGCGAGATGCTGAGGTGGGTTTTGGCCATGCAGATGGGCAGTTTACCAAAGCCTGCGTTCTCAAAATCAGCAATCTGCTTTTCAGCCAGTTGTTCGTAAAGAACGCCGTCAGCCCCATAAATATCGACGGCAATCTTCTCGATTTTCTGCTTAATCGTCCAATCCAGCGGGTAGAGAAACTCAAAATTGCTCGGCTTTTCACAGGCAGCAACCACGGCTTCGGCCAGTTCGGCGGCACCGTCACCACCCTCGGCCCAGTGGTCGGCCAGAATGGCTTGCTCGGCTCCGGCCTGAAGGGCCAGTGCTTTAATGAGCTTGATCTCGGCATCGGTATCGGTCGGGAAGCGGTTGATGGCCACGACCGCCGGAATACCGAAACGCTTGACATTCTCGATATGGGCTGCCAGGTTTTCAACGCCTTGCTCCAACAGCGCCAGATTTTCTTCGGTGTAGGCTTTGTCCAGCGGGCGACCCGGCACCACTCTGGGGCCACCACCATGCATTTTCAACGCACGCACCGTGGCGACAATGACCACTGCATTGGGAATCAGCCCGGAGTAGCGGCACTTGATGTTGAAAAACTTCTC
>JAGRBZ010000628.1 GCA_020433805.1 Anaerolineae bacterium
AATTTGAGCCTTTGTTTATTGCGTAGTGCGTAATGCGTATTGAGCGCTTTTTTACGTACTACGCACTACGCACTACGCACTACGTTTTATGAATCGTTGTGGCGAAAAACTAATGACACTAACGTAATTGGAGACTGGAGATTGGCAAGATGGTCGAGGGGAGTCGAGGTTTGTCAGGAGGTGGACTTCGATTGAGATAAGTCATTGGTCAATCATTAAGTCTATCGGGGCGCGGATCACGGCCTGACCGTGATCCATCCGGATCAGTTCAACGCCGACTTACTGGAATTTATTAAAGGCTAGCCTATTCCCAATTCGTAAGCGTTCAGTATCCGTTCGAGATACTGCAAACTTAATAATATGAGGTCGTTTCGTAGGTTATTTTCTAAAAAGGAGACTATAATGATGCAAGTACAAGCACCAATCGAAGAAACGTTTAAGGATGAAGATGGGCTTACCATTTTCTTTCGATCCTGGCAGCCGGTCGATCAAGCCCAGGCGGTTGTAGTTATTTGTCACGGCGTCAATTCCCACGGCGGCCAGTATGTGTGGGCGGGCGAGCAGTTGGCGGCAAGCGGCTATGCTACCTACGCTATAGATTTGCGTGGTCGCGGCAAGTCGGAAGGCGAACGTTACTATATTGATGATGTCTCGGAGTATGTGGGTGACGTCGCCTGCCTGGTGAAGATGGCGAAGGCGCGCGAACCGGGCCTGCCGGTTTTTCTGCTGGGCCACAGCGCCGGCGGGGTGGTCTCCTGCGTTTACACGCTGGAGAACCAGGCTGAACTGACCGGCCTGATCTGCGAGAGTTTTGCCTTCAAGGTCTATGCGCCCGATTTTGCTCTCGGTATTATCAAAGGATTGAGTTATCTGGCACCGCATTTTCCTATTCTAAAGCTTAAGAATGAGGATTTTACGCGCGATCTGGAAGCCGTGGAGGCCTTAAACAACGATCCGCTGACCGCCAATGAAGTTCAGCCGGCAAAGACGGTGGCCGCGTTGGTTCGGGCCGATGAGCGGCTTGAGAAGGAGTTTCCGCAGATTACCCTGCCTGTCTTTATTCTCCACGGTACGGTTGACAAGGCCACGGTGCCGAGCGGCAGCCAATTCTTTTATGACACGGTCGGTTCCGAAGATAAGACGCTGAAACTCTACGAAGGGCACTTTCACGACCTGCTCAATGATCTCGGCAAGGAAGAGGTTATGGCCGATATTAAAGAATGGATTGAAAAGCACCTGCCCCCAGCATAAGCGGCGCTAGTAGGCGAGCCTCAGGCGAGACCGCTTCGCGATCAACTAACTTAACGCAAGTTGTGATCCTTCAAGACCTTTAGGGTTTTGACCATGATTTTGTCTAGAAATGGCGCTAAATATCCGTCTTCTGGTCGGGATAACGCATTTCGGAAACCCTAAAGGTCTTTTTCGCACAAGGTGACAACTTGCGTTAACTTACTACAGTTTTACCGGAGTCGAGGCCTTAGACGATTTTGCTTCAGCTAAAGCCTCGACTCTTATGCTTGTTTGATAAGGATGGATAGTTTATGGTGCCCTGCCCCAAACGCCTGTCCCTGAACGGTAAGCTATGCTATACTGGCGTGTCCGGCGAATTTGTTTTTTTGAGTAGTGCAAAATATGGTCATTGAAGAACCCATTTCAGGCGTAGAAGAAATATTAGGCCGCTGGCAGAATGAAATCGGCCCCGATTATGCGGGCTATAAAAACCACGTCTACCGTATGATTAATTTCTGCTTTGCTCTCCACAACTGCACTCCGGAAGAGCGAGAAAAGATCATCATCGCCGGTTGTTTTCACGACCTGGGCATCTGGACCGGCCACACCTTCGACTACCTGCCGCCCTCGATAGCTCAAGCCAGCACCTACTTAGAGGAGAATAACCTTGCGGCGTGGATTCCTGAGATCGAACTGATGATTGGCGAACACCACAAACTCAGAAAATATTGTGATGAACCCCACCCGCTGGTCGAGGTGTTCCGGCAAGGCGATCTGGTCGATTTCTCGCTGGGCCTCGTAACCTGCGGCTTGCCTCGTTCCTATATTAAAAGCGTCAAGCGTCACTTTCCCAATGCCGGTTTTCATAAGCGGTTGGTGCAGTTAGAACTGGGCTGGTTTTTCGGGCATCCCTTAAACCCGGTGCCGGTTTTGAAATGGTAACGCAGAACTCTCCATTCAATGACGTAGAAAGGATAAAGTCATGAGTACATTAGAAATGTGGCAGCAGGCTATGCAGCCTAATGAATTGGATATCCCTTGTATGGATAACGTCGACGTTTATCGGCAGTGGGTGGCTGAGATAAAAGATGACCAATGCCCCTTTTGCGGAGGCGAAGTTGTCACGATGAAAGCCGTCGTCTGCGGCAATCCCGCTTGCATCTTCAAAACCGTTACCTACAGCGTGCTGATGGAGTTCGGACAAGAGGCCGGTTAAACCAAAGAAGACAGAAGCGTATTCTCAGCAAAATCGATAGCGTTAGAAAGGACTCGATACGATGGCTTTCAATCGAAAAGATGCCGAAAAAGCACTGGCGCAGGAAAACAGACTGCCGCCCGGCCAAGTACTCACCCAAAAATGGCCGGTACTGCACGTGGGCAATATTCCGCAATTCAATCCGAGTACCTGGGATTTCTTTATTCGGGGTGAGGTCAAGCAGCCTAAGCGATTTACCTGGGCAGAATTTAGTAGCCTACCGATGGTTGAACAGATGTCGGATATGCACTGCGTCACCCGCTGGAGCAAGTTCGACAACACCTTTGAAGGCATCCCGGTCGCCGAGGTGATGAAGCATGTTGAACTCACCTCCGACGCCAATTATGTGATGGTCCATGCCGACCCCGGCTATACCACCAACCTGCCGGTCGATGAATTCATAGCCGACGACGCCATGTTCGTGCTGAAATACGAAGGCGAACCGCTAGCCCCCGACCACGGCTATCCGGTCCGGCTGCTGGTGCCGCAACTCTATTTATGGAAGAGTGCCAAATGGGTGCGCGGACTGGAATTTACGGCCGAAGACGAACCCGGTTTCTGGGAGCAGTACGGCTACCACAACCACGGCGATCCCTGGCAAGAAGAACGCTTCGGTGGTTTCGTAGCGACCACAATGCAAAAGGTGCGGTCGGCCTTTAAAAAGAAAAAATAAAGCACAACAGCCCAGGGCAACTATACCTTGGGCTGTTGTCGTTTATATAGTTATGAAAATGATGATAGGTTTACCGCCTGCTCTTTGGGTACCGGTAAGATAACCGGCGAACGGCTACCGTTTCACCAGCATTCTGTAAATGACAAGCAGTACTATCGCCCCAACAACGCTGAGGGCAATCCCCACGGGGCTAAAGGTATCAAAACTACCCATTCCCAGCAAATTAGCAAGAAAGCCGCCGACAAACGCGCCGGCGACCCCCAACAAAATGGTGACAATACAGCCGCCTGGGTCACGTCCCGGCATCGCAAATTTAGCCAGGGCACCGATAATAAGACCCATAATAATCCAACTTAAAATACCGTTAGTGTCTCTAAGTTTTCGCCATAATTTGAGCCTTTGTTTATTGCGTAGTGTGTAATGCGTATTGAGTGCTTTTTTACGTACTACGCAATACACACTACGTTTTATGAATCGTTGTGGCGAAAAACTAATGACACTAACAAATACCTGACATAGAGTTACTCTCCGTATGGCAGTAGTTCTGTCACAGCGAACCTTTAAAGAAGCAAAACCGTCTCGACGCCCAAAGGAGTATGCTGCGCCTTCGGTTCGCTGTGACGGTTTATGATTAAATGTTTTCTTCTGTTAGTGACCCCAGCCGTGTTGTGCCGGACGGGAAGGCTATACCACGTTTATCCGGCAGTTCAGCCTGTAATCTCTAACGCTTTTTCCTCCATATACTATAGACAATCGTACCCCTTAAGGCAAAAAAAGCAGGGTTTAAATAAAACCCTCATAAAACAGCTTCAGTTGATACCT
>JAGRBZ010000629.1 GCA_020433805.1 Anaerolineae bacterium
CATTTCGAACGGAGTGAGAAATCCCCCCGAACGCCGGGCTAAAGGCAAGGTTGGTTGGCAAAATGAGCAACCCCGGATGGCGGGTGGCCCCTCTCAACCTGACTTTCCCCTGACGATGGCCGGGGATTTCTCCCGTTGGTCGAAATGACACCCATCGACACTGTCATTTCGAACGGAGTGAGAAATCCCCCCGCACGCCGGGCCAAAAGCGAGGGTGATAGGCTGTCCAGACAACCTCGGTTAGCCGGTGACTCCCCTCAACCTGGCTTTCCCCTGACGATGGCCGGGGATTTCTCCCGTTGGTCGAAATGACACACGCATGTTGCTCTATTATTAACAGTGACCCGCTTCTTTCCAATACACCTTCTACTGGCTATCCCCTTGTTTGTTCGTCTTTGCTTTCTTGGGTTTCTCTTAGCTTTGTCTCAGCTTCATCTCAGAAAACGGTGTTAAAGTTCTCTTAACTTCTCCAACACGGAAGAAAACCCAGCGTTTCTTTTTTATAATGCTGTATAAAACCGTCGCAGATAGGCAGCGGTAACCAACGTTTATCCGGTACGTGTGGTGGCAGCGCGTAGGCTCTAAAAAGTAACGGATTTTTTGCCCTACTTTTTACCCGCTTATTCCCTACTCCCTGGTTATTTTTTGATCAAAAACCTTGACGCCACGCCGATAACTTCGTACCATTAAAGACAAGCATATTTCTAAAAAATGAAACTTTTTTGGCATGACTGAAAAAATCGACGCCCCCTCAGCCTTATCATCTGAATTTTGGCGGCAGCGACTGCTTTGGCTTCGACCGCATACCCGCAGCGGCATTTTTTTTGCCGCCGGGACAGTTGCGGCCTTTGCCGTCCTCTTTTTTTACAGCGTGCTGTTTCCTGAGGCACCGCCGCTCACCACAGGGCAGGTCGATGAGTCCATCGCCGAGGCGTTGGCCTCGGTGACGCCCGCACCGGCCTATTCGGCCCAGGTTTACCAGATTATTTTGCCCTCGCTGGTCTATATCGAGGTGGAAACCGGCGAAACCAACGAAGAAGGCGAGCGCGGTCACGGTTTGGGCAGTGGCATTGTCGTTGATGCCAGTGGCAACGTTTTGACCAGCCTACACGTGGTCGATGAGGCCGAGTCGATTAAAATTATCTTTGCCGATGGCACCGAGTCGAGCGCGTCGGTGATTGTGGAGCAGCCGGAGAACGATATCGCCGTCGTGCAGCCCCATCAACTGCCGGAGCTAATCGTGCCGGCCACATTGGGCAATCCCAACGCCATGCGCGTCGGCGATGAGGCCTTTGTCGTCGGTCATCCGCTTGGTCTCTTCGGTTCGATGAGTTCCGGCGTCATTTCCGGCTTCAACCGCTCTTTTAAGCCGCCCGACGGTGAACAACGTCTGCAAGACCTCATTCAAATCGATGCCGCCGTTAATCCGGGCAATTCCGGTGGCCCGCTGCTTAATCGGCAAGGGCAGGTGGTCGGTATCGTCACCGCGCTGGCCAATCCCACTGAAGAGGACGTTTTTATCGGCATCGGTTTCGCCGTGCCGATTACGCTGGCCGCCCAGGCCGCCGGAGCACCGCCGTATTAGGGGCGACTTGGCGAATGGGCTTATAAAAACCGAACAATGCTAAAGCGATGGTTATGGACTTATGAGCTTTAAGAAAATAACCGGGCTACCCGTTTCAACGGAGTCCACCCGGCGATAAATCGACCGGGCTAGTAAACGGCACCCGCTCAAGCGGGTTTGAAAAGCCCGTCTTTAGCGGGCGCTGCTCATAGCCGGGCCGATTTATCGCCCGGCGAACGTTGGGGGAGAGACAATCTGGGCTGTCCGTTTGTTTTCTTAATCTTCATCAATCCGTAACCCGATACTCACCCGACTTTAGTCGCGGGGGATAGAGGCAGGGGCGGATTAAAATCCGAAGAGTATCGGTGATGGATACATATCCGCCACCATCGAAAACAATCTTTCTTTCCCCAACACCAGCCGGAGATTTCTCCCGATGGTCGAAATGACACAGACAAAGACCGTATTCTTACAAACTTCGCAGATGGAGAGCAGCTATGGATCAATTTAGAAAGCCGGAAGACCGCAAACCGATGGAACGGGTTCTGTACGAGGTCAAACGGGTTATTGTGGGCCAGGACAACCTGCTGGAACGGTTGGTGGTCGCTTTATTGGCGCGGGGCCACATTTTGGTTGAGGGCGTGCCGGGTTTGGCCAAGACGATGGCCATCAAAACCCTGGCCGACGTTATCGGCGGCGATTTTAAGCGCATTCAGTTTACGCCCGACCTGGTGCCGGCCGATTTAATCGGCACCCGCATTTACAACCAGAAATCGGGCGAGTTTAACACGTCGCTTGGCCCGGTCTTTACCAATTTGCTGCTGGCTGACGAGATCAACCGCGCCCCGGCCAAAGTGCAGAGCGCCCTGCTGGAAGTGATGCAGGAACGGCAGGTGACGATTGGCCTGGAGACGTTCAAAGTACCCAATCCTTTCCTGGTGCTGGCGACGCAGAACCCCATCGAGGCCGAAGGCACCTACGCCCTGCCCGAAGCGCAGGTTGACCGCTTTATGCTGAAAGTGCTGGTCGGGTATCCCAGCACGACGGAAGAGTTTGTGATTGTGGAGCGGATGACCGGCCTGCTGGAGCGCGTGCAGCGTATTCTTAGCACCGAACAACTGCTGGAACTGCAACAGGAGGTTGATAAGGTCTACGTTGACCCGGCGCTGATTGAATACGCGGTGAAGATGGTCACAGCCACCCGCCAGCCGCAAGATGTCGGTTTGAAGGACGTCGCGCCGTATATTATGTTCGGGGCCAGCCCCAGGGCGTCGATTAATTTGATCCTGGCCGCCAAGGCGCTGGCCTTCTTGCGCGGGCGGGGTTACGCCCTGCCGCCCGACGTTCACGACCTCGCGCTCGACGTCATGCGCCATCGACTCGTGTTATCGTACGAGGCGCTGTCGGATAACGTGAGCAGCGACGAAGTTTTGAGCCGAATTGTTGATCGTATTGCGATGCCGGAGGTACCGCTGCATGAATTCGCACATCCGCGCGCCCGCACCTGAGCGCATCCTGCTGCGGCTCGACTGGGAAGTGGTGCGGCGGCTCGATGGCCTGCTGCAAGGGGATTACCGCAGCCTATTCTACGGCTACGGGGTCGATTTTGCCGATTTGCGCGAATACCAACCGGGCGATGACATCCGCTACATCGATTGGAACGTCACGGCCCGCATGGACAGCCCTTACGTGCGCCAATACGTTGAAGATCGCGAAATTACGGCCTGGTTTCTGCTCGATGTTAGCCCCTCGATGGATTTTGGCACGGTTGATAGTCACAACCATAAACGGTCGGTCTTGATCGATTTTGTGACGACGTTGGCGCGACTGCTCACCCGCCACGGCAACCGCGTGGGGGCGATTTTTTACGGCAGCCACATCGAGCGCACGATTCCGCCCAGGGGCGGGCGCATACAGGTTCTGCGCATCATCAACGACCTGCTGAACCAGCCCCGCCACAATCAGTCCCCTTTTACCGACCTGAATCCGCTGCTGAAGGCCGGATTGCACACCATCAAGCGCCGTTCGCTCGTGTTTATCATTTCCGACTTCATTAGTGCGCCGGGGTGGGAGCGGCCTCTGCGTCTGCTCAACCGGCGGCACGATGTGCTGGCCGTGCGGCTGTGGGACCCCCGCGAAATCGAACTGCCCGATGTCGGCCCGATTATTATGGAAGATGCCGAGACCGGCGAGCAGCTTTACGTCGATACGCGGGACAAACATTTTCGCCGCCGTTTCCAAGAGGCGGCTCAACAGCGCGAAGCCGATCTGTCCGCCACCTTTAAGAAGGCGGGGGTCGATGCGCTGGCGTTGTCGACCGATGAAGATTTAGTACGCGCCATTGTGCGTTTTGCGACGCTGCGCCAGCGTCGCCGGAAGTAACGGAGACCTATGAGCTTTATTTGGCCCTCAA
>JAGRBZ010000630.1 GCA_020433805.1 Anaerolineae bacterium
GTAAAAGGGATCGAAAGCCAAGAAGAGTGCGCCCAGTAGAGCCAGACCGTTGGGCATCACCTGTCGGGCCAGCAGATAAAGCGCCGGAACCGCTAACGCGGCGAGAATGGCGTAGGGCAAACGATTGGCGACCAGCAGATCCAAGATGTCGCCGTAAATATAGTCGACAAAGGGCGGCGTCGATGTACGGAGCGAGTCAAGCGCATATTGGGTGGTCATACCGATGGCATCGAGCCAGCTCATCGTTACGCCCGGATAAAAGTGCCAGTAGGTACCGCGCAGGTCGCCGCGCAGAAAGGCGGCGATAACGTCACTACCGGCGAAAAAGATGTTGGTGTTCTCGTCGCTGGTTAAGAAACGGTGCAAGCCCACTATACGAGGCAGAAGGGCGACAACAAACAGGAGGGCCGCAGTAACCCACGGTCGGCTCACTTTGTTTTTTTCGCTCATGGCAACCGTATCTCCCCTAACGGAATAGCGTTCTCACCGGAGGTGTCGTTCGTAACCGGCAGCCGGGCCAGGGTATCGAGTTGGTAGAGGCCGGTGTAAAGCTGGTACGAACCGGCCGGCAAATCTTCGGGCAGGGGCAACGTCAGCGGGTCGATGATCGTTTCGCCGGGCTGCCACTGACTGGTGGGGTAGGCACCTGACAGGGGTTGGCTATCGCGCTGAGCAACAGTATCGCCGTTGGCCGTACGCAGATGAAGAAACGTGGTGTAATCGGTTTCGATGGTGTTAAGCGGCTGCCAAAAGAGCACCAGGTTAAGTTCGGGCTGAGCGGTTTGAGTAGGGGTGATTAGCGAGTAGCCGGTTAGAGCAATGGCGCGATTAAAGTTGGCGTTAACCATCGTAGCGGGTTGGGTCGGCAACGGTGTGCGGTCGGGACGGGTGCGATAGAGCAGCGCGTTATCGCCGGCCCAAACTTGCTCCATCTGGGTGGCAAGAATAGCCTGCCAATCGCCGCGAAAGTAGACCGGCTGGCGGATGGTATCGGTTACAAACCAGGTGCGCGAATGATTGTTGAGCACGGTATTTAACTCCGATACGGTCCCGATCCACGGTGCGCCCAGCCAGCGGTCAACCGGTTGGGCATCGGCATTGAGTAGAAACTGTTCGGCCTCATTTTGGATGGTAAAGCCATCGACCTGCCCCAGGTACAGCCCCGCCGCCGGTGTGTTCATTGTGAGCAGCGTGTCGCCGGGCTGCCAATCGGCATAGATTTTAGCGAAGGCGTTCTCATAAGCCGGTTCGGGCGTAATCAGTGCGAGCCGGAGATCACCGAGATTAAGACCGGCAAAAACGGCCAGCAGAGCGATGGCGGCATAGAATGAGAACACCGGGCGGCGGGCATAGGTGACCAGTTGTTGAAGAATGACGACCACGTTAAAGAGCGCGTAGGCAGCGATAAGATAGAAAAGTGGCAGCATCATCACCAGATAGCGCGGATTGCGGCGAAAGGGATCGAGCAGCGTAACCATCTCCAGGATGACGAGGCCGAAGGTGAGCCAGAGAAACACGTTGAAAGCGGTGAAGAAGGGGGGGCAGTAATTGGTAATTGGTAATTGGAGATTGGAGATTGGGCGTTGGTTGGTTGGGCGGCGGTAGATGATGATTGCAAGCAGGATTAGGCCGAGGCCGGTACCGGCAATTGTGGCGAGTGTTAGCCAGAGATGATGCGGTATGCCGAATTGGCGCGAGAGAAACTTAAGGGTTTCATCCCAGGTGAAGTAAAGGGTTGTTTGGTAGCGAATAGTATTGAGGAGTTCGGGGAGAAGGCTGTGGCTCTCGCTGTTGGCGAGTGAGTCAAAGCCGATGGGTCGACCCAGCCGCTTAATGAAAACGGCGAAAGCAATGATGGCGGCTAAGGCCAGCCCTTCTAAGAGCGCCGTTTTTTGCAAAAACCAGGGCCGATGTGTTGCCTGGTGAGGGCGGCTGCGGCTGCGGCTGAAACTGTTCACAAGCATCGCAACAATTAAGGGGGGAATAAGCATTAACGCACCTAATTGCGTAAGCAAGGCAGCCAACAGAGCCAGCAGCGCCGCCCACCGAAAAGCGGCTCGATAAGGATAAATTGTCCCCCGATAAGCCAGGTAAACCGTTATCAAAACCAGCAGCGTGGCTAACGCATACATCCGCGCTCGACCACCCCAGACCATACCTTCCGGGCTAAATGCAAATAAACCAGCGGCCAGTAAGGCTGCGCTCTTGGTGAGTGGGTTTGGGGCGTCTGCCTTGTAACCCACGACATAGATGGCAGGAATAGTCAAGGTGCTGATCAGGGCACTCGGCCAGCGCGAAAGCATAAGACCCCAATGGGCCGGCTGCCAGCTTGCCAAAGGCTGATGGCTAAACAGCGCAGTAAAAGGCGCTATCAAATAGGTCGCTAACAAACCGTGTTCATAAAACAGGCCGGACGGCAAGATAGGCCAGCCGGTCTCAACAATCTGCCGCGCAGCCAAAACCGTGGTATATTCGTCAAAGAAAGGATGGGTTGTGGTGAGATAATAGACACGGATGGCAAAGCCGGCCAGAATGAGACCAAAAAGGGTTATCGTTCGTAGCTGCATTTGGCCCTAAACTTGCTTGTGAATACTCGACTCGTGGGGCAGTTTGTCCGTATAGTTTACGGTCGATGGGTGGTTGGTTATGCGCTTGTAAATTTCTACGTATTGTTCAGCAATATATTCCCAGGCAAATTCCTGCTCGGCAATTTTGCGGCTCACTTTGCCCATCCGCAGCCGTTCGTAACGGTTGTTAATGAGGCCGGCCAGTCGATCGGCAAAAGCGTTTGTATCGTTAATATCTACTAAATAACCGTTTACCCCCTCCTGAACCAGCTCATCTAGACCGGAGGCACGGGTGGAAACGACCGGTAAACCACAGGCCATCCCCTCCAAGACGGTGTTGGGCATCCCTTCCCACGTTGTAGCGGTCACAAATATATCAGCCTGTCGATATTGCTCAACCAATTCAGCTCTATCCATCCAGCCCAGGAGATGGACTTTTTTGGTCAACCCTTTTTCTGAGGCGGCACGCTCTATAATGGGACGGCGCTCACCATCCCCGATGAGATACAAGTCAAAGTTATCAATGCCTTTTTGCTGCAATAAACAGGCCGTATCAACCAACATTTCGACGTTCTTGAAGTTATTGAAGCGGCCTACAAAAAGCAGTCGAACCGGCCCATCGTGTTTGCGTTGCAACGGCGGTGTAAATACCGAGAGTTCTATTGCATTTGGAATAACTTCGATAGGCAGTTCTGGTGTGGTCTGGAAAGCAAACTCTCGCAGTCCGTTCGAGACAGCCACGACAGCATCGGCATCATGCCACAGCCAACGAACAAAGGGACGCAGCACTTTGTAATGTTTAGCAAAGCGTTTAACCTCATCCGATGGCACATCAGCCCCCCGCAGCGAGATGAGATAGGGCAAACCGTACATCCGTTTGAGCGCCCAGCCAATCGGTCCATCGGGTATGCCAAAGAAAATGTGAACCACATCCGGATTAAACTCTTTAACTTGGAACAGGCTGTACCATAACGCACTCAGAATAAATGTACCCATCTCAAACGTCGAGCAGTACTCCTGCTTTTGTCGCAGCACGGGAATACGATGTACTTCAACACCGTCAACAAACTCTAAGGGCTTTAACCCCCGAATAGGATTTAATAGTTCCCAAGTTAAGCCGGTGTTACGTAAGATAAAACCGGTTAATATCAATAATGTACCGAGCAAAGTAAAGCCATGGTCACTCAGGTCTTTATCATAACCAAACTTGACATAGGCCAGGTAAATCCAAAAGCCCAAGCCCGAAAGTACACATAAATTGCCAAGCACGGTATAGAGTTGCGTTGGCCGGCTGGTAACCACACGCACCGTATGGCCCATATCCACTAAGCTGGTCGCAATTTTTTGGCTCGCCTTGGAGCCGCCGGCCCCAATGGGAGGGAATTCGTAGTTTATA
>JAGRBZ010000631.1 GCA_020433805.1 Anaerolineae bacterium
GCTGTCCTTTCGGTGTATTATCGCCGCGCTGCTTTTTGATGAAGGCAGTCGCTCCCTGCGGCCAGCGACCGGTGGCCGGGCGAACGATAAAGTGGACAGCGGCCAGTTCATTACCGGCACTCAAGCCTTCCAGAGCCGAGAGCAGCGAGGGCAGGGGATCGACCTTGAAGTCGCGACGCAGAGGTCGCCACGGTTCACGGGCCAATCCCAGATCGAGCCAGGCCCAGGCGGCCGAGGGGCTGACTTGATCAACATAATCTTCCAACTCGCCGCTGCCCTGGCGTATAGCTTGCACTTCCAGGCCGGGGTGGGCGGCTCGGAGCTGACGGACCATGGTCTGGGCAATCGGACGAGGCAACCAGACGTAAAAGGCAATCCGCTCCCCGGCCCGGTAGACCAGTTCGAAGCTGAGATGCAAGCCGCCGCCCAGCCAGGTGTCGCGAGCCGAGCGGGCCATAGTTGAGTGAAGGGCTGCCCATAAGTCACCGCTGGCCTGAAGTTTGGCCGCATCATCGACACGGGGGGCAATCCGCAGCAGGACGGCATTCTGAGCCAGCTCTCGATTGCGGGTTTTCTGCCACTGGCGGGCCAAGGCTTCAAGAGCGCCCCAGCCGGCCGCCACGGTCACAAAGGAACCAGTCGTTGTCAGCCCAAGTGCCAAACGCCGGTCGCTAAACCAGAGACGATAGTCGCGGGGAATGATGGTCAGCGGACCGCGCCGGCCGGTCAGGGTTCGCTCTTCCAAAGCGTAGCTGCCCCAGGCTAACCCGGCAGCCAGCGCCAGCAGGAGCAGCAGCATAACCAGCCCTCGACGCGGGGTCAGGGCCGGCAGGTTTGAAAGTAGTGCCATATCTCCCCCTAAAAGACCGAGCGCAGGATAAATTTAAACAGATTGGGCGGCAGCAGGACGGGGATGAGCGTGAACAAAAACAGAGCCACCAGCCCAAAAAGCAGATATTCAATCGGCCCACCGGTCCGAATTCGCAATCCCTTCGGCAGCACATGAAATTTCTGCCGGGCCGGCCACCACAGAGGCACACCGCTGCGGGTCATCGCGTCGGCCAATATGACGTGGCTGGCGTAACCCAGACCCAGAGCCAGACCAACATCCGGATAGCCGCCATACCAGCCCAGTCCAACCGCGAGCACCGTCACGATGACCGTCGCCAGTCCGCTATGCAAAACGCCGCGATGTTTGACGGCCAAAAGCTGTAGTCCCAACCGAGCCAGCAGTCCCAGGCTGCCCAACTCACGCTGAATGGTTGAGTCGTCAGCATCGAGATCGGGCAGCAGCGCTCCGAAAATGGCGGCCCCGGCGCATAGAGCTACGCCGGCCGGGACGCCATAGATGACGTGTTCCTGAATCAACCGGCCGGCCGAGAGAGCCTCGACCACGGCTAAGGTCGTAATACCAAAAAGGGCGTGGGTGTGTCCTAACATTACGGCCCTCCTAATGCTTTTCAATCAATGGAAAATAGAAGGCCGGGGCAGCCGTTGGACTGGGAGTCGCCGTTGGGCTGGGCGTGGCTGTGGCCGGCGAGGTATCCGTAGCTGTTGGGGGCACCGTGCCGCCGTGATCGAGCGTGGGGGTCGGCGTCGGTACCAGCCGGAGTTCGAGCTTGCTTAAAAAGGCATCCATGCCGCCGCCCCGGTAGGTGGCCTCGTAGCTTTCATCTGAGGTCGGAAAATCATCGCTACGGGTCAAGCCGGTTAGATAGACCTCACCCCCGGCATCGACGGCCAGGGCGTGGGCGACCTCATTGCCGCTGCCGCCCAGGAAGGTGCTGTAACTGACGTCGTCACCGTCCGGCGTCAGGCGGGTCAAGAAGACATCCTGGCTGCCGTTGTGCGTGGTATCGTAGCTGCCGGGCAAGGTCGGAAAATCCGGGCTGTAGGTGTAGCCGGTCAGATAAGCCTGCCCGCTCACATCAACACCGATATCCAGACCAGCTTCGTTCTCATGAGCGCTGCCACCCAGAAAGGTGCTGTAGATGAGGTTCGACCCGTCAGGACTGAATTTGGCGGCAAAGACATCCTCGCTGCCGTTGTAGCTTTCGTCATAGGCTCCGGCGGTGGTCGGAAAGTTGGGGCTGTAGGTTCGCCCGGTGAGATAGATATTGGCCCCGGCATCAAGAGCCAGCCCGTAAGCAGCGTCATTACTGGTACCGCCCAAGTAGGTGAAGAAAAGGATATCGTCGCCGTCAGCGTTGAGTTTGAAGAGAAAAGCATCTTCGCTGCCTCCGTTTGAAGTTTGGTAGCCCCCCGCATAGTAAGGAGTCAGGTAGTCACTAAACGTTGAGCCGGCCACATAAACCTGACCGCCGGCATCGACCACCAGATCGTGGGCGATGTCGGTGCGGGTGTCACCGACGTAGGTGCTGTACGCAAGCGCAGCCTCTTCGGTCAGCTTGGTCACAAAAATATCCTCGCTGCCGCCGGGCCAATCCTGATAGCCGCCGCTAACCGGAAAATCATCACTAAAGGTAAAGCCGGTCAGATAGGCATTTCCGCCCTCATCAACGGCAACAGCCTGCCCCCGCTCATTGGCCGAGCCGCCCAGGTAGACACTGTAATCAACATCGGTGCCGTAGGCATTCAAGCGAAAGGCAAAGGCATCTTCGCCGCCGTTATGGTAGCCGCTGCCACCGAAGCTGCCGCCTTCAAAGTCGGCCACGACCGGAAAATCATCGCTGCGGGTCATGCCGGTAACAGTGACCCGGTCGCCGCGATCAACGGCCAGGTCAAAGCCGATGTCGTTGTCGGACCCACCGAAGTAGGTGGCATAGATGACGCTGTCACCCTCGGCGCTGAGTTTGAGGACAAAGACATCCTGATTGCCGTTGTAACCGGAGTCGTAAGGCCCTTCGCTGCTGGGGAAATCAGATGCACTGTAGGTGAAGCCGGTCAGATAGAGATTGTTGCCGCTGTCCCGGACCAGGCCGTAGGCGGCTTCATTGTCAGCGCCTCCTAGAAAAGTGCTGAAGACCAAGACCGGATCGATGACCAGCGGCCGGGTCGGGTCGTAGGGACCCACCTTCAGGCTGACGTCTTGACCACTGACGGTGTACTGCCCGGCCACCGGTTGCGGCGATTGCGCCCCGCGTTTACCGGAGGCCGGTTGGTAGATGACCGGCGCATGCTGGCGCAGCACTCCGCTCGCGGTTTCAAGTAGTAAATCGCCCTGGCTGTCAACGCGAATTGACTCGGCGCCGGAGAAGGTCATCTTAATCTGAGCCGGATCGCCACCGGGGGCAACAATAAAATCGTACTCCAACCGGCCGGCGGCATTGCCGTAGAAACGAAGGTCGATGCCGGGATAGATCGCGGCGTAGCGCACGGCGGCATAATTGGGTACGTTTTTGAGCCAGCGCGCCGGGTCGCGGCCCAGAAAGTAGTTACTTGTGGTCGGCAGCGGCTGCTCGCCGCTCAGTTCAGCCGCATCAGCAGCGTGCAAATTCATCTGTAGCGGGATCGCTGTTTTTTCGTCTGAGTCGGTTAGCAACGTGAAACCGGTTGCGTGCAGGCCCAGGCTGAAACCTGGCCCACGGGCAACATAGTCAACGTTTGGCCCGGCTTGCCCCCGGTTTTCCTCAAAACGGAGAGGCAGAGACGGGCGAGGTTGGCTCGCCGGCGACGCTGTGGCAAAGCCGGAGAGCAGCAGCAAAAGCAACAGTAAGCTCAAGAGGATGAGATGCGTTCGGTTCATAAGAGGTGTCCTTTCGAAATTTAGGTTGTGATCTTTGATGGTGACTGAGTTATCTGGGGAAATTCCCCAGATGGGTAATGCTGGACCATATGAATCATTGAGGTTGGCCATTCATTACTGATTGGGAATGTACAATGCAGGATCGACCAGTTCACCTTGATAGCGCAAAGCGAAATGGAGATGGTCGCCCGAAGCGCAACCGGTGTGGCCGACCGCCCCGATGATGGTCTG
>JAGRBZ010000632.1 GCA_020433805.1 Anaerolineae bacterium
TTATCAATAATTTTTATGTGAATTGCCCATTGACGACTTTGATTGTCACCTTGGTAAAAAGTGACACAATCGCCTTCTTGAAGAAGATCCCAATCACTATGTTTCGTTATACTGTTACGATGAAAGAAATAGTCCTCTCCAAAATCATTAGCAATAAAACCGTAAGTTGGTTTTAGATTTTTTATTATACCTTGTAGTTGTGCAGTTTTTGTTTGTACTACTTCATTAGCTTGGTATAATAGGTAATCTGCCAAATCATTTGTTTGATCTTTTATTTGTCTATCTTGAGAAACATTAGAACACACTCTAGCAAGTCTACCTGCTTTTTCTAGTTTTTCTCTCATAATGGTATCGACAAGTATTAAGGGACACTGTTCATAGATGTTCTTTAATTGACAAAGATCATTTAATACTTGAGTTTTATCATACTTTGAGTACCAATACTCAGCCCTTCTAAGAAAACATTGGATAAGTAAATCATAAGCTTTACGTTGTAATATTGATGAAAGGTCTGGTTTTGAAATGACTTCATTTAAAGTGTTTATTGCTTTATCAAATTCAGACATATACAGATAGACACGAGCTGTCTCAAGTTCAATTTCTGGAACAGCAGGGGTGATCGAACTCGCCTCTTGAAGTTGACCTAATGCTGCTTCTAAATCATTCATATAGCGAATCAAAAATTCGCCATACCATTTACGAAGAGGCGCCGAACGTGGTTCAAGTTCAACAGCAGCTTCATAAGCGGATTGTGCTGCAGAGTAATTTTTTTGCTGAGTTCTTATCACTGCCTCTACGCGATGTACTTCGAAATACTCTGGGGCCAATCTCTTAGCCTCGGTTATAAGATCCTCTGCTATATCAAAATCACTCCTTTTAGCTTCTCGTAACGCATCTAGTAAATATTTGGCTACAATTAAGTCGCTCTTTGATCGCATCTCAAGGCTATAAAAAGAAAACGGGTTAGTCCTAGTCCTTTGCTCAGCCTGAATTTGTTCACCTGCAGCAACCAGTTGTCTTTTTCGCTTTCGCAGAGGTTCATATTCCTCTGAGGCAACAGGATGATGCCTTGATAGATATTGACGTGCTAAATCAGATAATTCATAGCGAGACTCAAATGAAGAGCCTACAGGCTTGCTAGACATGATAACCATGTTAGTTCTCAAAACTTCATGAATTATACGTTGTAATTCTAAAGCTTCTAGATTAGTTAGAAAGGATAACTCAGCTTGGCTATGCTGACCAGGAAGACACAACATTGAGCGAATTACTTTTCTTGCCCCTTTAGAGAGGTAGTCATAAACGTTAGACATACAAAACTCAAGAAAAATATTTGATTGCGACAAGACTTCCTCTGGACGTATACCTGTTTGAACTGCTGATACAAACCATTTAATAAACCCCGGATTACGCTTCATTCTTTTACAATAAGAAGCCAACTTTCTATCCGGCATTGTAAATAGATGGTCTACTCCCCGAACCCTTGATAAAATCCTCATTAATTCAACCGCATCACGTTGATCCATAGACTTTAACTTAAATGGATACTCAAAAGCACCAAACCCTATTCTGGATGTAATCAGTACTTTACTACCCATTGGTAGCTGTTCGAGAAAAGAACGGATTCGCTCGTCTAATACAGTTTCAAGGTTATCTAAAATCAGTAATATATTGAACTCTCTTAAATACTCGAGTACATCTTCAAGAGGATTGTTTTCACTATCTATTCCACTCAGCTGATATGCCATATGCTGAAACACGCCCAAAGAATCGCGAATTGCTCCTTCAATTCTTATTACTTCCTGAGGAGTCAATTTTGTAGTTTTTGAGGATGTCCAGACAATTGCATCAAATGGGCAACTTGGTAAATCTAGAATTTCATATGCAACTTTTAATGCAAGTGCTGTTTTTCCAATTCCTCCTTCACCAACAATAGTTATAACGGGATATGGACCTAGACATAATTTTATCAAATTATCGACTTGCTTTTTTCGCCCTAGAAAACCTGTTTCATCAAAGTCTGGTATAGGAAGATTATAAAGTATATTATTATCCTCTATATCATCATAAGTTGGTAATACCAAACCTAGTACAAAACTAGGATTTTGACTTAATTGAATTAATGTATTTTGCAAACTGTTCCACAATATACATTTGTTTTTTGTTAACTCTTCCGCAGTATCAAGCGTTATAGAAAAATCATCAAAATTTAAAGGACGTGAATGCGCCACACGATTTCTAATAGGAACTAGTTTTTGAAATTTCGGAGTAAATGTCTTTATACAGTCACCAGTCTCTTTAGGTAAAAATTTACGACTTGAATTAAGTGTAATGTACAAATCTCCGAAATCAATATAAGTTAGAAGGTGTTCTAAAGACACTTCATCTAGTATAACTCCTAAATCTTTTGTAAGTCGATTTATAGCCTTTAGATAAAGATCACTACCTAGCAATGTTTCTGGAGCTAAATGATCAAGATAATTCAGAACAAGTTTTCTTAAATCTTCCTCAATAGCTGACAATATAGCATATAGTGTCATACGCGAGGTATTATAACTCATTTTATTGTCTTCCTTCTCAAAACTAAAAAACCTCAAACTAAAATTAGACAAATCAGTTAAATAGACCAAAGCATAAAGAGTAAATCAATCACCTTCGTGAGCACGAATACCCATATGGTTCGGCGTACAGACAGCCAGAGTGCACTATCCCCAAAATGGATTAGGTGCCAAGCCAACATCATGTTTAACAACATATGAACAGAGTCTCATTGTTCCTACCCCCTTATCTATCCCTATTCATAAAACCCAACCGTTTCTCTCAACCGGTCCGTATACTGATAAATCTCGTCTAAGCCCTCAATCGGCACTTTTTCTTCATTCTTATCCACATCAATTAGACCGAGATATTTCTGAGAAGAATTGAAATGCAGTCGGCAGAGCGGTTTACGATTATTATCATCCAGCAAGATACCGCAGTAGCTTTGCACATCCCGCATTACGACACGATGGGCATCAACTACCCGCCGTAAGATAGATTTCACAATAAAATAGGCTTCTTTTTCTTCATCGGTGGTAACGACTTTAGCAGCTTCCTCCGGCGAGGGCCTTGGCTCATCGCCATTGATGGCTCCTGACGGGTCGATATCCTGAGTAGGGGTTTGAATGGTTTTCTCCTCGGTTAGGGCCGATACGAGCCGCTGATTGATCCGCTCATTCAAAAACTGTTGCAGAGCCTTCTTGACAATGCTTTCAAACTCATCGCGAACTGCTTTTGTAAAGCGACCGTTATGCACCTGGCTCACGAAAAACCGAATAAATTCATCCGAAGGTTCCAACCATTGGTCAGCAATAATCTGTTTGATGGCGCGGGTATACTTTAGCTCGCTGGCCGTGGTTAAAATATTGTCCAAATCATAGGAAAACTTGGTGAACTTCTTAAGCTCGGCTAATTCCCGCTCAGAATAATCTTCCAGATTGAACTCAAAAAAATGCTTGGCATCCATCTTGTTGGGCGTCTCCAAGTCGGTGTAAAAGCGGTAAATGACGCCGTTCGTCAACACAGCAAAGCGAGCGTGCGTAACGCTAAAATAACGAAACAACTGGGAGGCATGGGCTTTCCCTAAATCATGGCCGTGCCATTTACATTCAAAGAGCATAATCGGTTGGCCTTCTTTGAGAATGGCATAGTCCACTTTTTCGCCCTTTTTCACACCCACATCAGCTACTAACTCAGGCGTGACCTCCGAAGGGTCGAAAACGTCGTAGCCTAACGCACTAATGAAAGGCATTACAAAGGCGTTTTTCGTCGCCTCCTCGGTACTTATTAGATCCCGCTGTTTTGGAATACGAGCCGCCAATTCTTGAATTCTATCGCTGAAATCCATTGATCGCTCCTTCAAGCTATTTTGTTTTTAATGTGCAAAAAGCG
>JAGRBZ010000633.1 GCA_020433805.1 Anaerolineae bacterium
TGATCATTTCTCCCCGTACAAGTCCCAGTTCCAACAAGCGTCGTCGCGCCGCCGGCTGTCCGCTAACCCGCATAATTCGGCCACTTTGCCCAGGGTTAAGTCGGTTCAACGCTACAACAGTTTCTTCCATATTTTGGCTATTTTGTTGGATCATCGGTACTTGCTCCTCTCACGGTGAAGCTTGTAAAAATTTTCACAAGGTTAACACAGAAAATGGATGTCTGCAATAGCTTTTTGTTAATAACAAAGATGGCAGTGGGAAACAAAAAAGATAAGAGGCGCTAACTTTTTAGATAACCGAGGTTAATTTTGCATTTGAGAGCGCTCCCAGGTGTAAAAATGGAGATTAAGGGATAAGGAGATGAGGAGATTTTAGGTAATCACCCCATTACTGGATTAATACGGGGAAACACTGAAACACTGATTGACTTGAATGCACTGAAAAATAAGAATATTTCAGTGAAATCATAAACTTCAGTGTTTCAGTGTTTCAAAAAAACGGGCGATAAACTCAGGACACCGAACCGTGAACGTGCTCACTTCTCGACACATTGGGTTTCCATCGTTTGATGAGCAAACCCTGACGCGGCGAAAAAAGAAACGCCAGTAAGAAAAACGTGGTGCAGACCAGCACAATCGCCGGGCCGGAGGCAATATTGATATAGAAAGAGATATACAACCCCGCAATCGCGCTCATCGCGCCGGTTGCGGCCGAGATAACCATCATGATTGGCAAGCGACGGGTGAGCAACGAAGCCGTGGCAGCGGGTGTAACCAGCATCGCTGCCATCAAGGCCACGCCCACCGTCTGCAAAGAGAGAACGATGGTGACCGCAATCAGCAGCAGCAGCAGGTTATTGAGAAAATTGATCGGCAGGCGGAGCGTTTTGGCTAACACCGGATCGAACGAGATGACCATAAACTCTTTATAAAATGCAACAATGGTGACGATGACCAACGCTCCAAAGCCGCCGGTCAGCCACAGATCGCTGTTAGAGACGCCCAAAACGTTGCCGAACAGAAAGTGGGTTAAATCGACCGTATAGCTGCGGACAGTCGATATGAGAGCGATGCCTAGCGCAAACATACTGGCAAAAATCACGCCGATGGCCGTATCCTCTTTGATGCCGCTGCGCGTAATCGCGCCAATGCCCAGCGCCGAGAGAATACCGGCGATTAAGCCCCCAACCAGCAGCGGCAGCGGATTGGTGCCACCCACCAGATAACCAATGGCTACACCCGGCAAAATAGCGTGGGCGATGGCATCGCCAAAAAAGGCCATGCCTCGCAGCACAATATACGTTCCCAAAACCGCACAAACGACGCCGACAATCAGCGCCGCCGTCAGCCCACGCAGCATAAAGGGATAGCCGAGTGGGTCGGTGATCCAGGCCAGAAGATCAGTCATGGCTGTGCTCCTCTCCCCCGCAGCAGTGACCGTCGCTGAGGAACATCGTGCCGGTGGGCGTTTCGATCAAGCGCATACTGCCGCTGTAAGCCTGACTGAGCAGTTCGGGCGTGAAGACCTGATCGGCCTGACCGAAGCCTAGAATGGTCTGGTTGAGCAGCATCAGCCGGTCGAATCGTTCGGCAGCCAGATTGAGATCGTGGGTGGCGACCAGCACGGTCACCCGTCGCTGACGGAGTTTGTCCAGGATGGCGAAAATATCTTCCTGCGATTTAACGTCGAGGCCGCTGAGCGGTTCATCCATCAGCATGAGTTGGGCTTCTTGTGCCAGAGCACGAGCAATAAACACACGCTGCTGCTGCCCGCCGGACAGCTCGCCAATTTGGCGTTTGCTGAGGTGCTGCATGCCGACAAGCTCTAAGGCTTCTTCAACCACCTGCCAATCGGTGCGTTTCGGCCACTTGAACAGCCCCATCCGACCAATGCGCCCCATCATGACCACATCGGCTACGTTGACGGGGAACTGCCAATCGACCTGGCTACGCTGCGATACGTAGGCAATGCAGATGTGCTCGCCCGGCACGTGGCCATAAATATCGACCTGCCCCTGAGACGGAGTCAAAATGCCGGAGATGATGTTGAAAAGCGTGCTCTTACCCGCGCCGTTTGGGCCGATAACGGCCACGCGCTCCCCAACTTGGAGTTGGAAGGTAACATCCCGCAAGGCAACGGTGTTATTAAAATGTACGCCCACATCATTCAACTTTAAGACCGGATAGCTCAAATCGTGCTTGTCCGGTGGCGTGCCAATGTGTAAAGCGGAAGCAGGTTGTGTCAGTTCCATAAAGGGTTCCTTTTGTGAGCGTTCAGCTTGTAGCGGTCAGTTATCAGCCTTCAGCTATCAGTTTTAAGGGCAACTATCGCCTATTGTCTCATAGATACCGAAATGATACGAATAATGCACTACGCACCACAGGTATTTGAGGATGTTATTTATTTTCCATTCTTCGATCAAAAACGCTGATAGCTGACCGCTGATGCCTGAACGCTTATGCCTTATTTTAAGGCCTCTACGATAGACGTAGTGTTGTAACGAATATAATCACTATAGGTTTCGGCCCCACTACCGGCTGCCCCTAACGAGCCGGTGTAAAGCGGCACAAGCCGGGTGCCGGTATCGGCTGCGACCCGCTCGGCCAGATCAGGGTTGACCGATGTTCCCACAAAGATAGCCGGAGCTTCAAATTCGGCAATAGCTTCCTGCAATTCCGCCATCTCCTGAGCTGATGGTTCGGCGGCAGTGCTGTAAGAAGGGATGATGGCCCCAACAATCTCCAAACCGTAACGGTCGGCGTAATAACCGAACGCATCGTGATCGGTTACCATCTCCCGATTTTCGGGCGGAATGGTTTCGATCTGCTCAAAAACCCACTCATCCAATTCTTCCAATTGGGCCTTGTATGTTTCGGCATTGGCATGATACGTTTCGGCCTGAGCCGGATTGAGTGTACTCAATGCGGTCTCAATATTATACACGTAAACGAGCGCATTGTAAGGTGTCATCCAAGCATGCGGATCGGCACCGTCATGATGATGGTGTCCCTCCTCACTATGTTCATCCCCTTCTTCACCGTGTTCATCATGCTCTTCGCCTTCCTCATAATGTTCGTCCTCTCCGTGCTCTTCTTCACTCTCACCAAACGCCCGCGACTCGATTCCGTTCGCTACGCGAACAACAACAGCTTCCCCGCCGGCGTTATCGATGAGTTCATCCAGAAATTCTTCGAAATTGAGGCCGTTGGCAAAGACAACATCGGCATCGGCGACGGCTGCCGCGTCTTGGGGAGCCGGTTGAAAAGCGTGCGGATCGCTGCCGGGCGGCATAAGAACTGTCAACTCGACCAGATCACCCGCTACATTTTTAACCATATCACCAATAATGTTGGACGTCGCTACCACCTGGAGTTTTTCCCCCTCAGCCAGCGTAACTGGCGTTAACTCCATCTCGTCTAAGCTAAGCTCGTGATCTTCGTCGTGTTCTTCGGCCTCTTCATTGTGCTCTTCTTCTTCGTGCTCTTCAGCCGACTCAGTCGTTGGCACGGTCACTTCCGGCTGCGCTTCGGTTTGTTGGCTGCTCTGCGCAACAGATTGTGGTTGAGAGGCTCCACACCCCGCCAGCAATAGTACACTCAAAGCCATAAAAACAGTAGCTATCAACTTTCTAGAGAACATAATCCTCCCCTTTCTTACGTAAATGAGATTAAGTATCAGTTATAGTCAAAAAATCGGCTACGCAACCCATAGATTACGTAGCCAAAATGAGATATTGTCTCAATTATGAAGTACAAAGGTTTAATTGTCAAAAATTGGGTAGGGCTTCGACAGAATAGGGTTGGGAAGGGTGGAGATTGGAGATTGGAGATTGGAGATTAGTTAGTGTCATTAGTTTTTCGCCACAACGATTCATAAAACGTAGTGCGTATTGCGTAGTACGTAAAAAAGCACTC
>JAGRBZ010000634.1 GCA_020433805.1 Anaerolineae bacterium
GAACCGAATATCCGCGTCGGGCGGGCATCAGTTCCTTTGGTGCCGGTGGTGCCAATGCCCATCTGATCATTGAGGAATATCAGGAATCAGAAAGTAGAAATCAGGCAGGTGACGTGGGGCAACCGCACCTGATTGTGTTGTCGGCCCAGAACGAGGAGCGACTGAAGGCTTATGTTCAAAAGTTGTTAGCCTACTTGGTTCAGGCCTCAGACCCGTATCCGGCTGAACAGAAACCCAGTTGGGTGGAGCCTCCCTCGGCCATCGAGCCGACGGTGCAAGCCATGGTTGCCGAGATGATGGGTGTTGACCCTGATGATATCGAGATCGAGCAGCCCTTGGCGGGATATGGCCTCGATCCGGTCCAACTGAGCCGTCTAAAAATGATGATCGAGGCGCGGTATCATTGCGATCTGCCAACGACCTTACTTTCTGGACAGGCTTCGGTGGGAACTGTGACACACTCCATTGTTTCACTTGAAGAAGGCGGTAGCCGTCACCCTCAAGTGAACCTGCAACCCGCACTATCTCTAACCAGGCTAGCCTATACCTTGCAGATGGGACGGGAGGCGATGGCGGCGCGGCTGGCTTTTGTCGTCGCCGACATCCTCACCTTGCATGACAAATTAACGGCTTACCTTGACGGTGAAGATAGCATCGAGCTGTGTTACCGGGGGCAGGTAACACAAGAGCCAGACCGTGTCACCCTGCTTAGCGATGATGATGACGACAGCCGGGCGTTGCTTCAACAATGGTTGGCGAAGGGCAAGTTGGAAAAATTGGCCGCCGGTTGGGTCAAGGGCTTGGCGATTGATTGGTCGTGGTTGTACCAGACAACCTGGCCGCGTCGACTATCGCTGCCGACCTATCCGTTTGCCAAAGAGCGCTATTGGCTGCCCAACAATGGACAATTCGCCATTCGCCATTCGCCATTCGCCACTGATGGACTTCATCCGTTGGTTCATCGAAATATTTCTGATTTAGAAGAACAACGCTTTAGGTCCACCTTCAGCGGAGCCGAGTTTTTCCTGAGAGACCATCAGGTGCAGGGGGAGAAAGTGCTGCCGGGGGTGGCTTATCTGGAGATGGCCCGAGCTGCCGGAGCGATGGCGATAAGAAATCAGGCGGTGACCCAGCTCAAGGATGTGGTCTGGGTTAGACCGTTGGTGGTCAAGACAGAGGCGGTGGAGACAGAGATAGGACTGTATCCGGCTGAGAATGGGGAGATAGCCTTTGAGGTCAGCAGTGGCGAGACGGTGCACAGTCAGGGGAAACTGGTTGTGGGGGAGATGCATTCTCGTGAACCGCTTGATATTCGGGCGATACAAGCCCGCTGTCAGTCAACAGTTGAGGGAACAGCGTGTTACCGGCATTTCAAAGAGCAAGGGCTGGCCTATGGAACGACTTTTCAAGGGCTGACCCGGCTTAGCTACAACGAGGGGGAGGTGTTGGCGCAGTTGCAGTTGCCGGCTGGGGTAGACCCCGACGGGTATGACCTGCATCCGAGTTTGATGGATGCGGCCTTGCAGGCCACCGCCGGATTGGCAATCAGTCAGGCCGACCAGGGACAACCAGAACTTCGTCTGCCGTTTTCCGTGCAGGCGGTTAATATTTACGGAGGTTTACCGGAATCCGCTTGGGTCTATGTGCAATATAGTGCCGGAGTCGAACCGAGTGACGATATGGTTAGTTATGACCTCACCTTGACCAATGCCTCCGGTGACGTATGTGTTAGCCTGACAGGCTTTACGGTACGGGCTATGACTGATTCTCCTGAAAACGGCGTTTTTTACGGTACGCCAACGTGGCAGGTCAAGTTATTGGCTGATGGTGGCGATGAGCCAGAGACAGAGCCAGCGCCGGTCACCCTAATACTGATCGGATCGGATCAGGGTGTGGCCGAGACTCTGGCTACGACTTTTAAACAAGCTGAGGTGATCACGCTAAAGCCAGGCGATAAAATGGATCTGGTACAACAGAGTTGGCCGCATCTGCAAGCCCTTATAAAAAGTAATCTCATAAAATCACATCAAATTTTGGTCGTGGCGGTGGACACCGTCGCGAGTTATTGGTATGCGCCGCTAGCCGGTTTGCTGAAAACAGTTCAACTGGAACAGCCCTACATCCGAGGAAAGGTCATCACGGTTGCCGACCCAGACAATCCTAACCTGATAGCTTTACTGGGCCGGGAAATGAGAGCGGACAGCTTCAAAGAGGTGGAAATTCGATATGATGCAAACGGGACCAGAGCGGTCAAAACCGTGCGCGAACTGGAACTGAAGGAACTTGAGGAGAGGGACTATCTCAAGCCAGGTGGGGTGTATTGGCTTACCGGTGGGTTAGGTGGGTTGGGACGGATTTTCGCCCGCCATCTGCTGGGGCATAGCGACAACATCACGCTCATTCTGAGTGGCCGGTCGGCACTGGATGCAGCCGCAGAGCAGCACCTGGCGGCGTTGAACCAGACCGGGGGCACGGTTGTCTACCTGCCGGTCGATGTCAACGAGAGGGCCGATGTCGAGCGGGTAGTGCGAACTATCCGAGAAAAGTACGGATCACTGAACGGCATTATCCACAGTGCTGGGATCATAAAGGATAGTCTTATCAGCAACAAAACCGTAGCGGAGATTGAAGCGGTGCTGGCCCCCAAGATAACCGGAACAATCAACCTGGATGACGCCACCCAGGTTGAGCCGCTCGATTTTATGGTGCTGTTCTCGTCTACGGCGGGAGTGATGGGCAACATTGGTCAGGCCGATTATGCGGCGGCTAACGCCTTTCTGGATAGCTTTGCCCACCATCGACAATCTTTGGTGGAGCAAAGGCAACGCTCGGGCCGGACCTTGTCCATCAACTGGCCGTTGTGGGCCGATGGCGGGATGACGGTCGATGACGAGACTACGGCCTGGTTGACACGCCAGACGGGCTTGGTCCCTCTGGAGACGTCGGCCGGGTTAACCGCTTTTGAAGTAGGCTTGGCTCAGTCGGATGTCACCCAACTGCTGGTCGGCAGCGGCGACCGGCGGAAGATCAGGGCATATCTTGAGGGACTGGGGCGCGAACAGGTTATTGCCCTCGATCAGGCTATCGAGCTGGACGAGGCCCAAAAGGATCATCTGTTCCAAGTGACTGAGCGCTATCTCAAAGAACGCTTGTCGGAAATCTTGAAACTGCCTCGAATGGTGCCAAATGAGCCGTGGGAAAAGTACGGTATCGAATCGATTATGATGTTGACCCTGACCCGGCAGTTGGAACAGGATTTTGGCGAATTGCCCAAGACGCTCTTCTTTGAGTATCAGACACTGACGGAACTGACCGGCCATTTTGTGGCGGCCTATCCAGCCCGGCTGCAAGAAATCTTAGGGCTGGAAACCGGCTCGACTGAAAGTGTGCCGACAACTATTTCTCCTCCTCCTGCGACTGCTCTGGCCTTAAGTTCACCCCGCCAGCGCTGGCTGCGACGGGCTGGTTCAGCGACAGTCAAGCCCGGAACGGCCTCAAGCGACACCGAGGCCATCGCCATCGTGGGGCTGAGTGGGCGCTATCCTATGGCCGAAACCTTGACCGAGTTCTGGCAGAACCTCAAGGCCGGCCGGGATTGTATCACCGAAATCCCCACTGAACGGTGGGACTATCGTCGCTACGATGACGCCGACAAAGCCAAACAGGGTCGCAGCCCCGGCAAGTGGGGCGGCTTTATGGCCGATGTCGATCGGTTTGACCCTCTGTTTTTCAACATCTCGCCTCGCGAAGCGGAATTCATCGACCCGCAGGAACGGCTATTTTTGGAAACCGCGTGGCAGACTTTGGAAGATGCCGGCTACACGCGCCAATCCCTGCAAGAGCAGTATCAGGGCCAAGTCGGGGTCTTTGTGGGGGTGATGTGGGGCGA
>JAGRBZ010000635.1 GCA_020433805.1 Anaerolineae bacterium
GTTCCACGGTTTAATGTTGTGCTACCTTCAGCAGTTTGGGCCGCAAAATCGATTTTATACTTGCTTGTCCCGATCTATCACCTACGGTGTTTGCTGACGTTTAGCCAGCAGCCAGGCAGCTAAAACAAGGCCGATAGTGGTAAGACCGACCAACCACCAGGGAAAAGGCGATTTTTTACTCAGTCCGGTTTCCGGCAAGAAACGAGGCGAGTCTGAGTCGGTGAGGGTCTGCTGTACGGTCAGTACAGCGGTGGGCGTTATGAAATCTGCCATAGGAGTGGCTGTAGCCGGCGTCGCTAGAGTAGCCGTTGGAGCAACAATATTGGTTTGATCATCGTCGTCGTCATCATCATCATCGCTGTCATCCGTAGTCGTGTCATCGCCGTTATCACCACCACCGGTGTCGGGATTATCGATGACGGTGATTGGCACCTGAAAAGCATCGCCGGTAACATCGTTGCTAAATTCATCGCGGGCGTTGCCGGTTTCGGCCTGGTTGACGGTATCGACAACCTGAGTTAAGGCTGTAAAAACGGTAGTAATAATAATCGCCGTGTCAGGTTGAAGCGGACCAAAGTAAGATGTGGTTGCCAGGTCAGTCCAGACTAGAGTGCCGATTGGACTGGTAATATTGGGCGTAAAAGGAAAAGCCGCATTAAATTCGAGAAAATTGGCGTCGTAGGTGTCGGTGAGGGCCAGTTGCGTCAGGATTGCGCCGCTGTCGTTAGTGATGATGTGCGTGAAGGTAACCGGCAATCCGGCGACAGGCGTACTGTCCGGCGGTTCCATCGCCTTGAAGACCGGTGCTCGACCACCAACTACCGGTTCGGGATCGGTTTGGCCGTTGGCTCCGTTACCGGATTGGCTACCGTCTCGAATGATATCGCCGCCTTCAACGGCATTAACCACCGCATCTTGCGGATGAACAGCCCGAAAGAAAACCGTCAGGGTAACGACATCGCCCACCTGCATTCCAGCCGGATTGTTCAGAACAGCGACGTTGTCCCAGCGAATAACGCTGCCACTGACGCTGTCTTCAGTTGGCACAGCCTGGTTGAACTGCAAAATGGAGCTATCAAAGGTATCGGTAATGGTGACGTTGGTGAGGGTAAAGGCGCTCTGGTTGGTTACGGTGATGGTGAAGCTGAGGATGTCGCCCACGCGGACTACATTGTTGGGGCGGTTGAGTGCTTTGGTAACAATAATGTCGCCGCTTTGGGCCTGGCTAATCGGCTGCAAATGCTGCAAACCCACCAGCGTGGCTATCAGTAAGGCCAGAGAAATAGCTAAAACGTGAAGTAAACGTTGCAGTTTCATTTGCTCTCTCTCCCTATGAAGTGATGGTTAGGTTAGTTGGTTGGATGGATGGTTGGTTGGTTACGATCAAACTATCTAGCCATCCAACTTTGTGCTGTCTCCATTCTACGCAACTTAGCCTACAAGCCAACTTGTCTCGACTCAGTTGACTCTACGTTTTTAACCTCGTGACTCAATCGCGTAACAAGACGCGATGATTGTTGAACGTTAATTCGCGTGCTACAATTGAATAAGATAATCAACATAAAGATGGCGAGGAGTATCCCATGTCGAATACCTTGACCAAGTTACATATTCGTAATTTTCGTTCTCTTCAAGATATCAGCATTGAGACGAATCCGTTAAATGTATTATTTGGGCCAAATGGCTCAGGTAAATCAAATTTTTTGGATAGCCTTTGGTTTGTACGCGATTGTGCCATTAGAGGCGTTGATATTGCTTCATCAGAAAGAAGTCATGGGATTGGCGTATTGTGGGATGGTGCGGATGAAGGAGCCAATATCTCGATAGAGATAGAAACGGACTTGGCTATATATAAGGTGGATTTTGGATACTCTTCTGGTCGAATTGAACCATTTGTGGGTGAGTATTTAGTTTCTAAAGAGCGTAATCTTGAATTAATCAATCGCAAAATTGGCAGCGATCAAAGCTATTTTTATCACAATAAAATGGGACAGGCGATTTCAGTTGAATTAAGAGAACCGGAAAAACTGGCTTTGACTCGCTATTTGGATTTTGATGACAGCTCTGCTTCTGCTGTCGAAGTTGACCGGATGCTGCGGTATATCCGTCTTTATCTTGCCCGTGACGCTGATTTGTACGGATTGAAAAAACGAGGATCTGAGTCAAACTATCATACATGGTTGTGGGATCGGGCGCAGAATTTGTGGTCGGTGCTACGTAATCTGCATGATCGGCGTAACTTCGATAACCGCTACGATACAATAATAGCGTTTATGCAAGATGCGTTTCCTTCATTTAAGGACTTGTTGATAGAACAAACCGGCCCTACCTCGGTTTATGGCAATTTTGTTGAGACGAATCGTCGCCGACCTATCCAGGCTTCTGGTGTTTCAGATGGACACCTCCAATTGCTGACGCATCTAACGGCACTTTTTTCTGAAGGCCAAGATCGCGAGTCGATTCTAATATTTGACGAGCCGGAGATCTCTCTACACCCTTATGCGTTGGCTGTATTTGCCAAAGCGGTTCAAGTTGCTGCAAAAGATTGGGAGAAACAAATTTTTATTGCCACTCATTCACCCGTTTTGATTAGCCAATTTGATCCGGTAAATATTCTCGCGACCGAAATAGGCGATGATGGTCAAACCAACATTCAGCGTGTCAGCGAGATGGAAACTATCAAAGATTTGCTTGAGCAATATGCTACCGGATCACTTTATATGGCCGAAATGATCGCTCCTCAAAGTAAACAATCCATGGTGGAGCCTTCTCTATGAGTGAACCGTGCTATTTCCTGAAATTCGGGTTAATTGTAACAGGAAAAGCGGAACAACAGCATCTGCCAAAACTATTTAGATCGCTCGTGAAGTCCCAAATCTGTGCTTTTGAAGTTATTGGTTTTGTCGATCAACGCAGTCCAATTACTTCAGAACGTAAAAAGTTGAAAATGGTTGGTGTCGGGGGAATCATCCCTAATAAAGATAAGATGTTAATCGGCTTTCCGGCTCGGCGATATTTAGAGAATGACTGTACACTTGTAATCGTAATCGACGATTTAGAATTTGCCCAGACTAGCCAAGTGCAGCAAAAATTTAATCGGTATCGTAATGCAGTTGATAGTGTGTTACGCGACGCTCAAAAGCCAAGAGCGTCTGTTCATTTCTTAGTCAATATGCTGGAGGCTTATTTCTTTGCTCACGCCGAGGCCCTAAATCTTGTTTTTGAGCTGGATCCAGCGCAAGAAGATTTCGAAGGAGATGTGGGAACTATCCGCAACCCAAAAGCCAAACTCAAGGAAATCGAACCAAATTATCGGGAAGTGGATGATAGCGGTAAGGTTTTAGAACTGCTTGATTTGGAATACATACTATCCAAGCCAAATGCCTGTGCTTCGCTTAGAACCTTGTTTGCCTGGTGCACATTGGCCCTAGCCAAATACCAAGACAAAGCTTATTATCAAAGCTTGCCCATGTATGACAAGTTTCAACTAAGTCAAGGAATAATGAGTGATGTAACCAAACCACAATTAGGTTTACTGCAGAGCAACATGTCGAATTGAGCAGGTGTAACATACTTTTCATCTAACCTTGGAGGAACCATGATTGAACTAATCAAGATACTTGCTATTTGCTCCCTGCTGTTTTTGATGACCGGCTGTGGTCTCGGTCGTCCCCCCGGCCCGCCGCCGGATGGTCAGCCCCCCAATAATGCCAACACAATCAGCGAAACGACCGCAAACACCAGCGGCGCTACGACTTTCAAACTGGAAGGCTGGGCCGATAACTGGTTTGCGGCTTACCTGGGCGAAGAATTAATTGTCGAAGACTCGGTGCCTATCACGACAGAGCGATCTTTCAATGCCGAAGTGGTGACCTTTGATGCCGATTA
>JAGRBZ010000636.1 GCA_020433805.1 Anaerolineae bacterium
TGACGTACGGTATCGCCAAGTTTCGGAATGTAGCCGCTTTTTTTTCTTTCGATTTTGAGTACAGTAGTATCGAAGAGACTCAGGATTACGCCCGAGAAATTGCCAGCTATATGGACATCTACGGCGATCAAACGCCTCTGCCCGTTTTTCGCGAGTTTGCCGATTGGGTCGGCACCACGGAGCGACTCAAACGTGAGCGCGAGCGTTTGGCCCGGCGCAATCCCAACACGCTCATTGAGGATATTGAAGAATATCTGGAGACACACCGTACAGCTTATTTCTAGGAAGTCTAACAGTCTCACGTGAGACGATAGCGAGAATGAAAATTTATTATCAAGCCGCGGAGTGAGCCGCAAGCGTCAGATGCGAACGGGTTGGGCCAAGCCGCTCCGCATCTGAGGCCTGTCCTGAGCGCAGCCGAAGGGATGCTCCGCTCCTCGCTAAACCTATTTTCAGAGGCGTTTATGTTTTACAAACAAGACCACTCTACCACCGCCACAACCTTATTCGGTCGTCGAATACGATGGCTGTGGGTTGCTGTAGGGGCTTATCTGCTTGTTTTTTTCGCCCTGCGGCTGCTTAATATCATGGCCTTTCCTCTGGAGACGGATGAAGTTCGCCACATTATTCGGGCCAGAATGACGTTGGAAGGCGATCTTTTTATTGGTTTACGCCAAGGGTGGAAGCAATTCTACATCTGGCTTATGGTCGTCGTCTCGCCCTTCTTTGCCAATCTGGCCGTTACAGGCCGGATTTTATCGGTGCTGGCCGGATTGGTGAACGGTTGGGTTTGTTACCAACTGGGCCGCACCCTCTATCCGGGTCGAAAATTAGGCTATTTGGCAGCGCTTTTCTATCTGTTTGTTCCGTTCGCCGTCTTTTTTGATCGTTTGGCGTTAACGGATAGCCTCCTCACAACGCTGATGGGGCTGAGTCTGCTGTTGAGTTTTCGGCTTTGGCAGCAACCATCAATCAAATGGGCTGCCCTCCTGGGCTTAACATTTGGACTGGCGGCACTAACAAAACCGTATGCGCTGCTTTACTACCCTGTTCCATGGATAATGTGGCTTATTCTGGGACGGACCGTGTCGTGGACCAAAATCATCACCATGATGAGCCTGGTTTACGGTATAACATGTTTTGCCTGGCTGCTCATCTTAACAGTCGGCCGCCCCGCTTACACCGATGACCACGCTAAAAAGTTAATTTTCAACACGAGCGATGTTGCGCTCTTAGATACCTTTCTCTCGAATTTATCGATGGCTGCTCACTGGTTAACGGCGTATTTAACGGTGCCGTTTACCGGGTTGTTCATTCTGGCTGCAATTTTTATTCTATTGAAAGGGGATAAAAAAGGGTTCGTTTTACTGATTGCCGTAATTATGCCGGTAGCGGCCTTTACGCTTTCTACCAGCGTGTGGTACGCTCGCTATCTTCTGCCGCTGGTGGTTCCGATCAGCGTTTTATGCGCCTGGGCTATCGATGAGTTGGCGAAAAAACTGAGGATAGCGCTAAATTGGACATCAAGCCCCTTTATCAATTCTTACATAGCGCTTCAATTGATACTCTTTTTTATGATTAGCCTTTTGGCCCTGCGCTTTGACTATCTCATCATTACCAATCCAACACAAGCGCCCTTACCCCTGCCCGATCGAGAAACCTACCCGCACTCGCATCTCTACTTAGATGGATACAAAAAAAGCGCCGCTTTTATGGGGCAACTGATCGACCGCTATCCTGAGGTAAACGTTTTGAGAAGGGCAGGGACAACGCCCTTACATCTGGAAGCGCTCTCTTTCTATCTGCCTACCTCAGCCGTTTCTAAGATTACCCCGGCAGATATTGATGCGTTTGGCTCACTATCCGCCGATTATTTAGACCAACTGGCTCGACAAGCGCCCACATTTGCCCTGCTCACCACCAAAGCCGAAGATGAGCAGTTGTTGATTTACGACGGCAATGCGGTTCATCCCATTCCCTATCCCCAACTTTGGCAGTTGGCCTCTTTTCGTCAGCCCGATTCGCTTTGGGATGTAGAAATCTACCGATGGCTCTTGCCGCACGGTTTTGCTGTGCGTTGGCAGCAGCAAGGCGGCGATCCCGATCCCCATATCGTTTGGCAGCCGGAAGAGACACCGCCAACTGCGCCCAATGGCACGCTGATTGCCTGGCCCCAAAGGGTAACGTCCCCGGAAGCCTTGCAGCACGCTCTGGCTGCGGAAGGGGTAGAATATGTTTTGGTTACACCGGCTCTCATTGCCGCGCATGCGGCTCTCTTTGCCCCATTGATGACGACGGATGGCACTCACGTGACCATCAATCGCTTGCCGCCCGGCTGGCGGTTGTCCTTTGCCTATCCCGATTTATCCTGTCAATGGTGTCTGTTTCAGCTACGGCCTCCGCAGATGTCGACATCGGCACGCTGGGCGGAAGCCGTTGAACTGGTAGGGTATGATCTCGCTCCGGTGCAGGAGAAGGCGCTAACCGTGACGTTGTACTGGGACGTACTCCAGCCGATCAATCAAGATGTTGTGGTCTTTGTCCATTTAACAAACGAAGCCGGTTGGATAGCGGCCCAGATCGATGCTGTCCCGATGCAAGGGTACTGGCCGACAAGCCACTGGCAAACGGGAGACCGGCTGGCGGATCGCTACAGGCTGACGCTGCCTGACGATTTGTCGGAGGGTGAATACACACTACGGGTGGGGATGTATGATCCCAATACGTTGGAACGCCTGTCCGTATCCACAACACAACATCCCATCGTCGATAATGCGGTTCAGTTAACGGGTGTCTCGCTGCCATAAAATGAACAGGTTCGTTTCAGTCTTAATGGAAATAGTGAAGTTTGTCCGGGTTCCACACCGCCCAAATATCTGTAATGCCTGCCTCATTGCTGCCGAACGTCATGACGCCTACCACTTGATTTTCAATGCGAAAGACAAGTGAATATACGCCGTTCACTTCAGCCAGCTCCATCTCTGAACTGGCGGGGCGCTTGCGATACGAAACCAACAATAATTGGGTAATGCGTTCTTTACCCACCAGCGGATGTCGAGCCGCAGTGGCCTTTCCACCCCCATCTGACCATAGCGTGACCTCATCGGCCAGAAATGTATTGAGGGAGTCCACGTCACCGGTTTGAATAGCTTGCATAAAGCCTTTAACCAGCTTTTGCTGATCGGTCGGTGATGATGTAAAACGAGGCCGATTTTTATTGAGATATTGCTTGGCCCGATGATAGGATTGTCGGCAATTGGCTTCGCTTTTCTCAACAATGAGAGCAATTTCACGGTAACTGTATTCGAACACTTCCCGCAACAACAGCACAGCCCGCTCCAGCGGCGAGAGCTTTTCTAACAGGACCAACGCCGCCATAGAGATCATATCATATTTATCCGTCGGCGTTACAGCAGCGTCATCGGTTCTTAGCGGCTCCGGCAACCAGGGGCCGATATATTCCTCTCGGCGGACCTTGGCCGATTTAAGATAGTCCAGACAAAGGCGCGTCGTAATTGTACTGAGATAAGCCTTGGGTGACTCGATAGTGTCGAGACGGGTGTTACTATAGCGCAAATACGTTTCTTGAACGATGTCTTCTGCCTCCATGACGCTGCCGAGCATGCGATACGCAATCGAGAACAATAGAGGACGATACGTTTCAAAGGTTTTTACGTGATTTGTTTGTTGAGCACCCATCGCTAACCTTCTTTGCAATCTGTAAACAGTTGTAACACCGTAGGACAAATTTATGAACTTTAAATAATTAATCGGGGAATCTTTCGTATGCTGACTTGATGTTATGTGTGTCGGCACTATTACCCCCTAACCCCCCAGCGGGGGGAATTTGTGGCTCCCCCCTTTGGGGGGCTGGGGGGGCGGCTT
>JAGRBZ010000637.1 GCA_020433805.1 Anaerolineae bacterium
CGTATTGAGCGCTTTTTTACGTACTACGCAATACGCACTACTTTTTATGAATCGTTGTGGCGAAAAACTAATGACACTAACCGTTTTACGTTTTATGGTGTCACCCCCACGCCATCCTGTTGAGCCGAAAAGACAACGACCCGCTCCCATGATCCTGCACCCCACACTATCTCCAGCCAACGCATAACACTTAGGCTAATAAGCGCGTTTATGGTATTATATCACCGCCATCTTCCCAGAAGCACCGATCAACCGAAAACAAACGGTCAGCCGCAGGCCACAGCCAGTACGCCTTCCGCCGGCCAACGCCAACCGCTTCAACGACGTCGATATCCAACCGCTTGTAAAAATTGGCCAAAGGGTTCACAGATTTTCACTGATGGACACAGATGGGTTTATAGGTAGATAAAACTCTGTCATGCGTGTCTCATCGTCATAATTTGGGCATTTGTTTATTGCGTAGTGCGTAGTGCGTATTCAACGCTTCTTTACGCACTACGTTCTATAAAGTTATTGAATGGCTGCTACCTAGAGTCGGTAACACTAGTATGATCAGGTTCCAAGTCGATGACGCCATTGTTCGAGTACATCCTCAAAGTTCTGTCCGATTTTGGCGGTGGGGTGGGCGGGCCGCCCAATGAGTTGGTGCGCTTTGGCTTAACGACCATATTCTTCGCCACACTCTTATACGTGGCCTGGTCGCGACAGCGGCAGGGCGACTATCCCCGCGAAAAACTGCTGGTGTGGGGCTTTGGTTTGGGCTTTGCCCGCGAACTGTTTATGTTCATTATCGTCTCGCTGATTACGGCCCAGGTGCTTGAGCCGGCCCGGCTGGAGATATTCTTCCCCCCCTTAGAACACGTGCTGCGCAGCGTGGCGGTGGTCTTTATCTCCGGCGCGTATTTGCGCTACATCCTCGATGACCCGGCCATTTCGCGCCGCTATTTGCAGGTCTGGGTCACGGTCACGGTGGCTTGCTATCTCATCGTCTTTTGGCCCTGGGCCAGGGCCGTCCTGACCTATCCGGGGATCAGGTTTGGCATGCATTGGGGCGATTGGGCCTTTCGCATTGTCGGTGTCATCTCATTGGCCATCCCCATTGTCCTCTTAGCCCGCAGTCAAGGCTGGCTGCGCAACGTGGTCATCGTGGCCATCGGCTGCTTTTTCCTGGATGACTTTCTGATGCTGTTCAATTTGGCCGGCCAGGAAAGGTATGCCTACATCTACGGCCCCATCCGCCATAATCTGCACATTTGGGCCATTCCGCTGCTGGGCTACGTCTACCTCAAAGAGCAATCCAACGAACTGAAGGAAAGCAAAAACGCCCTGCAAGCCTACTCCGAACAGCTCGAAGATAGGGTCGAAGCCCGCACCGCCGACCTCTCGGAGAGCAACAGCCGGCTAACCCAAACCCAGGCCCATTTGCAGCGGCGGGTTACGCAGTTGGCGGCGCTCAACGAGGTGGGCGGTACCATCGCCTCCACGCTTGAGCTAGACCAGGCCATCAGCCGTATTCTGGAAGCGCTAAAGAAGGTGGTCCCGTTTGATAGCGCCTCGGTGCAGATACTCCATGAAGGCTGCCTGGAGATTGTGGGCGAGTACGTTGATGCCAAAAGCACCAAAGACCCCAGCGATGTTGTCGGGCTGCGCTTTCCGGTGCCGGGCGACAACCCCAATACCGTGGTCATTGAAAGCCGCCGGCCCTACTACCTGCCCAACGCCCCGGCCGAGTACACCATTTTTGGCGAGGCCATGCACCGCTCCATTCAATCGTGGCTGGGGGTGCCCCTCATTGCCCACAATCATATTATTGGTCTCTTGGCGCTCGATAGCACGACGCCCGACTACTTCGATGACGAGGCCATCAACCTGGCCACCACCTTTGCCGGCCAGGCCGCTATCGCCATTGAAAATGCACGCCTCTTTGAAGCCGCACGCCACGCCCAGGAAAAGGCGGAGATCGCCAGCCAGGCCAAAAGCACCTTCCTGGCCAATATGAGCCACGAACTGCGCACACCGCTCAACGGCATCTTGGGCTATGCCCAAATTCTCAATCGCGACCCCGACCTCACCACCGCCCAGCGCGATGGCCTGAGCATCATCACCAGCAGCGGCCAGCATCTGCTGACCCTCATCAACGATGTGCTCGATCTGGCCAAGGTCGAGGCCAACCGGCTGGAGCTAACCCCGGCCCCGCTGGAACTGCCCGACTTCGTAGAGGACGTGGTCGCTCTGATGGGTATGGCCGCGCAGCAAAAAGGCTTGCAGTTCTCTTACCAGGCCGATCACACTCTACCCAAGATTGTGAATGCCGATGAACGGCGGCTGCGGCAAATTCTCCTCAACCTGCTCGGCAACGCCATCAAATTTACCGAAACGGGCCGGGTCACCTTCCGGGTAGAGCGCAAAGGTGGTGACGATGACGCCCTCCTCCGCTTTGAAGTGGAAGACAGCGGCCCCGGTATTCCCGCCGATCAGCAGCAAAAGATATTTGAGCCTTTTGAGCAGACCGGCGACAGCCAACAGCGCGAGCAGGGAGCGGGCCTGGGGCTGGTTATCAGTCGGCAGTTGGTCGAGCTGATGGGTGGCAAGATTCGGGTGGAGAGTCCGCTGCCGCAGACGGAGGAGCAGGCTATTGAGGGTGGCAAGTATTCTACCCCCTCCGCCCTTGAACCTGCGACCGGCAACAGCCAAAACCTCCCCCCCAGCGGGGGGGACCGAGGGGGGGAGAGTGTCGGCCAACCTATCCCCTCCGCCGAGCACGGCCCCGGCAGCCGCTTCTGGTTCGAGGTTCGCTTCCCGCTGGTCGAAGCCATCCAGCCGGTCGATTCGGTGGCCCGGCGGATTGCGGGCTACAAAGGTGACCGGCGGCGGGTGCTGGTGGTGGATGATAAAAGCAACAACCGGCTGGTGCTGCTCAACATGCTGGAACCGCTCGGCTTTACGGTCGACCTGGCCGCCGATGGCCGGGAAGGCGTGACCAAAGCACAGCAAACCCGGCCCGACCTCATCTTTATGGATCTGGTGATGCCGGTGATGATGGGTTTCGAAGCCATCGCTACGCTGCGGGACATGCCGAAACTGTCGGACACACCTATCATCGCGGTTTCGGCCAGCGCCATGACTATGAACCAGGCCGAGAGCCGGCGCATTGGCTGTAATGATTTCTTGGCGAAACCGGTCGAGGCGGAAAAGCTCTATAGCATGATACAGCATTATTTGCAGTTGGAATGGGAATATCGCGACAAGCCGCCGCCGGATACGCTCCCACCGCCCGCCCCGCCCCCTTCGGCTAACGATATGATACCGCCGCCGCAAGCCGAACTGGAGGCGCTGTATGAGTTGGCCCGTATCGGCAGCATCAGCGGTCTGCAAGAACGGATTCGCTATCTGGAAAAGCTGAGCGACCAGTACCACCCCTTTGCCCAAAGGGTACAGGAGCTGGCTAAAGCGTTAGAGGATGACAAAATTATTGCTTTGTTAGAACAGTATCTGGAGTCCAATTCCAATGAAACAGCGCATACTGATCATCGATGATAACGTCACCAACTTAAAGGTAGCCATCAACACCCTGGAAAGCTACAACTACGAGGTCTTGATGGCGCGTAACGGGCAAGGCGGTTTTGCCCGGGCTAAAATCGGCCATCCCGATCTCATTCTGCTCGACATCAAGATGCCGGACATCGACGGCTATGAGGTCTGCCGCCAACTGAAGGAGGATGCCGAAACCTGCTCGATCCCCGTCATCTTTATCAGCGCTCTCAATGAAGTATTCGATAAGATGACGGCCTTCTCGATTGGCGGGGTCGACTATATCACCAAACCGTTCCAAACCGAGGAGTTGCTGGCCCGCGTTAAAACCCACCTGGAACTGCGCCGCTTG
>JAGRBZ010000063.1 GCA_020433805.1 Anaerolineae bacterium
CCCCAGCGGGGATCTCGACCAAAAGCTTCCCCCTTTGGGGGATTGAGGGGGCCATTCAGGGCGCAACACATTAAGACAAGGTCGATGACCATTGCTGATAAAAAAACCTACCCCTATAAGCCTTTGGGGGGCCGGGGGGCTTAACTTAACGGCAGTGTAACTGAAACGCATCCCCCTCTGAAACCGCAGACTTGCCTCTAAAGTACAATCATTTATAATTTGATCCCATCGTTCTCCAGCTTCGATCCCTTATCTAATTTTTTCTTTCCTGCCAATTACGCTCAATTTTTGACCGAATTTTAGGCTTACAAGGACAGTGCCTATGTTTGGCCTCAACATCGATCCCAGAAACCCGCAAGGTGCCCCGGTTCCTAACCGGCTGCACGCGTTGGGCGTTGAATTCGTGCGGTTCACCTTCAAAGATGCCACTTCGTTTGTAGCGCCGACGCTTTGGCCTTCTGTTGAGAGAAACGAAGTAAAAAGCGGTTTGTGTAAAAAGTATAAGGTACGCAGTTCGAGACCCTAAAGGTTTTATAAGTCGACTTTAGCCCAAAATACACGCTCAACTGCGTTAAAATTTGCTTGACAGATGACTTTGGAAACCTTTAGGGTCTGATTTTTCTGCCAACTGTGTAAGTCACACATCCTGATCGTCCCTCTATTAAGCCACAAAATGCGTCACGCACAATCAAACCGTGTCAATACCGCGTCCTCAATGATGGCTCCCGGCGTTAATAAGCAATCTTTTGAAATAATCGAGTTCTTGACGCGCGTATGATGACCCACGCGACAGTCGGGGCCGATAATCGACTGCTCAATAACCGCCCCACGATGAACAACTGTATTGCGGTAGATAGCCGCCGGTCCATATACCTCACAGCCGGCTTTTAGAGTCACTCCGTGACCTAAATAAATTGGGCCTTCTAACCTGGCCTCCGGCGATAGTACAACATCCGCCGCTGCCCAAACATCATCACCCATAAGACGACCGCGCTCCAGGCCATTATGAATATGATCGGCAAGTCCATCGGCGGTGGCTCCGTGATAATCATCGAGCGTACCAATATCACACCAGTAACCCTCAATACAATAACCATAAAGGGGTGTATCGGTCGCCAGGAACCGGGGAAAAATCTCTTTTGAAAAATCGCACTTAATCCCTGGCGTTATCCAATCGAGAACTTCAGGCTCAAACACATAGATACCGGCATTAATGGTATGAGAAATAACCTCGTCACGCTCCGGTTTTTCAATCAACTGCGTAATCCGACCGCCCTCCATCATACGCACAACGCCATATTCCAAAGGATCAGGCACCTGTTTAAGAGCCATAGTTGCCCTGGCTTGCTTTTCTTGATGAAAAGACAGCAAACCGCTTAGATCGACGTCGGTGATAATATCGCCGCTCATGACCACAAACGGTTCATCATCAAGATAGGCTTCAGCTTGCTTGACGCTGCCGGCGGTTCCTAACGGTTCTTCTTCTATGATATAGGTCAGATCGAGGCCAAGCTGACGGCCATCGCCGAAGTAATCTCTAATCTGGTCGGCTTTGTAATGCACGGTGAGCACAATTTCGGTAATACCGTGTCGCTGTAACACCCGCAAAAGGTGAGCCAGCACCGGTTCATCGAAAAAAGGCACCATAGGCTTGGCATAATCGTTGGTGAGGGGCCGAAGACGGGTTCCTGATCCTCCGGCCATAATAATTGCTTTTGTCATAATCTATACTGTGCATCCTTGACACTGAAATGCTCCCTTATAACGGAAGAAGTTGACAATATACAACCTCGTGCGTATATTCTCGATTATGGAATATATCCGGCTCACGACTAGCGTGTTTCTCTCTCCGTAGTAAAATCGCACGCGCTGCTAGTACTACTACGAGTAGGAAAGAAACCAGGTTTTTCGGTCAATTCTAAGTCAAAAACCTGGTTTCTCAGACCGAAGTCTCTTGTAGTACTAGGGGATAGTTGCATATCCCTTTTCTATTTATTGTAAATAGCATTCTGTGGCCTGTCCACACTAACATAAGCGATTTTCAGCATCTGATCGAGCTAAATTCCACTAATTCATCTGGTTAAAAGACGTTGTTACCGTTCACTGCTGTTATTACCCACGTTATAGCTTCGTTGAATCAAGCCGAAGCACTATCCAACCGCTTTATTGTCCACCCGACTCCACACGGTTATTTGCAAACATACCGTCTCTTTTACCGTCGTGCCGTGTCACTCTTGCTTCGCCGACCGGCAGACGGCACCGCTATAACAACAGAATATCCCGTCATCAATCCCTATCGTCGCGATAGGACATCCTATAATATCCAACTATTCAATAAGAGGACATATGAAAAGCTCAGAGCAGAGAATTGCTGAAGGGTTTCTCTTCACCGACCAATATCAGTTAACCATGGCGCAACTGTACTACCGCATGGGTCTGCACGAGAAGCAAGTTCAATTTGATCACTTCTTTCGCAAATATCCGGACTACGGGCTGCACCAGGCCGGCTATTGCATTAGTGCCGGGCTGGGCTGGCTGCTCGATTGGATGCAAGAAGTGACCATCAGCGATGTCGAACTGGATTATCTACGCAGCCAGACCGATCGTACCAACCAGCCAATCTTTGGCGAAGATTTTCTAGAGTGGTTACGCGACCACGCTACGTTTGACAGCCTCACCCTGCGGGCTATTCCCGAAGGGCGGGTTGTTCACGCTCAGGTGCCTTTAACCATTGTCAAAGGCCCGCTGGCTGTGGCCCAAATTCTGGAAACGTCGCTGTTAAACCATATCAACTATCAAACGTTGGTTGCTACCAAAGCGGCCCGCATTCAGCAAAGCGGGCACGGTCAGTTGCTGCTCGAATTTGGCTTGCGGCGCGGCCAGGAAAAGGGGGCTAACGCCGGAACCCGCGCGGCACTCATTGGGGGTGCTGATTTCTCCTCGAATGTCGGTATTTCCCATTTGCTGGGCTATCCGCCCAAAGGCACGCACGCGCACAGCATGGTTCAAGTCTTTTTAGCCCTGGGCATGAGCGAGCAAGACGCTTTTCAAGCCTATGCCGATGTTTATCCTGATGATTGCCTGCTGCTGGTCGATACGGTCGATACGTTAGCCAGTGGTGTGCCGCACGCCATAAAAGTGTTCGAAAAACTGCGCAAGCGCGGCCACGAGCCGGTCGGTATTCGGCTCGACTCCGGCGACTTAGCCTACCTGAGCGTCCAGGCGGCTAAACTGATGAACGAAGCCGGTTTTCGCGATACCACCATCGTTCTATCGAGCGACCTGGATGAATTGGCTATCTTACAGATAACGGCTCAAATCATTCAGGAAGCGCGGCAGTATAATATGGACGCCGACCATATGTTAAAGCGGCTGTCGTACGGCGTCGGCACCAAGCTTATCACCTCCACGGGCGAGGCCGCTTTGGGCGGTGTGTACAAGCTGGTGGCGGTCCAAGATGGCGATAAATGGCTGCCGGCAATTAAGATCTCTGAAAATCCGGTCAAGACGCCCAACCCCGGTAATAAAAATATATGGCGGTTGTACGACCGGCGTGGCTTGGCCACCGTCGATCTCATGAGCCTGGAGGATGAAGACCCGCGCACAATGGATAACTTCACCATCTTTCATCCGGCCGACCACAGCAAAAGCCGCCAGATTGTTCAAGCCAATATCTCTGAAATCGAGCCGTTACTTATCACGGCGCTGGATGAAGGTCGCCCGGTTTACGAGTCGCCCTCTATCGAGGTTATGCGCGACCAACGCCGCCGCGATTTAGCCCGCCTCGATCCTGGCGTCAAGCGGATCATCAATCCCCACCGCTATCACGTCTCGCTGACGCAGCCGTTGTGGGAGCTTAAACAAAATCTCATCAAATCGGTGCATCAGTAAATCACATCACCCAATTCAGTGAGAAAATGAATGCCAGGGGCGCAAAAGATTCCCTGGCGACAATGCTCTGCGTTGTTCCTTTTGTCCCTGGCGACAATGCTCTGCGTTGTCGCATCTTTCGGACACTCAGCGTCCCATAGGGCGTTCCGACGCAGAGCGTCGGAACGAATGTACTTAACGGCAATGAAACTGAAATGCTCCCTGTGCCGTGCCCCAATTTGAACTTGTCGGCAACCCTCGGGTACAATAGAAAACGTTTTGAGTATCTCCACGGGAGCAAGACGAAATGCAGAGTTGGAAATTCTTCATACTGCTCGTTATCAGCGGGCTGCTGGTGGCGTGCAGCGCCGAGGCACCCACGGCCAGCGAAATCGAACAAGAAACCCTGTTTGTATCGCACTATTGGCCGAGTGAGCGCGAGCAAGCGATTCTGGAGCAGGCCATCGAGTCGTTTATGCGCATCAATCCCGATGTTGTTGTTGTTTTAGAGTCCAGCCAACGCACCGGGCGCGACTTTGCCGAACAGGCCGCCGCCGGATTAGGCCCGGACGTGCTGATTGGCTTGCCGCATCAACAAATCATCCCCCTGGCTGAAGCCGGTCTGTTACAGCCGCTGGATAATTACGATGTCGACACCACACCCTATCGCAGCCAGTATCTTAATGCCGTGCGCTACCAGGATCAGCTCTATGCGCTGCCGTTTATGGGAAAAACCTCCATCATGTACTACAATAAAACTTTAACCTCATCACCACCATCCGATCTGGATGAACTGCTGGGCACAGTCAGCGACGACGCGCCGGTGGGCATTACGGTTAACTTTGTCGATGCCTTTTGGGGCACGCAGGCCTTTGGCACCAGCCTGCTGGGCGAAGAGAACAACGTACAGCTTGATTTGCAGAACTATGTCGACTGGTTTGAATGGCTGAAAGAAGCCCAAGACCAGCCGGGCATTATCTTTGATGATGAGGTTCAATTTTTGGAAGAGAAGTTCACCGCCGGTGAATTGGCCTATCTCATCGACTCAACCGACTCGCTGGCCCTGTTCCAAGAGCTTATCGGCAGTGATGGTGTTGGCGTAACGCCCCTGCCGAGCGGTACCATTGGGCCGGCCAGCCCGTTGGCCTCGCTCGACGTCATTGCCTTTAATCGGGCCGCCGGAGCGGAAAAAACGAGAGTAGGACTGCGCTTGGCTGCGTTTTTAACCAATGCCTCGCAGCAGCAGAAGCTGGTTTTGCAGGAAACCGGTCGTATCCCTGTCAATCGTACCGTTTCCATTCGCCCTAGCCTGTCCGAGTCCGGCAACGCGCTGGTCAGGCAGGGGGCCACCTCCATTGTTATTCCGTTGGATTATATTGACGCCTTCAACCACATTCAGCGCGTCGGCGACGAAGCCTACTTGCAAGTGCTGGAAGGCGATGCCGACAGTATCGAAGCGACAATCGACCTGTTTCGCGAGGCGGGGCAGTCGTATTAACACTGTACAACGCAAGTTGCCAACCATCTGGTCATACCGGGGAGTAAGGGGTAGGAAGTAGGGATTAGGGGAATAAAAGGCGGAATTTGAGCAGGCTTCTGCTTGCCATGTCATTTCGACGAGCTGGCGGGGAGAAATCCCCCGGCGCGGCGTGGTATAGAGAATATCACGGGGATTTCTCGTTGTTTCTCCTCGAAATGACCGTTGGAGTTCCGATACGATTGACCTTCATTTTGCAATGGGTTGGATACGGCTCTCATTTAGTCTCCAATCTCCAGTCTCCAATCTCTAGTCTCCTCATCTCCCAATCTCCCAAAAACACCACCTTTATCGCTATCAAGGAACCACCATGTTTACCGAAGAGTCCTTTCTAACCTTTAATGAAATCATCGGGAAGCCACTGTACTACCTATTTAGGCCGGTGGTACAGCAGCAGATCATCGCCATTGTAATTGCGCTGCTGGTAGCCTGGCTGCTGGCCCGACGGCTGCGCCCCTGGCTTATAAGCTTACTGCCGCTAGAGCAAGAAGTGGCCGCACCGGAGCCGGTCTACGCCCAGGAGTTTGACGAGGCCAAAGATCTACCAACGGAAAAAACAGCGGTGGTCGAAGAAGTCAAGCCGACCCGCAGGCAGCAATTGGGCAATTACCTCGTCACCCCACTGCCCCATCTTGTCCTGCCGGGCCTGAGCCTCATTACCGTCTTCATAGCCTGGCTGGTCGTCGGTTCGCTCGGTGGGTTTGTCGGCCTTATCGATCAGTTTGAGCAGTTTCTGTGGCTGGTCTTTGCCTATGAACTCATTTTGGGGCTGCTATACGCGGCCTATCCTCGTAAGACGGTGCGCCGTTACCATAAAAAGCTGCTGCGCCCCTTATTCATCGTCTTTATCATCGGCTCGATGCTTAACTGGATCATCGACCTCAACCAGTTGGGCCAGGTGGTTGTTTTCGAACTGTTTGGAAACCCGGTCGATGTCCGGGCCTTATTCCTGGCCACGGTCGGCGTTTATTTGTGGCTGGAGATTGTGTGGGGGCTGCAAGAGCTGCTTCAGCAAATTATCGACACGTATACCGATACCGATCCGGCTACCATTCAGGCCTCGCTAACGCTAACCCGCTACGTGCTCATTGGGATCTTCTTTCTCTTTGTCTTTAGCGAAATGCAGCTTAGCCCCACCGTCGTTACGGCCTTAACCGGCGGATTGTCGGCCGGCTTTGCCTTTGGTTCCAAAGACGTGGTCAACAACTTCATCAGCGGGATCATGCTGTTGTTCGAGCGCTCGGTTCGACCCGGCGACGTTGTAGAAATCGATGGCACGATGGGCGTGGTCAGCGCGATGAACATTCGCTCGACGATTGTGCAAGGCTTTGACGGGCGCGAGGTCATTGTGCCCAATGAAAAGATACTAACCTCGTCGGTGACCACCTACACCAAAAGCAGTCGCCACGCCCGTATCAAAATCGACGTCGGCGTCAGCTACGACGCCGATTTGCAAAAAGTGCTCGAAATCCTGACCGAAATCCCTCGCCAACACCCTCTGGTGCTGGACGAGCCGGCCCCCAGCGCCTTCCTGATGGAGTTTGGTCCCTCAAGCGTCAACTTCTCGCTCTTTGCCTGGGTCGCCGACCTGGGCCAAAAGGTTACCACCCAACAAGAAATGGTGCTGACCATGCTGGAGACGTTCGCCCGCCACAACATCGAAATTCCCCTGCCCCTCCAAGACATTCGCCTGCGCGACGTGCCGTGGGAGGCGTTAGTGGTCAATGGGAAATCAACCAAACCGGAAGATTGAACCGTCGAATCACGTCCTTCCCTGAACACGGAAGGCCTCGCTTGGTAACGTTTAACCAAAGCAGCCTATCTTTCTTCATTTCCATTTTCTATTCTCAATTCCTACAGAGTGTGTTACAATGATAGCGCCGTGTAAAAGCAATCTTAGAGCGATTAGGGAAACCAATGCCAATAAAAGCATTAAGGTTTATGGTGTTTGTATGGCTTACGGTCGGCCCACCGAGTGCCGGCCGTGGGCGCTCGACGAGACGCAAAACCGGCCTTTCTTGAAACGGACGCTGGCACTCGGTATCAATTTCTTCGATACAGCGGATGTCTACACTCAGGGAGCCAGCGAGAAATCGGCGGTGTAACCGGCGTTAGTTCGATTGATTTATGCCGACCAAGCGTGGAAACAACCGTTGTCAAAAATTATAGGCCGTTGTGAAAACGGCCAGAGAATAAGGAGAACCCCTATGACTATGGAAGTCAATAATTCAACCACACCTGATGTGGAAGCACGCCTCGAAGCGCTGCTGCAAGCGATGACGCTGGAGGAACAGGTGGCTCTGCTGGCCGGGGCCGATTTCTGGACAACGGTTCCTATCGAACGCCTAAACATCCCGGCCATTAAAGTGAGCGACGGCCCCAACGGAGCGCGTGGGGGTGGCTCCCTCATCGGGGGCGTAACCGCAGCTTGTTTTCCCATTGGAATTTCCTTGGCCGCAACTTGGAACACAGCGCTTGTGGAGCAGGTTGGCCAGGCTCTGGCTGAGGAGACGCAATCAAAAGGAGCGCGGGTGTTGCTGGCACCAACCGTGAACATCCACCGCTCTACTCAGAATGGCCGCAACTTCGAGTGCTACTCGGAAGATCCATTTCTCTCGGCCCGCATGGCCGTAGCCTACATCAAAGGTTTGCAAAGCAAAGGCGTGGCGGCCACCGTCAAGCACTATGCCGGCAACGAGTCGGAGTTCCAGCGTATGACGATAAACTCTGAGATCGACGAGCGTCCCCTGCGCGAAATCTATCTGCCGCCTTTCGAGGCTGCGGTTAAAGAAGGGCAGGTGTGGGCGGTGATGAACGCCTACAACAAGGTCAACGGCATGTTTGCCGGGGACCACCCCACCCTACTGCGCAGCATCCTCAAAGAGGAGTGGGGCTTTGACGGCCTGGTTATGTCCGACTGGTTTGCCGCCCACAGCCTGACCTCGGTCGAGTCCGGAATGGATCTGGAGATGCCCGGCCCGGCCCGGGAGCGTGGGGATAAACTGGTACAGGCTGTTCAGGCCGGTCAGGTCAGCGCCGACGCCGTAAAAGAAAGTGCACGACGTGTCCTGCGCCTGATCGCCAAGGTCGGCGCTTTCGACGATCCCGTTATTCCCGATGAGCAAGCTGATGACCGGCCCGAACACCGCGCCCTTATCCGGCAGGCCGGGGCTGAAGGCATTGTCCTGCTCAAGAACGACGGTATTCTACCGCTTGATCCGAACGCCCCGCACACATTGGCGATCATCGGCCCGAACGCCAAAACCGCCCAGATTATGGGCGGCGGCAGTGCTCAGGTGAACGCTCATTACCGGGTCAGCCCCTATGACGGAATTACGGCCCAGGTTGGGCCAACGGTCGAGCTGGGCTACGAACTCGGCTGCACCAATCATAAATATCTGCCGCTGCTGCGCGAGCGATTTACTATGGATTACTTCAACAGCCTTGACCTATCGGGCGCGGTTGTAGCCCATACGGAAACCATAGACAGCGAAATCATGTGGCTACACGATGTCCCACCGGGAGTCAATCGAACCGCTTTTTCAACACGCCTTACCACCCAGTTTACACCCGACACGGGCGGCGAGCATCAGTTCAGCCTGGTCAGTGCCGGTCTGAGCCGCCTGTTTGTCAATGGGCAGCTTGTTGTCGACAACTGGACGGCGTGGCAGCCAGGTGAAAGTTACTTTGGGGGCGGCAGCAATGAGGTAATCGGGACGATAGCACTTGAGGCAGACGAGCCGGTCGAGGTGACCATTGAATATGCCTGCCCTGAAACCGGAGCCTTGGGGGTGAGGGCTGTGCGGGCGGGCGTTTTCCTGCCACTCGGCGACGAGGCTATTGAGCGGGCGGTGGCGCTGGCCGCTGCCTCAGATGTGGCCGTGCTGTTTGTCGGCTTGAACGGCGAGTGGGATACTGAGGGCCAAGATCGGCCGCATATGGATCTGGTCGGTCACCAGAATGAACTCATCAGCCGCGTGGCCGAGGCCAATCCGCGCACCATCGTAGTGCTGCAAACCGGCGCGCCTGTAACTATGCCCTGGCTCAACCAGGTGGCCGGCGTGCTGCAGGCCTGGTATCCCGGCCAGGAGTGCGGCAACGCTATCGCCGATGTGCTGTTCGGCCAGGTCAATCCCTCCGGCAAGCTGTCGCAAACCTTTCCGCAACGCATGGAAGATAATCCGGCCTACATTAATTACCCCGGCGAAAATGGCCGGGTGCGCTACGGCGAGGGGATTTTTGTCGGCTACCGTTACTATGACAAAAAGAACGTTGAACCGCTGTTCCCGTTTGGCTTTGGGCTGTCCTATACCGACTTCGCCTACGCCAATCTGCGCCTCAGCGCTACGGCTATCGCCCCTAACGAGACGCTGTCCGTCAGTATAGAGGTAACCAACACCGGCCAACGCACCGGACAGGAGATTGTCCAGCTCTACGTGCGTGACGTAACGGCCAGCCTGGCTCGCCCACCCAAGGAGCTAAAGGGCTTTGCCAAGGTCAGCTTAACGCCCGGCGAGACAAAGACGGTGACGCTTACCCTTGATCGAACCGCGCTGGCCTTCTGGGATGACGCCCGACAAGCGTGGGTGGCTGAAGCCGGCGAGTTTGAGGTACTTGTCGGCAGTTCGTCACAGGCTATTGAGGCGCGGGCCGAGTTCGGCCTAATCGAGACAGCCGTATTCGGCGGGCCGGGCCGGCGTTAAAAAGGACAAGAACAATGACAACTTGGACATCCAATACTATCGAGGCCAACGGCCTGCGGCTGCATTATACACGCACGGGCGGGGACAAACCGCCGCTGGTGCTCGCCCACGGCATCACCGACGACGGGTTGTGCTGGACTCCGGTCGCTGAAGTGTTGGCTCCGGAATATGACGTTATTATGGTCGATGCGCGGGGGCACGGTCGCTCGGCTGCGCCGGAGCATGGGTACGGTTCTGCTGAGCAAGCGGAAGACCTGGCTGCCATTATCGCCGCGCTCAAGTTGCATAAACCGATCATTTTAGGGCACTCCATGGGCGCAGTGACGACGCTGGTACTGGCCGGCACCGGTCCGGATGTACCGCGTGCCATCTTATTAGAAGATCCACCGGCCAGTTGGTCATCCCACCCCGTAGATGGGGTGGGCGATGCCGACTGGCGGGCCGGCATGCGGGCGTGGATTACGGGACTTCAAGGGCAAAAGCGTGAAGCACTGATTGCAGCGCAGCGGTCTGAAACACCCGGTTGGTCCGAAGCGGAGTTGGAACCGTGGGCCGAGGCGAAACTGCGCTTCAGCCTCAATGTTCTCAACCCCAGTCCGGTAGTCGCTATCGATTGGCCGGCAACGTTACAGCGCATCACCTGTCCAACGCTTCTTATAACTGCCGATCAGTCACTTGGCGCTCTACTTTCGGAGGAGGAAGTCGCGAAGCTGCGGGAATGGGTACCCCACTTACAGGTTACGCCTATTCCCCAAGCCGGTCACAGTATCCGCCGCGATCAGTTCGCTCGCTACATTGAGGCTGTTCGCAACTTCCTTACGTCTTTGCCGTAACATACAACGCGCTAATAGCCCATAACCAACGCCACTACCGTCACAAAGAAGTTACCTAACGGTAGCATCAAAAACACTACCATCAGGCCGTACTGCTCTCTGAGATAGAAATACCAGGCGGCAGCCACACTGATAATTACCATAACAGGATAAACGGCACAACTGCATAGCGCAAGCGAAAGAAATGACTCGTTAGGAATACGCAACTGAAAAAAGATAATCGCTACCAACACCAGGATGGCTGGGGTAAGACTGGGCGCTAAAAAAAGAACAAAAAGGGACAAAATAAATCCATAACTGCGTTCTTTGTCATCATCGCGTTTGAATTCCCAGCCGTTCTTGCTCATAAGCCATCCATTTGTAGGGTGAGACGATTATAATCCAACAATGACACCTGTCCCCGGTATCTTCCCGCCCGTATCCTAGCATAGCTACCCCGTTCCTGTCCATTCTATGGGTATGAGTTTGTTAAGAGACGGAACCGTATAAAATTTTGAGAGAGATAGACGGTCATTCGCGAGGCAACCGGTCACGATAACGTCGTGAAGCGACAAAGCTTTGTGTTTTTAGAAATTAATCGGTACTTGCCGGAGTCACAAAGCTAGCTTTGTGACTCCGCGATTAATTTGTTGATTTACAATGCTTTGCCGTTTACGGTCAGATCAAAGTAAACTTTGATGCTCCAGATGTTTCTTTTTAAGGGTGGGGCAGGTGTGATTTCAGTTGGCGGAGAATATCACCCGACTGTGTCCAGAGGATCGAACCGCCTTCGTTCTCGGCGACGGTGAGGGTGGCGTGCTGCAGCCGGGCCGCAAGGGTTGCGCCGAAATCGGGCGAGTGAACGGGGCTGGTGTCTTGCCGGCCGTACCACAGATCGACCGGTATGGCGATGGCTTCGATATCCAACGGCCAATCTCCCATGGCGATGACCAGATCGCGGGCGTAACCGGATGCCCCTTGGGCAAAACCCTGCTGTAAGGTTTCACGGTAGGCCGTAGCAAAGTCGGGGCTTTCATAGAGGAGGCGGTCACGTTCGCCGCTCATGCCGATGATTAAATCCCAGAAACCTTCAGCGGTAGCCATCGCGGCCATATCTTGTTCAAACTTGGTTGGGTCTTGTTCGATGGCGGCCAGCATACCTTCAACATCGGGGTAGAGTAAAGGGCGCAGATTTGGATGACGCAGATCATCCTGGCCCGAGACGATAGCAGCAGCGGAGACCAGCCCGCTGGCGGCCAAAGCCAGAGCAAACGGAGCGCCCTGCGAGAAGCCAACGGTTAACACCGGGTCCAGCCGGTTGAAAGCGCAAAACTGCCACATATCATCCGCCCAAGATGCAAGGGTCTTATTGGGGTGGGGGTCAGACTGCCCTAAACCAGGTCGATCGGGGGCCAGCAGTCGCAGATTGTGTTCAACCAGACAATCGGTGCCGAAGCCGAGCCAACCGCTCATCGCTGCGCCGGTGCAAAAGATTATAGGGGTACCGGCAGCCGGTCCCCACTCGTACCAATGCAGCAGCCGGCCATCTTCAAGGCGCATCGCTCCGGTAAGCTCCGGGGGAGCAAGCCCTACATTTGAGGTTTCGATTTCAGGCATAGAAGCCTCGATTTTCCGGGGGCAACATGACGGCAATACGTTGCATCAGATCATGGGTCAAATCGCGAATGGTTTGGTATTCATAGGGAGGCACACCGGCCTCTTTTTGCAGGTAAAGGGGTTTGTCGAAAATAACCTTAACCGGCGTCCGTTTCAACCCTACTTTTACGGCTCGTGAGCCGATGATGGCCACCGGCACAATTGGAGCATTGTGTTCAAGCGCCAATTTAACGGTGCCGATTTTGCCTTTGGCTAATTGGGCCGTTTTGCTGCGTGTACCTTCAGGAAACATACACAATAATCGACCCGCTTCTAAAACGCGCCCGGCGTGACGCAAGGCCCATTGATCGCGCATTCCCCGGTTGACCGGAAAGGTGCCGCATTGACGAAAATACCAGGCTGCTACCGGATTTTTATACAATTCTTGCTTACCCATAAAAAAAAGCTGTCGCGGGTAGGTGCCTACGCCCACAAACATGGGATCATAGTTGCTGCTGTGGTTGGGAGCCACAATGCAGGCTCCGGCTGGGATATTTTCTGTGCCAATGGCCTCAAAACGGGTAAACAAGGCCACAAAGGCTCGCACCACCGTTTCATTCACTTTATAGGTTGGGGTCGAATGGAGGGGCCAGGTTGTTTGGTCACGCCAGTCGGGTTTATTGGTTTTTACAGGTAATGATTCAGTCATAATAAATGTTCGTAACAAAGCACAGCTTACGATGTTGCTCTCAGTTCGTGCAAAGCCTTTAAAATCTGGGCGCTGTGCTGTTTCGGTCTCACCTTGCGAAAGATACGTTCGATAATACCATCGGGGCTAATGATAAACGTGCTGCGTTCTACGCCCCAGAACTTTTTTCCATATAGCGATTTCTCAACCCACACGCCATACAAGTTAATAACCTCGCGGTCTTCATCAGACAGCAGGGTAAAGGGCAACTCCTCATTAGCTTTAAATTGGGCCTGTTTTTTCACCGAGTCGGGGCTAACGCCGATAACAACGGCCTCGGCGTCTTTATACTGTTCGAAGTCATCACGGACTCCGCGGGCCTGGCTCGTTCAGCCACTGGTCATCGCCTTGGGAAAGAAGTACAGAACCACCCACTTGCCCCGCAAATTGGACAGTTTGGTGGGTGTGCCGGTATCATCCGGCAGTTCGAAATCGGGCGCTTGATCCTTCTCGTTCAACGTCATTCTTATTCCTCTCTTCATCTAAAGTAAAGGCTAATGCTAAAAAAGATACCATATAGCCTAAGTAGTTAGGCTGCATAAATCGCGAGACATAAAAAAAGACAAATAACAATACTACGTACCCATAAAGCATCATCGCCATAGTATTTTCGTGAGTTTGCCGCCACAGCAGCAAAACGAGCAGCGGTAGGGCGATAATAGCACCGGGTATGATAAAAGGCCAGTAATCGAAGCGATCAGAAACCCAGCCCAGGGCCAACACATAGTTACTGGCACCCCATCCCCATATTTGATAGCCTGATTCACCTTGGCCGGACGACCAGCGCCATACATCATCATACATCGCCGCCGGACTCCAAACCAGCCATGGGCCGATAACCAACAGCACCACCAACGGCAGTGACCAGGCTCGCTGCCACAAAACGGTGCCCAGTTGCCGCCATCGTGAGGGCGGCGGAATAAAACGGTCGCCCCAAACATCGCGCAGCATATACAGCAACCAAAAGGGGGCTAAAAACCAGGCAGTCGGCTTGCTGGCACAGGCCAACCCGTACACCGCCGATCCCCATAGCCACCGTTGCTTAGGGACGGGTCTCTTTTCCGGCGGGGGGTGAATAAGCCATAACGCCAGCATAATCCAAGCGAAGACAAAGGGATCATTTTCACCAAAGATAATGCTGATAATGCCGATGGGGTTTAAGCCGATAACGGCTAGCGCTATTAACCGCGACTCCGGCCCGCGAATAAGCAAAGGCACCAACAGCAGCGTCAGGGCAAAGAGCAACAGGTAAACCAACCGCTCGTCGAACCAGCCCAACCAGCCCTGGCTGATAAGATAGATTGGCGCGGAAAAGACAAACGTCCAAGGCAGATAAGGGTAGTGATACAGCGCGGTGCGGTATTCCTCGTAGCCCCATTCCGCCATAGGCGTATCGACGTAATCTTCAACATATGGATTGAGGCCGTCAAGAAAATAGCGAACCGTCACCTCGGTTTGGATGACGCCCCCGTCATGGGCATAGCTAAGCGGACCGCGCAGTTGGCGCAGGTTGACCAACAGCAGCGTTTTGCCAAAGACCAACAGGCCGATAATGCCAAATATTAGCCCCAGCTTCCCATAATGAACCCATTTAGCCCAACGGTCGCGGCTGAGAATGTCGATGATAAGGTACAGTCCTAACAAGCCAAAACTGGTTACAATCAGCATCATACTGACAGGATCGGTTTCGGGATGGCTTAGAAGCTGCAAACTCCAGGCCGGCCACCAGCCGCCGACAAGCTGTGGAACATCTTCGTGACGGAACGGAAGCGCACCATCGGCTAAAGTATCGATGCGCACCCGGGCGATAACCAGCAGGAATAAAATAAGGACGTCGCGTGATTTTTTCAAAGTGGCGGCATTATACCATAGGGGCTAACGGGGCAAAAGTAACGGCACAGGCGAATTATGTCTCAATGAGTCTAACAAGTCTCTATAACAGCATTGTGGGGAGGACAGGCTTCATATGACAGCCAGCGATCTTCCAACCAATTGTACAAGATACCGGCGACAACGCTATTGCCCAATCTGTTCCAATGTTTATCGTGCGGGTAAAACAATAGCGCGTTGTGTTGGCGCGTATAGTCGACTAACTCCGGTTGCAGGTTAAATATCTCGATCTCGTTTTCGGCTAAGGCTTGCCGGAACTTATTTTCCGGCAAATCGGGTTGGGTTAAGGCTAAATAAGGCATACTTTCAATCCGCGCGGCTTGCATCTCGGGAGGTGAAGCCAGCAGGGTAATAACCTCAGCCGAGTCAATAAGAACAACAGCGAGTTCGGCTCCGTCAGCTTCAACTTCGCGCTGCAACTCCTTAATAAGGGCAAAGGTCACTCGCCAGCCATACTCCAGGATCTGATTCTCACGCGGAAAATCTTGCTGAAAGGTTTCATTGTCTAAGGGCACATAGAGATGGATATTAGGTAAATCTTTGTTAAAAAATTCTTTCTGGCGAAGGTTAAGCAACGGACCAAGCGCCCGATAGATATTTGAATGCCAGTAAAGCCATTGTAGCTGTTTAGCCAACTGCTTTTGAGTAGAAGAACAGTTTCCCATCGCCGGGGTAACGCCGGGCGCATAAACCCACGGCTCCGGGTCTAGTATATCGTTGCAGAGGGAAAAATAGGGCGCGTAAAAATCCACATTGCTAAACGTAGTGCTGTGAACCGGCAGATTATCGGTTATATCGTTGCCCAAGTAGACCATCAACACGACTAAATCCGGCTGATAATGCCGTCCTTGCGAGCGGTAGTACAGAAGTTGCTGACCGGTGCCCCAGGCCGGCACTCCGGCACTTATAACGGAGTACTGTTTCTCACCGTTGGTCTCATTGAGCAAATCTTCCAGAATCTGATGCGCTGTTTCTGTTTCTATCACCTGTCGGGCCTCAACAAACGAGTCGCCCAGTAGCATGATACGGTAAGTGTTCGAGGGTTTGGCTATGGGATGCTCGGTATCATGCATTCCCTGACTATTGAGTTGAAAGGGGTGATCGTAGCCATCCGTATCTAAAATTTTGTATTCATTAGCACGGCCGCGCCAGCCGGTCTCCGCAGAGGAACGGCTTACATCGAGCGGACCATGTAGTCCACGCAATCCAACTTCTAAAAAAATGAGCGCCACAACAATGGCGCCTAAACTTATTGCAATATTAGCCCACAGACCACAACCCGTTTTTGACGGGGGGCGGGGCTTGACGGGGGCATTCAATCGAACCTCACTTCGGCTTAAAAGCCGGCGGCAGTCAATTTGTGTGTAGATTAAGTCGCTTTTCAAGCGGCTGTTAAATCTATTTTAACCACATACTTGTTACTTATTAATCTACGTAAATCTGCACGATATACATTGAGACGGATATATATAACCTGCATTCTAGTCCAGAGTGCTGTATAGGTCAACAATGATTGCAGGCGTGCAGATTTCCCTCTACCATTTATATAAAAAATGTGGTATTTTAGACTCAAAGGAGAGTACGAACTATGGACAATCAAAAACGCAATGTTCTAAGAAACCTATTGAAACGTATTAAAGATGAATGGGTCCAAGAAATTCCTTTGGAGCTCAGCGCGTGTGAAGTATGTCGCAAAACTGAGTGCAACCAAGATGAGTGGATAGTATGCGAGAATAGAATTGCTCACGCCAAATGCTTAGAGGAAATCAGAGCTAGGGAAGCCGGCCAAGATCCCAAAAGCTAAGGGCCAGGTGATTATGCTGACAGCGCTAAATAACCTCCAACGCCGTCAGCACCCATCACCACTTTTCTTAATTCAAAATCGCCTCGATAGAACTAAGTTCTTCCTCACTAAAGGACAGATTGTCCAGCGCGCTTACGGCATCTTCAATCTGGCTGACGCGGCTAGCTCCAATTAAGGCTGAAGTCATGCCGGGATGGCGCAAAACCCAGGCAATAGCCAGTTGGGCCATTGTTTGGCCGCGAGCCTGGGCAATTTCGCGCAGTTCTCGAACTTTGGCCAGACGCTCCTGATTGACTTTGTCACCCCAGTGAAGCTGGCCTTCATATTTGGCGGCACGAGACTCGTCGGGTACGCGGTCGAGGTATTTGTTGGTCAAAATTCCCTGCGCCAACGGCGAAAAGCAGATGCAGCCGATGCCTTCTTCATCCAAAACATCAAGCAATCCCTCTTCGATCCAGCGATCAAACATGTTGTAGCGCGGTTGATGGATAAGGCAGGGTGTGCCGAGGTCACGCAGAATTTGGGAGGCCTGGCGAGTCTGTTCGGGACTGTAAGTAGAAATGCCCACGTATAGCGCTCGCCCGCTGCGAACGATATAGTCGAGAGCGGACATAGTTTCTTCCAGCGGCGTCTTGGGGTCAGGTCGATGGCTGTAGAAAATGTCAAAGTAATCTAACCCCGTGCGCTTAAGGCTTTGATCGCAGCTAGCGATAAGGTATTTGCGCGATCCCCATTCGCCATACGGACCGGGCCACATAAAGTAGCCCGCTTTGTTGGAAATAATCAATTCATCGCGATACGGCGCTAAATCCTGCTTCATAATTAGCCCCAGCGTTTCCTCCGCTGATCCGGGTGGCGGGCCGTAGTTATTGGCCAGGTCGAAATGGGTGACGCCCAAATCGAAGGCACGGCGAAGCATAGCCCGTGCATTTTCCAGCGGGTCAACGCCGCCGAAGTTATACCACAACCCCAGCGAAACAGCCGGCAGTCGCAGTCCACTGCGTCCGGAGCGATTGTAGCGCATGGTGTCGTAGCGTGTGTCTAATGGTAAGTAATTCACGAGTATCTCCTTTGTACATACGTATTTTGTTTATAGAAACAAGAGTTTTACCACATCTTGCAGCCATTACCTCAAAAACAGGTAATGTCGTACACATTTTGTGGCGATAACTTCATTGAGGGTGAATTGGCTCGGGGAGGGAGTCAACATCATCTCTATTGTAACCACGATGGGCCTAATTTCGAAAATTTACAAGGCCAGAATAGTTGTAATCACGGCAAGATTTAGATCCGTGTGTGAGGTACGGTATAATTTAATCAGACCGTCACAAAAAATTATTTACAAGGAGATACGTCATGCCTGCTACCGCTAGTGCACAGGTTACACTACAAGAGATCACCGAAGAAACACTGCGACCTATCTTACGCTTAGAGGTTGCCGATAATCAAAAGCATTTCGTGGCGACGAATGCCGTTTCGATTGCCCAAGCCCATTTCTCTAAAAATGCCTGGTTTCGGGCTATCTATGCCGATGAGACACCGGTGGGCTTCGTTATGCTTTACATCGATGAAGAAAAACCAGAGTATTTCGTTTGGCGTTTTATGATCGACAAGAGTCATCAAGGTAAGGGATACGGTCGCCAGGCCTTGCTTAAGGTCATTGACCATGTCCGTGGCTTACCGGACGCGAAAGAATTGTTTCTCAGTTATGTACCGAAAGAGGGCAGCCCTTTACCGTTTTACCGCAAGCTGGGTTTTGAAGAAACAGGCGAATGGGACGAGGGCGAGAAGATTATGAAGTTGATATTATAGTTGGGTGGTTGGGTAGTTTGGCGGTTGGGTAGTGGGTTACTGTCTAACCGACTATCAAACTATCCATCCACCTATCCCAAGGAGTCTTTTATGCAATCGAACAAAGTATTAAATTCCATTTTAGAAACTATTGGCAATACACCCCTCATTAGGCTCAACAGCGTAACGCGCGGGATTGAAGCCGAGCTGCTGGCGAAGGTGGAGTATTTTAACCCCGGCGGCTCGGTTAAAGATCGGATAGCGATGGGCATTATCGAAGAGGCCGAGCAGAGTGGGCGTTTGAAGCCGGGCGGCACCATCGTTGAGTCGACCAGTGGCAACACCGGTGTCGGGCTGGCGATTGTGGCAGCGCTTAAGGGTTACAAAACCATTTTTGTGATGCCCGATAAGATGAGCCAGGAAAAAGTGCAGTTGCTGCGCGCTTATGGAGCCAAAGTCGTCATCACACCAACCGCGGTTGAGGCCGATGACCCACGCAGCTATTACTCGGTCGCCCGTAAGCTGGTTGAGGAAACGCCTAACTGCATTTTAGCGAACCAATACCACAACCCCGAAAACCCTAAATCACATGTGCTTACGACCGGACCGGAAATCTGGGAACAGACGGAAGGCAAGATCGATGTCTTTGTGGCCGGTATGGGCACGGGCGGCACGATTACGGGTGTGGGGCGCTACCTGAAAGACAAGAATCCCAAAATTCAGATTGTCGGGGTCGATCCCATTGGCTCGATTTTATACGACTTGCATCAGGGCAAAACGGATGTAATCGCCGAGTCGTACAAAATCGAAGGTATCGGCGAGGATATTTTGCCCAGTACGCTCGATTTGTCGGTGGTCGATGAAGTCGTCAAGGTCAATGACAAAGAAAGTTTTTTGATGACGCGCCGGTTGGTACGCGAGGAAGGCATTTTCTGTGGCGGGTCGTGTGGTTCGGCCGTGGCCGGGGCACTACACTACATCCGTCGACACCGGCTTGGCCCTGACAAAACTGTAGTGGTCGTCCTACCCGACTCCGGCTCGCGCTATCTGAGCAAAATTTTCAGCGATGATTGGATGCGAGAGAACCGCTTTTTGGAAAGCTCGATGGACGAGGCTCAGGCAATGCATGTGTTGCAATCTAAGGCCGTAACCGATGTTTATACGGTTAGCTCCACGGACACGATGCAGAACGTTATCGAACTGATGAAGAAGCTGGATATCTCGCAGTTGCCGGTGGCAGACGATGGCAAACTGGTCGGAATGGTCTCAGAAGTGGAACTGCTCAACCATATGCTGTTTTCCACCCATCAACACAGCCCTGAGGAAACCATCGCCGAGATGATTAATACGAACGTGACGACTGTGAATATCGACGCTCCGATGGAGACGCTGATGAGTATTTTTGCCACGGCTCGAGTGGTTGTTGTTTTAGAAAACGAGCAAATTGCGGGCGTTATTACGAAGATTGATTTGTTAGATTTCCTGGCCAAGAAGGTAGCATAATAGATTGGTCCAGTTTCCTTGCCAGAGTTATGCTGTCACCACCATAATTGCCCATTATTGTTTTATTGCCCAATGGCAAAAACTGGACCAATCTAATCCTATGGCAAGGTTGCGGTTACAGTTCTTTTAACGCTTCAGCTAAATCTGCCTGAAGATCATCGATATGCTCAATACCAACGGACAGACGAACCAAGCCGGGGTCGACGGCGATATCGGAGTCAGCAGTGGAGGCGTGGGTCATAGCGTACGGCACCTCGATGAGCGACTCAACACCGCCCAGGGACTCGGCCAGCGCGAAAAGATGGGTGCGTTTGACCATTTCGCGCGCCGCCGGTTCGCCGCCTTTGAGAATAATGGAAATCATGCCGCCGAAGTCACGCATTTGGCGTTTGGCTAATTCATGCTGAGGGTGATCGGGCAGACCGGGATAGAGAACCTGGGCCACCGCCGGATGATCCGAAAGCCATTGGGCCAACGTCAGCGCGTTGCGGCAGTGGCGCTCCATGCGTACGGCCAAGGTTTTGATACCACGCAGCACCAGCCAGCAATCCTGCGGTCCCGGCACCGAGCCGATAGCATTTTGCAAAAACTTCAACTGCTCGTAGATTTCGGTGTTGTTGAGCATCACCGCGCCGCCGACGACATCGGAATGGCCGCCCAAATATTTGGTGGTGCTGTGCAGAACTATATCGGCCCCTAACGCCAACGGGTTTTGAAGATATGAGCTGGCAAAGGTGTTATCGACAACAACCTGCGCCTGACGGGCATGAGCCAGTTCGGACAGAGCCGCAATATCGGCCAGTTTAAGATTTGGATTGGTAGGGGTTTCTAGCCAAACGAGTTTGGTGTTTGGCCGAAGGGCTTGCTGAAAAGCATCGAGATCGGTCAAATCGATGTAAGAAAACTCCAGCCCGTAATGTTTGAGTACCTTATCAAACATACGATAGGTACCGCCATAGACATCATCACCGACCACAATATGATCACCCGGCCGCATAAGGCGCATAACAATATCCGTGGCGGCCAGACCGGAGGCAAAAACAAGTCCATGTTTTGCTCCCTCTAAAGCGGCTAAATTGGCTTGGAGAGCCGTACGGGTGGGATTGTCGGTACGCGAGTATTCGTAACCCAGATGCTGTCCGACATCGGGCTGAACATAGGTTGAGGTCTGGTAGATGGGGGTCATAATCGCCCCGGTTGAGGGGTCAGGCTCTTGACCGGCGTGGATAGCTAACGTATCGATCTTATATTCTTGGCTCATTATTTTTCCTTTGACTTTGACACGAAGACAATCGGCCTTAAAACAGCATCTTATAGCCAGATGTGAACGCCATCGGCTTTAAAAATGGAAAAAGGCCAACCGTCTCATGCGAGATTGACTTCATAATACTTAAAGTATAAATTTTTCTTAACGGCTGTCAAAGGAGGCTTGAGCCAGAAACGAACATCCTAAAAGACAAGAATGACGTAGGCTATCGTCGCCAGAACTAAAATATGAAAGGTCTGGTCAACCATAATTCGCATAATTGAGATATTGCTCTGTTTGAAGACACGTATCCACGTTTCTACAATTTTTGTCGCATCGATAATCCAGTGAGACAGAAATATAAGCGCCCCTACACACAGATAAATCCCTAGACCGGTTGTATCCTGCGGAGATAGCCATAAAAATACAATGACTGCGGCTGTATAAATTGTATAATGGACTAAGCCTGGCGCAGTAAAAAACCCGCGTTTTTTACCTTGGGCCATCCAATCATTTTGTAACAGCCAGTCGCCTACTAAATGGCCGAGAATTAACCAATTAAATGTATCCATAATCCACCACCTTGTTGATTAATTAGAAAACGCTTCATAGCAACCTCCACAAATTATTCTCCACTTTTAGCATCTTCATTCTTTCGCTTTTGCAGATGCCACCCCCGGCAAGCCGGACACTGCCACCACGTTATCATCTCCGAATCGACTAATATATTGACTCGCCGAATTGGCTCTACGACCCGTCCAGTTGTCGGACAATTTATAAATGATTTAGACTTGTCCTGAAGGTCGCTCATGAGGGTCGCAGTTGACTTCGTACTACTTATGATAAATTTTTTAACAGTAACGTTCGATAAGTTATGCCTCGATTATTGAAATAACCTTTTGCTTTACGAAAAGTTGGCCCAGGCTAAGTTACCCCGTATTATGAAAATTTGATCGAGTTGCATTATCCTAAACAGCCGGCACATGTGAGCACTAGGGTTGTTGAGAATGACTTCAATATTTTTTCGAGAGAGTTCTTTTTTCGCCTGTAACAAGAGGCGTAATCCGGAGGAGTCGATAATTTCTGCTTCGCTCAGATCGATGGTTAATGAACTGGCCTGCACCTTCTCCAGCTTCTCTGAAATTTGTGAAAACTCAATCAACTTCGATGCTCTAACATCAATGTCGCCAATTAGCTTCAACATCCAGGTATCATTATCGGATATCAATCTGGTCATAAAATTCATCACTCGTCTCATCCTCGCCTCGTATATATATGTTTTTTTGGTCGTGTTTATAGCCGCTTTGTAAAACGTTGGGCTTGTTTAGAAGTTGATGTTTTTTTCGGCTTGGTGTTATACTACGAAGTCAAATTCTAAAAAATCGCGTTTCTGGTAGTAGTTTGACTAGAATTTGACACTTACTATTGATAATTCAATTATATAATGATCATGGTGGTATTGTCTGTGTTCTAGCGCACACGATGGGTGTGCTTTAAAGCATAAATATTGTGTGCGCCAGAACACAGCTTTTTGTCTACCGGTAGGATACAATGAAATCAAACAGAATAACTTCCCGCAGTAAAAAATCAGACCAACTCATTGACTTTCTAAAGAAGACTCCTCTCTTTTCATCACTAAACGATAACGACCTGCAAATCATTATTAACGACTTTAAGCTTCGTACCTACCGCCGCGACGATATTATTTTTAGTCAAGGTGATCAAAGCCATGAAGTCTATATTGTTCAAAAAGGGAAGATTCGCGTTTTCAAGGTAAGCCCATCTGGGGGGGAAACATCCATCAATATATTTTTCCCGACAGACGTTGTGGGTGAGTTTGCAGCAGTCGATAACCAACCGCGATCTGCCTCTGCCAAGGCTATTGGGAGTTGTAGTCTCCTCGTGATGCCACAGACGCGGTTTCTGCACCATCTGCAGACGATGCCTGACCTGGCTTTCTCATTGGCGAAACTGCTGACGAGCAAACTCCGTTGGACAGCAGCTTATGCCGAAACGATTGCTCAGTATGATGCCGCAGGTCGGCTGCTGCATATCTTGCTCTCTTACAACAATCAGTTTGGCGAAGTAGAAGAAGAAGGCAAACGTTACGTACTTAATCTAGCGCTCAATCAAACTGATTTAGCTTCATTAATCGGCACACGACGCGAGTGGGTCAATCGGCTTTTACAAGAGTGGCGTAAACGTGGCCTGATCGAGTATGACGCCGGAAAAATCACCATCCTCGACCTTCCTCGTGTCGAAGAAGAACGCGATAGCCGCATTGAAGCTAATATAGCCCGGTGGTAGTACAGCGTTTTCTTATAAACTATATCAATCCATCGCTTTTCATTATAGGAGAGGTAAATCATGTCCGATTATTTACAGTTGGAAAACCGTGTTTTAAAGCTGGAGTTGAAAGTATTAGAATTGGAGAAACAACTGGCGCAAGCCGGCGGATCAAACGGATCTCAGCCCTCACTTCCAAGCCCGGTATCACCCAATGTTGTCCCTCCGGCCGGTGGCAGCGCGTCAACACCAACCGATGAGGAAATTCGCACCTATCAAAAGGTTCGACGTTTTATGGATTTCCTTGGCAACTGCCGGTAGGTTATCATGCATCGTATTGATCGCTCCTCAACCCGCTTTGAGCCTATGCCCATCGAACGCTCGCACCCATCTTTACCAGAACTCAAAAGCAGGGTCGAGTTATCCACCAATATGATGGGCTTTGCCTCAACGTTATTGAGCCAGTCGATCAATATCATCAAAGAATTTGAGCTTTTTCAAAAAGTTTCCGACGAACCGGCTCAACCCTATCTTTTTCGAGCCGAGTTGGTCAATCATCATCATCTAAAGGGTGATGAACGGCGCTATCTGCGCTCTTCGGGAAAAGGGATGACTCCGGTTGAAGCGCAGATGGGCGCTTTAGGGGAGGGGGTCGAGAGTTATTCGGCCCTCTCCTGGTCTAATGACGAAATTTTATTTGCCCCTCAAGCCACACGTGAGGCAAAATTTTTGACTCCGGATAAATTAGGGCTTTACTTACCGGAGCAATATGCTGAACTTTCATATACGCCCTATACAAATGATAGTACCGTGGGTTGGGTTCAGGCCCGCTCGTTGGTCACCGGAGAGCATGTTTTTGTTCCGGCCCAAGCTGTTTTTCTGGCCTACAAACCGCAAGCTGAAGAGAAGCTGTATATTCCTCCTTCCTCTAATGGTCTGGCTGCCGGGCCAACATTGCCCGAGGCTATATATAGAGCGGCTTGCGAAGTGATTGAACGTGATGCGTTTATCATCACCTGGTTAAACCGGCTTCCCTGCCAACGGATTGATCCTTGCCAACATCCGGATGCAAATATTGTCGGTTTGTGTCGGGCCTACCAACGCCGTCACGTAGAGATATTGCTCTATCGGCTGCCAACCGACCAATTTTGTCACGTTTTTATGGCTTTAACGAGACAAACAGATGCATCTGCCAATGGGCCTGCTATCGCTGTTGGGCTTGGTGCCGATCTTGATGCACCACGTGCCGCGCGTCAGGCTATTTTGGAAGCAGCCCAAACGCGAGCCAGTTTGCAGTGGTATATCAAACAGCCTGATGTGCAGCAATATATATCCGCGCTTGTAGAACGCCCCTATTTAGTCGCTGCGGGACACGATCATGCCCTGCGCTACGCCAGCCCGGCGGCAACAAGCGCCTTCGACTTTTTGCTTTCTCGCTCTCCAACACTGTTTGACTGGGAGGCTCAAACACGGGAGAGGCCCGCGGCTCCGGCAAATGCCGGAGCCGCTCACAAATTAGATATTTTGACACAAAGTCTTGACGCTCAAAATCGTGATCTCATCTATTTCAACCTGACTCCCTCAAATCTGGCGACGCTAAAACTTTTCACAGCCCGAGCCATTATCCCCGGTTTTCAACCTATTCATTTCGGCTACAACGAACGTCGTCTGGCGGTTAATCGGCTTTATCAATTGCCGCATCAATTGGGGCTAACGAACTCGCTTACTACACCGCAAATGCTCAACCCTGATCCGCATCCGATGTCGTAACCCATCGCAATTTAGGAGAGGAACCATGCCACTATCCCAGTTCTCCGCGCCTGGCCGATTGACCGATTTCAATCCACAGCAAGCCGCGGCCTGGAGTGAGATTATCTACTTCTGGATAAACAACGCCATCGATTTCCTAAAGTATCAATATGGCGAGCCGGTGTACTTCTTCAATGAATTGGATATTGCCCACGCCGCCCTTGATGCAGCCCCCATTGAAGAGATATTCTGGGATGGTTTCCCGCGTAGCCTGCGTTTGATATACAATGAAGAACAACGGTTACAAGAGGCTGACCGCTGGCAGAGCCTAGCTCGTTATTATCAACAACGGGGCTGGCTGATCCTCGAATGTCCGGAGAATAGCTCACCCCGCTTTATCGATTTTTACTATCGTAATCAGGATGAATATCTGGAATGGTTTGTCAGCCGTAATCCGCAAACCGGCGCGATGGAAAAAATCACATTTACTTGTGAAGCCCCTGAATATTGGCGTTTCATCGGCAACGGCTCCGATGCGTTATTGCCGGTCGGTGATGGCTTCACCGCTTCGGTGCCCCCCCATCGACAACAACTATTAAGAATGTACCAAACGCTTGTTAGCCCCCAGGTGAGGCTTGAGGATCTGCTTTTTCCCCACACTGTCATGGTGTTTGATCCCAAAGCCCCAACCCGTGAAGAAAGCATTATTGAATACTGGCCGCGTGGAACGTACAATCCATTCAACCAATGGAACACTACCCAGGGTCTCGTCCATTTAACGCACCCCTCTAACACACTAAAAGCTCAGGTTCAACTGGCAGCGCTGGCTACGATTCTGCGTCGTGATCAAAACGGATGTCTCATCAAAAACGATGCCATCAAATTGATCTGCTGCTCCGGCAATGGGCAACCCAACCGCTCCAGCGACCCCACAATTGTCGAGCGTATCAATACATTGGTGCGGCAAGGTATCGCCATCACGTTGCCCGATCCCATTGGTTTGTATATGCACCACCTGGACACGAACGGTATCGAGGGACCAAACGGAGAAGATGCCGGTGACAGTTGGCGCATTGTGCGCGGCCGGGAAGGTATGATCCTGCGAGCCGAGTTTCGCGTGCCGGAAGGCAAATCGTACCAATTGGAAGAGATTTATGTTGATGCCGAGCCATTGCGTCACGGCGGGCAACTGGCTGCCAAGATCAAAATGTTTTTGCAGGGCAAAGGCTTCGACTTTGGCGCACCGCCGCCGCAGATCCAAAACTGTACGCATTGCTGCGCCTCTACGCCGGAAAATTATGATTATAAACATGTAGTTTCCATTTCATGATGAATGAACCACTTCTCACAGCAGACGATATCCAGGGGAATATTGCTCCCGGTTTCGGCAAACAGTACCAACTCTTTGTCAGTCTCAAACTTCACGAGGCAACGGCAGGGCGATGGCTATTAAAAGCGCTCCTACCTGCCGTTACGCCCATGAGCGAGGTCTACCACCAGGTCCAGCAGCGTAAGCAGTATCTCAGCGAAGGTAAAACACCGCCTGACGACTTGCATACGACTTGGCTCAATCTTGCGATCAGTGCAGCGGGGCTGCGTCTTTTTGGCCGAACCGAAATCGAGCCGCTCGACTCTTCCTTTCGTAAGGGAATGGCGGCACTGTCGGGCACGCTAGGCGATCCGCGTCAGGCCCAGATCAATGGTCAGCCTAACCCCGGTCATAAGGATCATTGGCTAGTAGGAGGGCCGGAAAACGAGGGCGATCTATTGATCATTATCGCGGCGGATACTGTTGATCAGCTTGAACAGCAAGAGAACTGGCTGCATGGCATTATTCACGCGACAGAGGGGGTTGAGATAATTCACACCGACAAGGGAGAACGGCTACCAGGTGACAAAGAGCATTTTGGCTTTAAAGACGGTATTTCGCAGCCGGGGGTGCGGGGGCTGGTTCCGACCGAGCCGCCGGAACCATTGACCACACGCTATCTCACCGCTCAAGCAAAATCCGGTCCAGAGTTTGGCCGACCCGGTCAGCCGCTCATATGGCCCGGCCAATTTATTTTGGGCTATCCACGCCAATCGAAAACGGACTATCGAGCGGCTCTCCCTGTTCCAACAGATATACCGCCCCTGGCCCGCAACGGCTCGTTTCTGGTTTACCGCCGCCTGCGACAGGATGTGGCTAAATTTTTGAAAGCAACCGAAGCTATCGCTGATCGACTTCAACAAGAGCCTGATTTTTCACATTTCGACAAAGCTCGCGTGCAGGCCGCTTTTGTTGGGCGCTGGCCCAGTGGTGCGCCGTTGGTACGCACGCCGCAGACAGATGATGAAACGCTAGGCGAAGATCGCTTTGCCAACAATCATTTTGGTTTCAGCGACCGGGTCGAGGATAGTGAACTTACCAACGGACTACAGATCAGTGGAACATCCACAGGTGATTATTGGGGGCTGCGCTGTCCACGGTTTGCGCATATTCGACAGGTCAACCCCCGCGACCTCGCCACCGATCAGGGACCGGCTGCGCAAACGCTGGCCCACAGCATCCTAAGGCGGGGAATTCCATTTGGGCCGCTGTACAACCATGCCGAGTCGCCTGATAGCCTCAAGAACAAGACCGAGCGTGGCTTGATATTCATCTCGTACCAGGCTTCGATAAAAGAGCAGTTTGAAGTACTGCACAGCCGCTGGATCAACAGCGAGTCCGGGCCGGAAGATGCCGGGCTGGATATGCTCGTCGGCCAAAATCACGATCCGCATCGTCCGGCTTATTTCCGGCTGCGCACGAACAACGTTGTCGCCAAAGAGTTCGAGGTTGATGACATTGATTGGATTATTCCAACCGGCGGCGGTTATTTTTTCGCTCCGGCCATATCTGCTTTAAAACTCCTAAGCGAAGCATAGGAAGTGTACACAATGAATTACCAAAAAATTGCTCCGGCACTTCTGGCTATTTATGACGATTTCCAAAAGCAACAACATCGTGGGCTGCACAAACATACGCCGGCAATGAATGTTGTGACTGCAAAAGACAACAGCAAGCCTGCACGAATTGTCGTTTTCATCACTTGCAATGAAAACGCCCGTCTCGATCATCTGCTCAGCGAAGGCATTGAAATCAACCAGACCGTCGGCCGGCAGCGCACCGCGATCTTGCCGATTGAAAAGCTCGACCGCCTATCGGAAGAAGCGGCAGTGCAGCGCATTACGCCATCGAGCCGACTGAAGCCGCTGCTCGATCAGGCTGTCGAGCGCATTAACCTACCGGCGTTTCGGAGCAAAACCGGATTGACCGGACAAGGGGTTATCATCGGCATCATTGATAGCGGCATCGACACCGCCCACCCTGCTTTTGTCGGTCGAATTTTACGTATTTGGGATCAAACGCTGCCCCGCAGTCGGGTAGCCTACGGACGCGAGTTAAGCCCACTGACCGACTCACAGGATGCGTATGGGCACGGATCACATATGGCCGGCATTGCGGCCGGAGATGACCCTACCTTTATGGGCATCGCCCCCAAAGCCGAATTTGTCGTGGTCAAAAGCGACTTTG
>JAGRBZ010000638.1 GCA_020433805.1 Anaerolineae bacterium
ACTCCTGCTTTCTCTTGGTTGCCCTTAGTTTATCTCTTTTTTCTGTTTTGTCTTTTCTAATCGATATAATGTCTAATGATTAAGATTGATTTTTTCATCTTGTTTCTCCTTTTTCGTGCGCTCATTGCACATAAAGATTGGTTTTTCATTACTCGCTTTCCCAGGTGTTATCATCCGGCCCGATATCCGCAATGACACCGCCGTCCAGCGTTACGGATTGTAGTTCTTGGTCGCTGTCGATGGTGATGGTCGCTTCATCCGGTGAGTCTTGCCAGATGCTAGGGTTTTGGCGGAAGCTTTCCTCGCTGCCGTCGGCGTAGATGACGTTGACATCGAAGGGGATGGGCCACCCTCCGACGTTGCGGATTTGAATCTCGTAGCCGTCGTCCGCCGGCTCGACGCTTTCGAGCGCCAAATCAGCGTAGTTGGGTTCAAAGAACCAGGCGTTGAAGAACCAGGTCAGGTCTTGATCGGCGACATCGTTGAAGGTGTTGAACATATCCCAGGGTAGGGGATGTTTGCCGTTCCAACGCGCCATAAATTCGTGCAGAGCGGCTTTGAAAGCCTCGTCGCCCATCAGCTCCTTGAGGGCCAGATAGCCCTGCGCCGCCTTGCCGTATGGATTAGCCGCATACCCATTTGTGCCAAACTGCATCGCATCGAGTGGGGTGATAATGGGGATATCTCTGCTGGCGGATGCGCCCATGAACCTTTCTATTCGAAATTCATAAAAATTTGTGGTCGCGTCGGCTGCGCCCATGTCCCGCGTATTGATCAGGTGCTCAAAGGCGGTGACCCAACCCTCATCCAGCATCGGATAACGCCGTTCGTCGATGCCCATATAGAAGGGAAACCAACTGTGCAGCAGTTCATGGGCCGCGACAAAGCGGACATAGGGCAGGTCTTCCGGCTCTGAAGAATCATTGGCCATCATGGGATACTCTTCGTCGGCACCGCCCCGAATGATGGTCGTCTTACTGTAAGGGTAGGGTACCCCAGGCCATTCGGTTGAGCCAAACTCAAGGGCACTCTTGCCAAACTCGACCATTTGCTGAAAATCGGTGGCTTCCTCGTTGTAAACCGCTTGCACACTGGCCCGGCGGTCCGTATCAGGATCAACCACCACACTACCGGCATCCCAGAAGTAGTGGTCGCTGAGGGCAATGCCAATGTCTCGCACATTGTCGGCCTGCCATCGCCAGGTAACAATATCATCTTGGGCGGTAACCAGCCCGTCTTGAATTTCATCGGGTTGGGCAATACTGATGACCTCATCGCTGGTCATGGACTCTTCCAGCCGTTGGGCATACTCAGGCTGCAATACCTCGTCCGGGTTGAGCAAATCGCCGGTAGCCCAGACGACGAAGTTGCGGGGCGCATTGACTTCAAAGGTGTAATCAACAAAGTCGCCATACCACTCACCGCCCAGGTTGAACTCCGTTGTGTCCCAGCCATCGATATCATCAAAAACAGCAACACGGGGATAAAAATAACCCAGGAAGAAAGTGGTCTCGTCGATGGCCCCTTCCTTCCAGGCTGTTCCGTCGCCAAGCGATACAGCATCGGTTAGATCGAAGTGCCAGCGAAAGTAAAACGAGATTGACTCGTTGGGTTGCAGCGGCTCGTCGAGATTAAGCAGGGCCAGGGTTGAACCTGGGGAAAAGAGAGTGGGCACGGGCTTGGTCTCGCCATTCACCCGGAACTCATCAATGACGATCCCGGAGGATATAAAATTTGGCATAACGGGTTGCGCTCGCGTTGCTTCCTGCTGATGGACATTGAGATAGAGCCGGATAACAAAGACAGGCAGGGGGGTTGGACTATTGTTGTAGTAGGTGATCTCTTCCGTGGCTGATACCTGGCGATTGGGTGGCATGACGTTGATGGTCATGGTGTGTTCCGACCGATTTTGCCAGTAGCTTTCGCCGGGATTGCCGTCGGGGCTGCGGGTGCCGTTGTCGAAGGCCTTCTGCACATTGCCGGGCATGTAAAGGTTCTGGGGGGCGGTGCCTTCTTGAGCCAGGGCCGATTTGGGGCTGACCCCCAATTCATTTACTTGATAGACGCTGAAGGCCAGAATGGTGATCAGCGCCAGAACAATTATGTTTCTATTCATTGTTTATCTCCTTGAAAATCGCTTTCGCCAACCATCAGGCTACGTCTACTGCCCTTCGCCTAGACGAGGGAAATCTGCCGGAATATCATTACTATAAAGCCAAATATCGGCCCAGTCGCTCAGGTCGCGGCCGGCCACTTCTTCGGCGGTGGTGATGAATTCTTCGGTGGCCACAGACTGCCCCTGGTAGCGCTGGTAATAGGTGCGCAAGAGATCAAAGAAGACCTCATCACCCACTTCCATCCGCAGATTGTGCAGGGCCAATGCGCCGCCGGTATAAGACGGTAGAAACATGAGCTGCACGGTGGGGTCCGTCGGAGGATGAACCTGACCCTCTTGCAGCGCCGCTAATTCTAAAAAGGTGTAGAGGGGACCATAGGACACATGCGTCTCATACTGAGATTCAATATAGGCATTATAAGCCTCAACCCCTTGCGTCTCTTCGAACCACAGGGCTTCGGTATAGCGAGCAAAGCCTTCGTGCAGCCAGATGTCGCTCCAGTCGGCCACGTTAACCGAATTGCCAAACCACTGGTGAGCCAATTCATGGAGAATGACCTCTTCCGGCGCGGTGTTGAGCGTGGCTCCTTCGATAATGCCCTCATAGTCATCAAAGACAGATAGCGTTTGGGCCTCATAGGCTGTCCCGCCTAGATAGCCCGGCACGAAGGCGATGCCGTAGACATCGAAAGGATAGTCGCCGAGCAGGTCGCTGAGGAAGGTCATCATCTCACCTGTGGCATCAAACGAGTCGATCACGGCCTGGTCGGTGCCTACCGGGAAGTAATTGCGAATAGGCACTCCATTGGGGGCGACGCTCTCGAACCGATCAAACTGGCCAAAGAGTACGGTAGCGACCTGGGTAGCCATCGGGTCATTCATTTCGAAGACATAGGTATTGGTGTCATCATCAACCGGGATAACCTCTTGCAGCACGCCGTTGGCGGCGGCCACATTGGGAGCATCAACGGTCAGGCGATAGCTGTAGGTAGCCCGGTCGGTGGGGTGGTTGTTGGCCGGAAACCAGGTCATGGCCCCATCGGGTTGGCTCATGGCGGAAACGATCCCGTCGCCCCAATTCTTCAGGCCATTGCTAAAGTCCTGGCCGGATAAGTCACCAAGGACGATGAATGACGGATCCGGGTACGGTTCGGCCACCCCGGCATAGCGAACCGCTGTGGAGAAGGCGGCACCTTCGGCAATAGAGGCGGAGGGGGTGATGGTCAGTTCCTGACCGTCTCGGCTAAATTCGGCCTCAGCCCCGTCGACGGTGACCGCGCTGATCTCATAGCCCAGAAAGTCCAGATTGAAGTTATCGAGGTTTGCCGTTGCCAGCGCATCAATGGTGGTCGTTGCATCCACGGCGACGGTGGCCGGATCGACCGTCAGCTCGATGGTATAGTGCTGCACATCGTAACCGGGATTGCCTTCCAGCGGGAAGTAGGAGTCGCCCAGGCCCTCAGCCGCGATAGACGCTTCTGGCGCTGTCTCCGAGGCCGGCAAACTTTCCGAAGCGGGGGCTGGGGGGAGCGTACTGCCCCCAGCCTCGGTTGGCAGCCACAGTTTCTGGCCGATTTCGATGACATCAGGATTGTCGATAACGGCAAAGCTGTCATCCTCAGCGGCTTTGGCGTTGGTGGCTTCGACGATGGCCGGATAGGCCAGCGGGTCGCCGTATTGTTTCTCGGCGATGGTGCTGAGCCAGTCATCGGCTTGAACGATGTATTCCTCGCCGTCGGGGGCCTGGG
>JAGRBZ010000639.1 GCA_020433805.1 Anaerolineae bacterium
GACGATGAGGCCTTTGGTTAAGATTTGCAGATTGAGCTGCGGGGTGCAGTGCAGCCGCACGCCCAAAATTTCTTCTAGGCTGGTCCAATAGGGCAGTTCATCAGGATAAAAAAAGCGCAGCACCCAGGCAAAACGATCGGTGTAGTCGGAGCGGCGGTGGTCGATGTCCATCGCATCGGCCACCCGCAAAATTGAGGCCAACAGTCCGGTGCGGATGGTTTGGTCGTCCAAGACATCGCATTGAGCCGGATCATACTCGCGCCGGTGCCAACGACAGAGCAACCCCACCAGGGTCGCTTCGGTGGTGCTGAACGGCAGTTCGCCAGATCGGGTTAATTTGTGGACCGTTTCTTGGCTGGTGATATGATGATCGGCCCGGTCGATGATGTTGCCCACATCGTGAAACATGGCCGCCGCCCGCAGCAGATGTTGCTCGATGGGAGTCAGCCCCATAATGTAACTGAGCTGAACAGCAAATGATTTGACCCGCAGAACGTGGCCGGGTCCGTGGTCGGCAAATTCGCTCAGTTTGGCCCGGGCAAATTGAAGAATTGGCAGGGCCGTGCGAAAAGTAGCTACCTCTTGGATCGAGTACAGCCGGTTAGCGGCCAGTAAGGCCGGCCAGAGACGGGCCGGCAAGTTTCGACGGCGAGTGCGACCTAAAGCAGGCCGGGCCTGACCGTCGACTGAAATCCGGAGGTGCCCCTGCTCGACCAGAGCAGCTAAGGCCTCGTTTACCTCGGTTGGTTCCAGGTTCAAAGCTTCGGTCAGGGCTGTGGCATTGGCTGGACCTTTGCGGGTCAAATGGATCATGATACTGCGCTGGAGCGCTGGAAGATCGAGTAGGTTGAGCACATTACTGCCGGATTCCGACATCGTTGGGCTTGTTTCTTCAAAAATATTCCGCAGCTCGTCCACAACCACCTTGCGCACGGGTTTTGGGTTCATTGCTATCTCTCTTCTCCTTATTTCTTCCCACATCGGCTGAGGTTCGGTCGCACATAGCCGGCCATCTTAGCGTTTAGCTATGGCCAGCTTTACGGTTTTATGATTTAATCAGCCTTGTCGTTTTCCGCTGACTTATTTGTTATGGAATGTAAAAGCCTTGTTTAAGGCTAAACATGGAGATGAACAGGAAGTGCCAGATAAGATGATGACAGTCTAGTTGATAAAGAGGCCCAATCGTTTGCGTTGGTTTTAATATTGGGGCAACTAGGCTTCATTATAGCCAAATTAGGATGGTTTGTATGTCCTAATTTTAGTACAAACGTGTACTAAAATTAGGGCAATTTGGAAGCGTCCCCCGAAGTTAACGCTTCTTATCACGAGGTGAGGTTCTTTCCAGATTGGAGCGTAAAGAGCGTAATCTATAACAGGCAAAACCACAAATATGTTTAAGAGTTTTTGCGGACATCGAAAAAATAGTGACTTTGTCAGCTTTGACGCCGAAGGATTACGCCTCCGACGTTTTAATGCTAATTTATCGGGTCCACCAGATTTGGGCCATAAGCCAGTCTTCTTGCTTAAGACCGTCCCAATCGGTGATGCGGACGGGAGTGCCGCCCTGGGCGCTGATACGGTAGATGCCCCAGCGGCCACCGGTATCGGAAACGTAGGCGATTTCAGAGCCATTGGGTGACCAGGTTGGCAGAGCATCATTGCCGGGAGAAGTTGTGACCTGGCGGGGCGTACCGCCGCCATCGGTGCCAACGGCGAAGATATCCCAATTACCACTGCGTGTAGACATATAGGCTACCTGACTGCCGTTTGGCGAGAAAGCCGGACTGCGATCACTTTCGTGGGTAGATATCCGAACGTTGTCGCCGCCGCCAAATGGCACGACGTAGATGCCGGGGTTGTTACCCTGGGCATCGGTACCCTGGTAGGCCAGTAAATCGCCCTTGGGTGACCAGGCCGGGGTGCGGCCATCGCCCAAAATGTTGGGATCGCCCTTGCCGTCGGCAAAGCCTTGGAAAACTTGCCAGCGGCCGGTGCCTAGCTCTTGGGCAGAGAAGACATAGTCGGTGTTACCCGGCCCCCATTTGGGCGAGATATGTTCCTGATAAATGGTAATGCGGCTGTCCTGTCCATTGGTGAGATTGTACAGGTGCAAGCCGATGGAGTTTTGTAGATCGGTTCGATACAGCAGCAGGCTGCCGTCGAGACTAACCGAAGGCATTTGGCCGTTGGTGACCAATACTCTGGGGGTGCCGCCGCCGGCGGCCGGTATCGACACGATCTCCCAGCGGCTCTCCGAAGGGTTATATTTAGAGTAAACGATAGAACCGAGGCTGGTATCGGCAGTGTCCGGGGCCGACTCCGCAACCGTTTCTTCTGTTGCTTCCTCCGTTGCTTCTTCTGTTGGTTCAGGCGAAGCGGCGATTGACGCATTGGCTTCGCTAGCCGATGATGCCGATGCCGATGATGTGGTCGCCGGTGTAGCCGTTGGGCGCGTTGTGGTGGTTGATGGCGTATCATCGTCGTCAGGTTCGTCGGTGGCCTCGGCTTCGTCATCAGGAGATGTTCGCTGGGCGACAGCATCTTCCTGACAGCGCTCGGTCACGTTGTCGATTTTGGTTTCCAACAGGCGGCTCGGTTCAATCTCTTGGGCGTCCAGGTATTGCACTTCGGCCTGGCACCAATCTCTGTCTTCGAAGAGGGCATCGCCATACTGTTCGAGCGACTCGCGATAGCGCTCTTTTACATCGACATAAGCCTGGTCTTCATCATAAATTTGGCTAAAGAGATCCACGGCCTGGCCGGGATCGACCGGCTCAACCAGCAGCCCTTCCAGATACAGCAGCGCTTTGGTTTGCTCAACAACCGCCTCAGGATCATTGGGGCGTTCTACCAAAGCCCGTTCAAAGGCAAGTTGGGCTTCTTCGATTTCTTCATTCTCAACGTGCTGCAAGCCCAGGTTGTAACTGGCCTCAAAAATTAAGTCTGAAATCTCATCGGTTTCATATTCAGCATCGAGGTCTTGAATATCGGTAAGAATAGTAATGGCCTCTTCCCAGTTCTCATCGTCTAATTCCTCTTGGGCCTGGTCTAATAGATCGGCGGCTGCAGCAGAGCGAGTTTCGGAGGTGGGGGTAGGCTGCGACAAGGCCAGTTCTTGAGCGTCGCGCAAGGCTTCGCGTACCTCGGAATTGGTGGGGTTGATGTTAAGGGACAGTTCAAATTCGGCAATAGCCAAATCCAGTTCGTCGTCGGCCATGTATTCAAGCCCTTTTTCATAATGCTCGTTGGACTCATCTTGCGTTATAACCGTCCGTTCCTGAAGGCCTTGTCGAACGGCCAGCAAGCCAAGCCCGCCATAAAATAGACCGGCACAAACGATTAACCCCAAACAGCCCAGCGCCATACGGCGAAAGGTGAAACGGCGCGGTTCGGTTTCGGTCTCGGCATAATCCGGCTCAACCGGTACAGCCTGTTCATCATACCCGTAATTTTCGTATTCATGGGGATAATCGTGGTAGGAGTCATCGGCATAGATCTGGTCATCGTACACGTCTTCCTGGGTAGAATAAGAAGGGTCTAGATACTCTTCGATATTAGGGGTGACCAAATTCCCTTGATCGGCGGCAGCATAGATGTCGTCGACATAGGGTTCTTCTTCCGGTAGATAGTTTTCGTGGTAATGAAGTTCCTCGTGGGTAGGTTCATTGCTTTCATATTCATGGGCGGCGTAAGGGTCATCCTCATAATAGGTTTGATCGACCGCCTCTTCGAGCGTTTCGGCATAATCTTCTTGGCTGGCCGCATACATTTCGAGTTCTTCAGCCGAAAAGTATTGAGGTTCGCCGCAATAAGGGCAGTTGGCCTGGGGATGATTATAGGCAGTGCCACAATGTTGGCAT
>JAGRBZ010000640.1 GCA_020433805.1 Anaerolineae bacterium
CAAGCGCTGCCCCATTGCCCGACACGCATGACGGGCCATTTTACCCTAATTCATAATTCATCCCTCACAATTCATAATTCCTTCCCCGGCCGCCGCTGCCGGGCCACCACCCCCGCCCCCGCGTTGATAGCCAGCGCGGCTCGGTAGGCAGCGAGGGCGTGGGCTACGGGCGTAGCGGGGGTTTCATCCCCCCTCAATCCCCCGGCTGGGGAGGGAGCTTTGGCTCCTCCCTCTACCTGAGCTTGTCGAAGGGGGGAGGATGGGAGAGGGATAAGCCCTCAGGGAGAGGGGAGTCGCGGCTCAGACCTTATAGGTTTCCAACGTCCATCTGCGACAACGCACTATTCCGGTCGGAACCGTACTCCCGCCAGAGCTGGTGATTAGAAACCTATAAGGTCTTGTATACCCAATTAGCGCCAGCTCATCATCCGCTCGTCGACGAAGTTGTAGGTGATGTCGAGTTGGGCGTTGATGGCGTCGGAGAACATGGGGCGCGGGTTGCTGCCGTCGGCGTTCATAACCCACACTTCCCAGCGGTCGGTGCGGTTGGTGAGAAAGGCGATCTGGGTGCCGTCGGGCGACCAGGCCGGGGCGACGTTGCTCCACTGTTGGCCCTGGCTTTCGGGCGTAACGGCGGCCCATAAGGACGTTTCGGTCAGGCGCACCCGGCCGCTGCCGTCGGCGTTGATACGATAGATGTCGTAGCCGTCGCCACCCCGGCCCGAACTGAAGGCCATCATCTGCCCATCCGGCGAGAAGACCGGCGAGCCGTCGCCGACCTGTTCGGTTAGCGTCTGATGGTACTCGGCGCGGTTGACGTCGCTCGCCAGCAGGCCGCGCCCGCCATCGGAGACGATGCGCCACGGCTGCGACGGGTCCCAGGCGGGCCGGAAGGCGTAGGTGCCGCCGTCCATATCTTCGTAGCTGCCGTCGGCCACATCAATCACGCGCAGGCTCCAATGGGGGTCGGGCGGGAGCGTATAGTACAGGTGCGGATCACCATCCTTGCGGCCCTGACGCACATCACCGGCATTCCAGGGCACGTTCGCCTTGCGTTCCGTCAGGTTGATGTCCACCTGGCGCTCTTCCAGTTCGCCGCCGTTTTGATAGTTGATCACAATCTGCGTACCATCGGGCGACCAGTCCGGCCCTTTGGGCTGCTTGATGAAACCCTGCACCGCCGTTTCGTCGCCGCTGCTCAGGTCGCGCACCCAGAGCGTGCCGTTACCGGCCTCGCCGCCTTCCCAGCGGGTGAAGGCCAACTGCGTGCCATCCGGCGAAAGCTGGGGGTCGATACCGCTGGTCACGGTTGCCAGGCCGGTGCCGTCGGCGTTGAGGGTGACGATGTCGCCACCGCTGCTCAGTTGCAGAGCCAGTATCCCCTCTCTGGCCGAAGCATCCGCCACCGCCGGGTCGATTGGCTCCGGCTCGGGCGCGGCTGGGGGGATGGGAGCCAGCGGGATATTGGCGACTTTATCGCTGAGCGTCATATACTGTATCTGCGTCCAGCCGTCGCCGCTGCCCAGAATGGGCTGCACCCGCGCCCAACTTTTCTCTTCATTCAAGCCCACCACGCGCACCAAATTGTTAATCGCCAGCCGACCGACTTCATCCGTATAGATGCCGGGGCCGGTGCGCAGCGCCAGCGCGTTGCTGTTCGTCCAGCCGGTGTACAGTTCCGGTGCGGCGGCGATGTCGCCTGCGCTGATTTCGATATCGCTTATGGCGACCCAGCCCAGACTTGAGGTCTCAAACTCCGGCTCGACCAGCGCCCACTGGCGGCTGGGATCGACCCCCACGATGGTCAACTGCTCGACCGGGTCGGTCAGCTCGTCGATGGGGGCGAAGTCGGTACCGGGGCCGGGGCGCACCTCGGTTTTGTCGATGGCCAGGTGGGCGGTCGCGACCGGCCCCAGATGGGCGACGGTTTGCGCCGCGCTGTCTTGCGTGGCGGCGGGTTCCGTGCCGGTTGCGATGTTGCTTAAGGCCGGTGCCTGTTGCTGAGGCAGCGTGTTGACTGGGTTGCTGGTCGTCGCCACTTCGGGCGCGATAACCGGCACATCGTCCACGCTATCGACCAGATCGACATAAGCCAGCGAGACCCAGCCGGACAGGTCAGGCGTTTGAACCAGCACCCAATCGCGGCGGGCATTCACGCCCAGGACATCGACCTGCTGGCCTGACGTCAAGATGCCCTCTTGCGCGGCATCGGGGCCGGGGCCTTGCCGGACGTTCACGGCGGAGATGGAGACCTGGCCCGTGGTAACGGCTGGCAGATCATCCAGCGCGACTGACTCTGGCGCTGCGGCCACGGGGGCAGCGGCGGCCGGAGCCTCAGCCGAGGGCTGCGCCTCGACAGCTACAACGGCGGCGGAGGCTTCCGTCGGCTCGGTGGGTATGGCCTCGACCTTGGCCGTGGTGCTCTCGGCGGCAGGGGCTTCTTCATTATTATAGATAACCTGCACATCCTCAAGGCCGATCTTAGGGAAGGGCGTCGGCTGCGGTGTGGGCTGGGCCGGGGCCGGTGTGGGCCAGGCCGCAGCGTCGATGGGTTCCAGCGTTTCTTCCTCGGCGTGACCGGCGCACCCGGCCAGGGCGAGGGTTAAAATGAGTATCAGGAGGGTGAGTGTTTGTTTTTTCATCGTGTTTATGTTCCTTGCTGAGACCTCATAGGCTTTGAAAACCTATGAGGTCTGATTATATTCCTACGCATTCGGCTGCGGGGCCGCTTCGGCCGGGGTTGAAAACCGACGACGCAGTCCGCCTAGAGCGGTGGTAATCCAATCGAAGAAGTAGTACATCACCGGCACCAGCAGCAGCGTCAACAGGGTTGATGAGATGTTACCGCCGATAAGCACCGCCGCGATGGGCGCTCGAATTTCGGCCCCCGCGCCGGTGCCGAACAGCAGCGGCAGCAGCGCGAAGACAATGGCAAACACCGTCATCAGGATGGGCCGCAGCCGCACCCGACCGGCCTCAACCAGCGCCGCTTTGACATCGGTGTAGCCGTGTTCCTCGCGCAGGGTGTTGGCGTAATCAACCAGCAGGATGGCGTTTTTGGCGACAATCCCGACCAGCATTACCAGCCCCAGCAGCGACATAATGTTGAGCGAGTTGCCGGTTAGGTACAACCCGCCTAACGCGCCCACTAGGGCCACCGGCAGCGAGAAGAGAATAGCCAGCGGCTGCAGCAGGTTTTCGTACAGCGCGACCAGGAGCATATAGATCAGCACGATTGACAGCAGCAGGGCAAAAGCGAGCTGGCTGAACGAGTCGCGCTGGGCCTCGGTTGAGCCGCCATATTGCATATCATAACCGGCCGGGAAATCGAGCTGCTCCCGGAGGGCGGCCTCAACTTCGTTGGCTACGTCGGCGGCACCGTAGCTGCTGTCGACGCCAAACTCAATCATCAGCGAGGGTTGGCGGTTCAGGCGCTCGATGTTGCCGGGGGCCTGGGTGGTGGATACCTCGGCCACCTGGCCGAGCGAAATCTGCTGGTCTTTGTAGTAGCCCAGCGGCAACTGCATCAGCCTAGCTAGGTCGGTGCGGTTCTCCTCATCCAGGCGCAGGATGATATCCATTTCGCCATTGTCGGTATTGGCCTTGAAGGTGCCTACCTCTTTGCCGTTGACGGCCGTGCGTAAGTCGGCCCCGACCTGGCCCACGACCATTCCCAAATCGGTTGTGCGTTGGCGATTGATGATGAGCTGCGTTTCCGGCGAGCGTTCGGCACCATCGTTGCTCAAATCGACAACACCGGGCACGCTCTTGATGATCTCTTCCGCTTCGGCGGCCAGGTCGACCAGGGTATCGTTATCAGGCCCCAGGAAGCGTAGCTGCGAAGCCGACGATGAGC
>JAGRBZ010000641.1 GCA_020433805.1 Anaerolineae bacterium
TGGAAGCGGTTTGGCCCCGGAATTGAAAAGGTTGAAAAGCCGCCACGGCTAGCGCGGCCAGCAGCAATAACCCGATAACAGCCGCCTTTTTTTTGACCATTCCTTACCTTTACCTCTTGTTTAAACGCGAGCTATCTTTGGCCGAAGTGTTACGGAACCCCTAGCAATAATCAACCTTATATAATTTGCCCGCCGTGTCTCTTTATCTTTTGTTCGATAAACCCTTTCAACTCTTCATCCAGATGAGAGGTGGGAACCAGCGTATAATGGTTATCGGCATAGATATGGAACAGCCAGGCCTCATTGAGTTTTTGAACCTTCTTAAATCTTGGCCATTTCACAATAGACAGATGATCGGCACTCTCAAAGCTGACGTCTTCTTCATCAAATTTAACCGTTATCGTCCGATTTGTTAGCTCCTGAGCCACTTTGATACTATTCCGATAATACATAAACCATAGCAGGAAATACCCCACAAATACCGTAATGCTGGCCCCTTGAAACCAACCGCGCTCACCGGCGATTAAGGTTATAAGCCCGGCCAGCCCCACGGCAATAACCAAGACCGATGTCCGCATAATTTGGCGCAGCACAAATCGACCGGCGACCTGTTTAACCAATTCGGGCGAATACTCGAATGTTATCGTTTGCATGTAAACCTCTGGTCCGAACCGTTATTAGCCATTAAGCCCTTTCCACGTGTATAGAATTAGGTTCTGCTGAGATTTGTCTAAACTATGATGGCTGATGCCATTTCGAGCGAAGAATGAGCGAGAAATCCCCACCAACCTCGATTGCACTTGGTCGTCATAGGGGGATTTCTCCTCGCAAGCGCGTCGAAATAACATGAAAATCCAAAGTATCAACAGAACCTACACCAATAGCCTAACTTTTTCAATAAACAAAATAAATGAGAATAACAAACATCAAAGCGAGGTCAAAAACGAAGATAATGGTAAAGAACCCAGGTTTTTGCCTAAATTGTAAGCCTGTTGCCCAATTGAGCACCAAAAGTAAGCCTTTGCGGGTCTCTTGTTCAAGAAAAACCTGGGTTCTAATGCTACCCAAAATATGTGAGACCGGCAAACATAAAAGCGAGGTCAAAAATGAAGATAGTTCAAGTATAGCATATCCTACTTTGCCGTAAAAGGTTCAAATGGAAATCGGGTGCGTTTCGGTTATGGGGCGAGAGAGAAACACTGAATTACTGAGGGGAATGAGGCCACTGAACCGCTCCAGGCAGGGTTCTCATCAATCCACTGTCAAAAAGCCCACTCGTTGAAAGGCAGAATTCGGTGAAATCATCATGTTCACTGTTTCAGTGTTTCAATGAGCACCGGTTGCCCCCAAATAGAAATGCACCCGTGGAATCTTTTAGCGTAACGAAACAAGGCGATAATAGATACCGTGACATTTAAGGGGCTGAGGTACAGGTTATAAGAGCGCAACCCGTTGAAGCACTTTACCCTACGGATGTTTTCATTGTCGGTGTTGTCTCAAGGGAGACGCTTAGACTTCTCTAAAAATAGGTTGCGTAGGACAAATCGCTGATTTGTCCGAGGGGGGAACAAGTCAGCGACTTGTTCTACTGTTTTTATTGTCGCTGTCGTCTCAAGTGAAACGGCCTGAGTCATTTAATCCGTTCAACCTGGCGGTTTACGAATGAAAGCTATCAGAGCATACATTAGACGTCGTCACTTTTCACCGTGATCACAACTTTGCCTTTAGCCTGCCCCTCGCTCACATAGCGGAGCGCTTCCGGCACTTCGTCGAGCGGAAATTGTCGATCAATAATCGGCACAACCTCGCCGGCTTCACACAGTTTCGTAATCGAGATTAAATCTTTCCGGTTCTGCGGCACCGCCAAAAGACGGATGTTTTTACCTGCAATTTTCTTCATCAACGATCCCAGAAGCACTAGTTGAAACAGCACACCCACCGAACCGCCGACGAAGAAGTATGTGCCGTTAGGCCGTAAGGCCCGCTGATAGGCGAAGACGGAACGATGGGCGATAAGGTCAAGGATAAGATCATACTGTTCTCCGCTTCTGGTAAAATCTTCCTGGGTATAATCGATAACCTTATCAACACCCAGCGAGCGCATAAAATCGAATTTGTGGGCGTTATCCACGCCCGTTACCTCGGCACCGCGCTGTTTGGCGAGTTGGATGGCAAATGAACCCGCACTGCCACCCGCCCCGTTGATTAATACCTTCTGTCCGGGTTGAACCTGTCCTTTATCGCAAATTCCCTGGAAAGAAATCACGCCTGCTTGCGGAATGGCCGCCGCCTGCTCAAACGTGAGACCGGCCGGTTTCCGCATCATGGTTTTGCCGTCGACACAGACATATTCGGCAAAACCGCCGCGATAACCGGGGATTTCGCCAAAGACAGCATCGCCCGGTTCGAATTCTGTGTTGTTTTTACCCACAGCTTCTACTCGACCGGCAATATCCGAGCCAAGAATGGGATTACCCGGTCTACGCAGCCCGCCCATACGGGCATACAACGGTTTACCGATTAAATTTTCCTTGTCCGAGCCGTTGATCGATACCGCGTGAATCTTGATTAGTATTTGATCGTCCGTCGGGATCGGTTTTGCCAGTTCGGCCAGATGAAGAAGATCGGGGGAACCATATTCTTCATAGACAATGGCTTTCATGCGTTTTTACACCTCACGAATATCGGTATCCGTGTTATAGCCTCGCTCGCCAAAAGGGTAAAGTTCTTCCAGCCAAATTTGCTCCAGCAGCGTCAATTCATCACTAAGATTGAAGCCGGGAACGTCTTTGACCTTCACCACTTCCAAAATCTCGAAAATAAAGTTATCCGCGCCATATTCCTTCCAATCGGCTTGCATGGCTTTGTTACGATGGCTACCAATCGTTAAAATAAACTTGTGTTTATTTAATGACCCTTCAAGATTGAGACTGCTTCCCAGAAATACCTTACCGTTTACCGAATTTTTCACCTGAAAGACCCCGGCCGGCTTCGTCCGCTCTTTATATTCTCTTTTTATCTCTTTTTTTGATTTCATCCGATTAATCCCTACTTTCTACGCCTTACTCCTCGGTTCGAGCAATGGCTGGCGACTTGAGTTAACCTATCTAGCCTCTTAATCATCCACCCGCCAATAAGCGCCCCCGCCGCCTTCTCTTTCCATCAGTCGGTTCATAATAAACTCGCGCCGCAGCATAGCACAGTCGGAATGATGACGGCCAATAATCTCGTTGACTTCTTTTTCGGAGTATTTAACCCCATGCTCAAATTTATTTATTAGCCAGGTCAGAATAACCTGACGCTTTTTGTGGCTGGCCGGAATAGCCGTAATTTGTTCGCCATCCAAGAACGTGTTGAGCACTTTACGTTCCCAGGCATCATAATTGACATCTTGAGCCAAAATAGACATCTGTTTCGGGGTAAAGACATCTTTATTCATCTGCTGCAACGCTTCACTGTTGAGTTGATACAGATGGGTATTCCCATCAGCCTGCATCTGCACCACGCCCAGTTCTTTTAGCTTGGCAAGGTGATGCGATACCGTTGGCTCCTTTAAATTAAGCAATGCCGATAACTCTTCAACACTGCGCTCTTCATCGGCCAGAATACCCAATATCTTTAAACGATTTTCGTTGGCCAAGCCCTTAAAAAAGCGGAGAAGCGTTTGAAATTCTTGTTCGCTCATAACGCACCTTCTTCTTTGATAAATTTCTAATTAGAATTTTATCAAAATAGACCCAAAGATCAAATCGGTTGCTCTAGCTTGTTCCCGCCTTAGGCTGAGATAAAAATCGCCTTTATTGTATCGGGTAGCTCTGCCCAAAATCGTGCTAGCGTTAGA
>JAGRBZ010000642.1 GCA_020433805.1 Anaerolineae bacterium
CCTCTTTCTTTCTATTTTGCCATGTTTTGCTGCTTGGCCTAATTTCTCTTTCGCTCTTGTCTTGTCATAACATTCCCGAACAGAGTCAATGCATGCGGGAATGACATTGGCGAGCGTTCCTCCTCGTAACACATTGTCACCTTGTTTGATCCGGAAATCAATGCATATTATCGTTTCTTGTTTATTGATTCGCCTATTAATTGGGATGTATTTCCCAGTTTTAGAAACGGGTTAGACTACGGTACCTCAAAATCGACGTCGGCCACACCCTCGACATCCGGGATGGCCACCTCAAAAGGCGCTTGCTCACCCTGAGCCATCTCCTGAAACGGCAATCTGTTGAAGAATACTTCCTGATAAGGGATGACTTGACCCTGATTATCATAAAGGATAGTGTTAATTTCGTTGATGTGCTGTGGTCCACCCGTGTCGTTCATAACGTTGCCGGAAATGACTACACCAGATATATATATCTCGGGATAGAACTGTTTCTCACTGAATACCCAGCCTTCTAGTTGGGGGGTGGCTGTCGACGTTGGCATAGGCGTGGGTGTTTCGGTGGGAATGGCGGTTTCAGTTGGTGGTATTGTTTCGGTGGGGGTAGATGCTATTTCGATCACTGTAGCGGTGGCCGTCGGGCCCGGAGGGACGGCAGTCGGCACCTCTTCAGCGGGGGTTGAAGCGTTGAGATTAGCGCTAGCCGTGTCAATCGATTCAGTCGAAGAACTGTCGACCGACACATCTTCCGCAGGAGCCGGCGCGTTGGGATTAGTCCCGGTCAGATCAACGGACTCAGCCGAAAAGCTGGCGTTTGATGCTTCCAGATTGGTTGGTGCATCCTCTGCAATGATGGATTCCGCGTTAGAGACGATTTCGGCCACCATCACCTCAGATTCAGCCGCCGCAGCCTCAGGCGGGACTGGGTTTTGGACATTATCAGCAGCGACAACCTCGGCTGCTAGAGCTATAGCCACTTGGGTGGCGTTTGGTGTCGGGGTTAGGGTGGGCAGGGGAGTCCGAGTGAGTGTCGGAAGATGTTTCACGATAACTGCCCCCTTGGGGCTACCACCACAGGCCAGGCTGACCAACACAAATACAAGGCCGGCAATTTTGAACGGCAGCCAGGGCCGCAGCCAGCTTACATTGTTAGAACAAATCGGCTTGGGTCTATCGTTTTGGTGAAGCATAGCGGCATAGGTTTTTAATCGGTGGGTGATAATCTCAACTTATCACCCACCGAAATCTGATACAAACGTAATTAATATAGTTTTATTTGGTTTAGTATTAAAAGAATTTACTTTTTCTTAGATGGCTTATATGGTTTTGGTGCCTTGGCCGAATGTTCGTCCGTCAGTGTTTTCATATAGGCAACAAGCGCAGCTTCGTCCTCGGGAGTTAGATGTAGGTCTCCAACCAAGAAGGGAAGAGCAGAAGGTTGGCTATAAGCCGGCGCAGGCCAGCAGTTGTTCGCCAAAGCCTCCTTCTCCGTATCGACACCGTCCGGGCAGCGCGTTATGCCGTAGTCGGCAGCTGTCGCTCCATTTACGTTAGCCGTATTGTAGAAATGAACGAGGCTTTCCAGGCTCTTGAACCAACCGTTGTGGGTGTATGCTTTAGTGAAGCCATTACCTTTGCGTTTGTCTACGTTACGCACGGTTGGGGTTTTGAAAAATCCACGAGGAAGACCATCAACATGGCCTGCTATTCCCATGTCTGGATCTTGATCCTCATCTATTAGCTCGCCATTTTCATCATACATTCCGGGGATCTCCAGGTTCGGAGGTGTGCCGATATTGTGATAGTCGTCGGCGCTATAAAGCTGGAACAGCTCCGCTCCTGTATCCTTAGGACCTGGTCCGGGTGTAAGGGGATTATCGCTATGGCAAAATGCACAGTTTGAGAATTTTTCTACTACTTCTTCTTCGCCATCATCATTAATTATTGTTACTTCCATCGGAGCAAACCGCGTTGCATAAAACAAATCATGCCCATAATTTTCCTCATCCGTTAACCCTACAAGCGGAAACTCTCCAGGCGTGTCGTCTACATCTATCCCGTCAAGCTCTCTTTTAAGCGCTTTATCGCGCTTTGAACTGAAAGAGTTGACATCGAGGGAACCTTGCCATGCACCTACTGCCAGCATAAGTCTCTTAAAACTGATGTCAAATGCCTTCTCGTCATCTGACTCATCGGTGGGGTCTAGATCCCCAGCCTGTACAGTGACCACTTCATCGCTACAATCGATAGATACGCCCCAGACCTCCTCATAAAGTTCGGCATATTTGGCCGATGCGACATGCTCACAAACACCTTGTCTGGAAATATTCTGCTCAACCGGGTTGGGCATGGGATTCAAGGCCTGATCGGATGTCGGGCCGAAGAAGGCAGCGTAGTCAGCAACGTCGCCATCAAGGGGAGTACCATCGGTTTCGAAAAAGATCTCGTTTCCAATATGTTTTGTTGCCCCATTAGGATATAAAGCGGTTTCATTACCATCGGCCCGGCCGTTCCAGAAGTTCCCCCCACAGTGATTATTTCCACCAAGGCCACCACTGTTGCATTCATGGAACGGGGCAATTAGATTCGCATAGGCGTTGGTGGGTGGTTTAAGGTTGCCGATCGTGTGGGGGTTGGCCCCGGTGATCGCCACGTCATGCAGGTTAACCCCGGAAACGCTGCCCGTCCCACCCGTTTCCGGGTCGTGACAGGTGACACAGGCCATACGTTCTGGGTCAGATATTTTGTCGAAAAAGACGTACTTTCCCAACAATTCTATTTTCGATAGATCCTCGTCCGAGAAGTCATCGGGCTCTTCTGATCTTACCGGTGTTGTCATAAACACCATGCTTGCCAAAAGCACTGCAATCATGCCAATGACATAGATTTGCCACTTCATAAGAATTGATTGATAGTTTTTCATTCTTTACCCCCATCTCTAATAATGAAAGATTATATAATCACACCTAGTAACAGCATCAGTAGTATTATGATGATGCTGATTGATTAGACTTCACTTGAGTTGTCAAATGTACGTTGCTTTAGGCCGAAAAGAAAAAGCTATCGAGATCTGAAAGTAGCGCGTGCTACTTTTGAATTAATCATTCTGTGGCATAGATTTCGATAGTAATTGGCTTTATTTTTACTGACATTTCTGTCAATGATCATCCCTATTGGTCGTGAAATGTCTATTTTTTTACGTACTGGGTAAATGATTTCTATTGTTCAAGAACAGCTATGTACGATGGTGGTGATACAGGTGATCGTCTGATGATCTAAGGCTGCTTACTTTAGGCTAGTATGAGTCATTTTGATCTTTATAAACGAACAGCTCGATAATAGTGGCAACTGTTAGAGAATTCGTTTATAGGTGTAGCGTAAAAAACAGGTGATTTATTGGAATAGTCGCAAGCTGATGAGATTAAAATGGGGTGTGATGGGGAACAATTTGTGGCTGGGAAGGATTATGAGAAGCTTCATCGACCGTGACTAAGCAATATTATCAGTTGGCAATGTCGAAAAAATTAAATATAAACGCATCTCACCAACTATTATAACAGATTAATGGTTATAAAGGGGTTATAAATGTGTGTGAAAACGGTTAGAGCTTGTGCGTTAACGCCGCGATACAGGCGTAGTTCAATTGGGTATTGGGCTAGGATGGGCTTGCGACGCATCTGTCGGATTAAGGGCTTCGATATATGGCCGGTACATCCGGGCCATCTCCGGCGGCTGCATTGGTGGTGTGCGGGTGATGTTTGCAAGCAGATGCTATAGGGATTTCTCCGCCTTTGGCTACGAAACGACATCCATAGGTGTCAAGTGCATAACTCCTAAT
>JAGRBZ010000643.1 GCA_020433805.1 Anaerolineae bacterium
TGGCGGCGACCCGAATGGGAGCGTTGATTTTGTCAGAGGGTTCCATAATAGTTTCTTTCCTTCGAGGGTTTATTTATAAACGTAGGTCATGTCATTTCGCGCGACGATAGGAGAGAGAAATCCCCCGAACGTTGTTGGCAACCGAACGCCGCAGGGATTTCTTCGCCTTCGGCTACGAAATGACATAGATAATTTCCTCACACGGCCCCACGTTCTACGTGCCACGGGCCAGCTTCTTCTGTAACCGGCTGCGGCGATGGTTCAAGTCGGTTAGCCACTGGCGGCGCTCGTGGCTGGAGGCCGTGGGCCGGTTGAGCAGATCGAGCGCGGTCTGCGTCCAGTCGAGCGCCCGGCGGTAGTCGCGCTGCTTGTGTTCGTAGAATTTGGCCAGCTCGACGTGGGCGTAAATCTGGCGACCTTCGGCGGCAAGTTGCCAAACCTCGACCGCGGCGACCATATTATCTGCCTTTTTATGTATGAAAGAGAGCCGCTGCTGGGTGAGCCAGTAATGCTCCTCCGGCAGGTCGTTGCGAGCCATACCATGATTGAACAGCGTCACCGCCTGCTCGATTTGGCCGAGGGCCTCAAGGAGCTTGCCGACCGCGACCAGGTCGAGCGCGTGCTCAATCGCCGTGAGGGGATCGGCTAGCAGGCAGGCCATGTGGTTGAGCAGCGCGGCCATAGCGACGATGTCCATGGCGTTGTGGTAGAAGATACCGGCTATGGGGCGAGCGTCGCCGCCGCGCAGATAATCGAAATAGATCTGGGGGATCAGCCAGCCGGGGACATCTTCGCCGGTGCGCTCGAAGCCCAAGATTTTGTTTTCCAGATTGCCCAAGCTGCGATCCGGCAGCCGGTCGCGCCACAGCCGCCGGGCCAGAGTCAGCAGATCGAGATGGGCCAGCTCCGGCAGCGGTGACTCTTGGCCGTGCAGCGTGTAGCGGGTGTTGAGCAGCGGCGCATCGAACGATTTGCCGTTGAAGGTCACCAACGCTCGGCACGGCTCCAGGAATTCGGCCAGGGCGTGAAGCTGGGCGCGTTCTTCGGTGGGGTCGCGCATAAAGAATTGGGTCAGATGGAAGGTGTCGCCCTCAAAGCGGCCCGCGCCGATGAGAAAGGCATAGGTGCCGGTGCCGCCGGACAGGCCCGATGTCTCGGTATCGAGAAAGGCAAATTCTTCCACATCGCACTCGGCCAGGCGCGTGTCGGCCCAGTCGGCGATGCAGCCGAGGGAAGCCTCCAAGCACAGGCCGACCTGCCCGTGCCGGTAGCTGCTGGCGTAGGCCGTTTCGGCTAGAAAGGCCGGGCCGTGCGGCGTCGAGCGAATGATGCCGGGAATGATCTCTTCGATTGGGTGAGCCTCAGGCAGTTGCTTGGGTGGCGGCGGTAGATTACGCGCGCCAACCTGCACGCCGAGGGCTTTGAGTTTGTCAGACAGTGACGGCATGGTTAGAGATGGGAGACGGGAGATTAGGAGATTGGAGATTAAGAGATTAGAGACTGGAGATTGGAAAGTGAAGGTCTCCGGTGAATAGGAATAGGGCCAATAGAATGGGGTTATTCTAGCACAAAGGTTTGGGAGGACAAGTAAGGCTTAACGGCTACATGGTTGTCGGTTCATTCTGTGAACCCAAAGGCAGGTGCTGGGATGGGGGCGGTGAGATCCACCTTGCTGGAACGCTTATTCAGGCGATAGACCAACCAGCCGGCTACCGCAGCATAGCCTATCAGGGTCAGTACGCCGCTCTCGCCGGCCAGGTATTCGGTGACGAAGGGTGAGCTACTGACGGTAAAGACCGTCAAAATCTCGTAGAGGGTGTTATGCACCGAGTGTGCCAGCGCCGCGGGCCAGACGCTGGCCGTGGTTAAACGCAGATAGCCATAGATAACCCCGGCGATGGTAAACGTTGCCAAAAACAGGCCGACCACAAGCCAGCGATTACCATCACTGTGATAGAAGGGGGTGAAGAAAACAAGCGGCAAATGCCAGACCCCGTGCAGCAGGCCGCTCAAGAGCATGGCCCGGCCTGGCCCCAGGGCTAACAGCCGGGGGAAGAAATAGCCGCGCCAGCCGATTTCCTCGGCCAGGGAGTTGGTGAGCGTATTTTTGACGATCGCCAACAGTAGCAGCACAGGCAATAGGGCATTGATGGGTGTGCCGCCAACCTCGGTGGGGAGCACCAGATCGGCCAGGGGGGTGCTCCACAACAGGGTGAAGGCTAGACCCAAGACCAGCAGCGGTACAAACAGGGCGATGCCCCACCCGCGCCATCCGGTCCGCTGCAAGCCCAACGAGGCCCAGCCGACTTTCGAGTAGCCGTCGCGGGTGACGACCAGCAGCATCAACAGGAGCGAAATGAGCGGGGTGAACATAGCCAGCAGCATCACCCCTTCACCCAGGCTGTCGGCGAAGGGGGCCAGCATCGCGGTCAGGGTGAAGGCCAGACCGTAAAAGATACATGCTTTGGTTAAATCGGTGAGATGGGTAAACATTACAAAATTCTCCATGGTGAGTAATAACTGTGCCGTTGTTTTAATTTACACCAGTGTAGCCTCAAGCAGTCGAGAAGTGATGTGACAGGTGTCACGGTTGGAGGTCACAGTGATAGTATGAGGGTCATAGGTATCAACAATTCTCAGTAAGCCCTAAGATTGGTCCAGTTTTTGTTATTGGGTCGAGAAAGCGCGTTCAATAAGCCGTCTACTTGGGTGTCAATACAACGTTGATAAGGAAACTGGACCAATCTATCTTTAATTGGAGTCACGGTGACAGGTAACCCTATGCGTTCCGGGCGGCGATGGTTATCAAGCGCTGGGCTGCGATTTGTGTGCCATCGGCGTGTAGTGCGGCGGCGATGGATTTGGCCCGGTCCACCACGTTGGGCTGAAGAACGTGATCGAGAGCGTTCGTCAGCGAGTCCGTGGTGGGTGTGCCGGGTGCGGGTGCGATACCGATGCCGAGTTGCCGGACGCGTTGGCCCCAGTAGTGCTGGTCGTAAAGCTGCGAGATGACGACCTGGGGTACTCCAGCGCGTGCGGCCAGGGTAGTGGTGCCTGCCCCACCGTGGTGGACAGCGGCGGCAACCCGTTTGAACAGCGCTGGCAGGTTGACATCACCGATGACCAAACAGTCGGGTGCGTTGTCTATGCTTGCCAGGTTGGCCCACCCCTGCGAGATGATCGCGCGGCGTCCGATGGCACGGGCTGTTTGGATCAGCACCTGGCTAAGCTCCGCCGGGGCGCGGGTACTGCCAAAGCCGAAGTAGACGGGCGGCTCGCCGGTGTCGAGGAAGGCCTCCAACTCGGCAGAGAGCGGACGCGCATCCGGCAGGAGCCAGGCCCCGGTCTGGAATACGGCCTGGTTTGTGGGATCGGGCCAGGGGGCCAACACGGGGTCGGCGGCCAGCCAGGGCCGGTCGGTGAAGATGTGGCTGCGCACGTCATCGACCGGAGCTAAGTCCAGCGAGGCCCGCAGGGTGTTAAGGGCAGCGCCAAACGTAGCGTTAAATCGTTGGGTGTCACGTGCCCAGCGCTCAAGGTTGTTAGCCGTGGTCGGCAGCGGTTCCTGTCCCGGTAGCGGTGGCAATGGCGGCGGGGCATGGTGCGCCGACGGCAGAACGACGGGGCTGTAGGCAACAAAGATGTAAGGAAGCCCCAGTCGCTCGGCCACCGACCGCGTCGCAATTTGCAAGGCGGTTGCCGCCACGATGATGTCGCAACGCTGAGCCGCCGCTGTGATGGTCTCGAATTGCATGGCGACCATGCCGTCCATCATCTGCCGCTGCTGTTCGGGTGTGGGCGGGGGTAATGGTGGGCTTGCT
>JAGRBZ010000644.1 GCA_020433805.1 Anaerolineae bacterium
AGCCGGTTCATCCACGCAACCTGCTCCTCGCCGTTAGGGGTGCGAAAAGCGATATGATGCACACCGCCACGCCCCAACTGGCCGTAGGGTTTGTTGGGCTGCTCGACAACGTAGATTTCTTTGCCGGCCCCACCTCCGTCCAGAGCAAACACCACGGTGCGCTCGTTGGGGTCACCGGCGGACGGATACTCGGCCACCTGTTCGTAGCCCATAACCTTCGTTAAGATCAGGGCCATCGTGTCTAACTGGCGCACGATTAACGTCGAGGCATACAGCCCTCGAATGCCGTATTCCACCGGCACCGTGCTTTTGGCCCAAGGTGTGCCGCCGGGAACGCCTTCATCGTCAATCAAGGCCAGTTGTTGGCCTTCGGCATCGGCAAAGTCGAGGCGGGTGTGGCCAAGATATTCGCGCACGCCCTCGTTCCTGATGCCGTGTTCTTCTAAACGCAGCGCCCACCAATCCAGCGCCTCGCGACCGTTTACCCGTAGGGCTGTGTGGGCAATGCTGCCCGGCCCGTTAACGTTTGGTCCCATATGGGCCCATTCAAAAAAGGTCAGTTCCGTACCGGCGCTGCCCACCTCATCGCCATAAAAAAGGTGATAAGCCGATACATCATCTTGATTGACCGTTTTCTTAACCAGCCGCAGTCCCAGTACCTGGGTATAAAAATCGACATTGGCCTGTGCTTTGCTCGTTACTGCTGTGACGTGGTGTAAACCATGCAGTTGCATAAAGGGTTCTCCTTCTCATTCGTAATTGATGTCGATTAGGATTATACCCTGTTTGTCAATTTTTATTGTATAGGGATAGAGCGACAAAGCACGTATCTGAGGATTCTAGTGCGCAGTGCGTAGTGCGTAATGTGCAGTGCGAAAAGATACGCACTACGCATTACGCACTACGGCTCATTGAGGAATTTCCTTGTTTAATACGCCAAAATCACTTTTTTACCGCCTTCGGTTTCGGCACAATATTGCCGTAGCGGTGCTGCGTTTCGGTCATCGCTTGCTCGCGGAAGTAGTAGCGCAACTCCAACCGGCCATTGCCGGTGACCGGCGCGGTGATAACCGGCACGTGGCTTTCGTGGGCAGCGCGCAGCAGCGTTTCCGAGGGCGTGCCCAAATAGCGAAGACGCTCATAATCGTCGAGATGGCCGGCCAGTTTGCCCTCAGTTTCGGTGAGCAGCGTGAGTTCTTGCTCAGCCAGTTCGTCGGCTATTTGGCAGTCCGGCGGGGCGATGACGGTGAGCGGTACGCCGCAAATTTTGGCGGCGGCGCTTACTTGCAGTACGGGCAGCAGTTCGCTGTCCCAGGCCACGCACAACGCCATCGACCGGATGGGCCGGTAGCGAAAGATGTTGCTTTCGCCCAATATCTGGCTGGGATCGTGGTCGAAGCTGAAATGGGTTTCCCAGGCTTGTTTATAGCTGGCCTCACTGTGGGCCAGTTGGGCCTGTGTATTGCCCGCCGGAGCGGTATCGTGCCAGGTGCCTAAGCTCAACACGTAGTTTGGCCCGCCCGCTTTCGCTCCGCTGCCAAAAGCCGACCGTTTCCAACCGCCGAACGGTTGGCGCTGCACAATCGCCCCGGTGGTACCGCGATTGACATAGGCATTGCCGACTTCAATTCGGTCGCGCCAAATGTCTATTTCGCGATCATCCAGGCTGTGCAGACCGCTCGTTAAGCCAAATTGCGAGTCGTTGACAATGTCGATGGCGTGCTCCAGATCATCGGCCCGAATCAGGCCCAGCACCGGCCCGAAACATTCGGTTTGATGGAAAAAAGAGCCTGGCTTAACGCCCAGTTTGATGCCCGGCGACCACAGTCGGGGATTACCGTCAACAATGTGCGGCTCCAGCAGCCACTCTTCACCCGGTTCCAGCGTGGTTTGCGCCCGGCGCAGATCATCGCCCGGCTCGCGGATGAGCGGCGTAACTTTGCTGCCTAAATCCCAGGCTGAACCCACGTGCATGCTGGCGGCCGCATCGCGAAGCTGCCGCCGGAAGCTACGACTGTCGTAAACTTCCGCTTCCAGCACACCCAAACTGGCCGCCGAACATTTTTGCCCGTTGTGTCCAAACGCCGAATAGACCAGGTCTTTAATCGCTTGATCATGGTCGGCCAGGCCGGAAATGATGAGACTATTTTTGCCGCTGGTTTCTGCCAGCAGGCGCAGCTCCGGCTTCCAATCTAAAAAGAGGCGACCGGTTTCGTAGCCGCCGGTCAAGATCACGGCATCGACCCGATCATCTGTGACCAGCGAACGGCCTACTTCGTCATCGGTGGTTGGCACAAATTGGAGTGTTTCCTGCGGGATACCGGCGTCCCACAAAGCGTTGACCAGATGCCAGGCAACCAGCACCGTTTCCGGAGCCGGTTTGAGAATGACGGTGTTGCCGGCCATCAGCGCGGCCAGCATCCCGCCGCAGGGAATGGCGATGGGGAAGTTCCAGGGCGGGGTAATGAGCACCGTCCCGAACGGCGCAAACGTACAGTCAGACAGTTCAGTCTCGGCGATGTCGAGCGCGCGGGCGTAGTAGTTGGCAAAGTCGATGGCTTCGCTCACTTCGGTATCGGCTTGAACCACAGCTTTGCCGCCATCGAGAATGGCTGCGCCGATGAGCACGCCGCGCCGTTCGGCCAGCATTTCGGCAGCGCGGGTCAGCAGCCGCTTGCGCTCGGCGATGGAGGTGCTTTGCCAATCTTCCTGGGCCTCAACCGCTACGTTGAGCGCGACCTCGATTTGGTCCGGTTCGGCCTGGGCGTAGCGATAGGCTTCGGCCTGTTCGGGGCGGCTGGGGTCGCGGCCAATGCCGTTTTGGTTGGGCGTGAGCAGTTCGCCGCCAATTTGCAGTGGGACGGGCGGGATGTTGGCCGCCTCCCATTTTTTGGCGATGGAGGCGACCCACTGCTGGTTGGCCGGCAGCGAAAAATCGGTATCGGGTTCATTGGTAAAAGGCGCAGCCGGATCGAACTGGCGATGTTCGGTTTGTCGGTTTTGGGTGCGATTAGGCGCGGCGGGTGCTTCATCGCGACGCTTGACAGCCGTCAAGAAGAACCCTTTCTGCTTGGCCCACTTTTCGTCACCAACCTGCAAACCAAAGAGATCGTGCAAAAAGTTTTCTTCGGCGGTGTTCTCGTCCAGGCGGCGCACCAGATAGGCGATGGCGCTGTGGAAATCATCCTGCTTAACCACCGGCGCGTAGAGCAGCAGCCCTCCGGCAGCAGCCTGTACGGCACGGGCCTGGTGGTTAGCCATGCCTTCCAGCATCTCGAACTCCACTTCATCCTCGACACCGTTGTTGGCCCGCACTACCAGCCCAAAAGCCAGATCAAACAGGTTGTGGCTGGCAATACCGAGGTTCACAATCTTGGCATTGTCGGGGCGGCAGCCAAATAGCACCATACGCTTGTAATTGGCATCGACATCGGCTTTCGTCAAATAAGGTGCCTGCTCCCAGCCTTGCAAGGCGGCCTCAACCCGCTCCATCGCCAGGTTGGCCCCTTTAACGATGCGAATTTTGATGGGCGCTCCACCGCGAGCCACCCGTTCTTTGGCCCAGGCGGTAATTTCGCGCTGCACCGGGAATGAGTCGGGCAGGTAGGCTTGCAGCACGATACCGGCGCGATGGCTGAGAAATTCCGGCTCGTCGAGCACCTGCTCAAAAGCGGCGACGGTCAGATGCAGGTCGCGGTACTCTTCCATATCAAGGTTAATAAATTTGGGGGTCGATGAACCATCGGGTAGAACGAATTGATGCTGCATCGCGGTGCGGTAGAGCAGCCGCAGTCGCTGTTTTATGGCCTCGACGGTT
>JAGRBZ010000645.1 GCA_020433805.1 Anaerolineae bacterium
CAGGTAGAGCGTTATCGAGCCGAAGAAGATGATGCGGTGAAAAAATGTAATGAACTGTCTAAAGAGGTTGATGTCCCTATTCGAGTCATTAGGGCCGACTACAACTTTGATGGTTCGCGGCTTATGTTTTCTTTTACTGCCGAGCAGCGGGTTGATTTTAGAGACCTCGTCAAGGTTTTGAACAAAGAATTTAATACCCGCATCGAAATGAAGCAGGTTGGGGCCCGCGATGAAACCAAAATTCTGGATGGATACGGTCGCTGTGGGCGACAGTTGTGCTGTTCAAGCTGGCTAACCGAGTTTCATCCGGTATCGATCAAGATGGCCAAGAATCAGAGCTTGCCGTTAGCTCCGGCCGAAATCTCCGGTTTGTGCGGACGATTGCTATGCTGCTTGGCCTATGAAAATGAGCAGTATGTGGAACTGCGTAAATCCATGCCGAAGGTTGGGCTTCAAATAAAAACGCCCGACAATCAAGTTGGCGTGATACGCGGCCTCAACATTTTAAAGGAAGCGGTTTTGGTTCAGGTGGAGGAAGAGCAGGGCTATGTTGAGCTGTTGGTTGAAGAGATAAGCATCATGGAGGAAGTGCGCGGCGAGACAGAGCAATCGGCCCCTAAAAGTGAGCGTAAATCTCGACGGCGGCGTAAAAAACGAAAAAGTAATCAGGATACAAAAGACGACTAAATGTCCCAACCTATAAAGTTATTACACTTAGCCGATATTCATGTCGGGATGGAAAATTATGGGCGGCTTGATAGTAAATCGGGCTTGAACAGTCGGGTAATCGATTTTTTGCGACGCATGAGCCAGGTTATCGACCAGGCATTGGAACACGAGGTTGATATTTGCATCTTTGCCGGCGATGCTTATAAAAACCAGCGCCCCAACCCCACTTTTCAGCGGGAGTTCTCGCGGCGCATTAAGCGGCTGGCCGATCACGATGTGCCGGTGATTATGCTGATTGGAAATCACGATATGGCTACTGCCGATCGTGCTGCCAGCAGTCTCGACATATTTGGTGTGTTGGACGTACCCGGCATTATTGTGGCCGATCGTGAAGAGGTGCATCAGGTAACCTGCCGGCGCGGCCAACGGCTGCAAGTTGGCACGGTCCCCTACCCCCAGCGCAGCCGTTTGCTGGCCCACGATGCGTATAAAAATATGACGCTCGATGATCTGGATTTGGCTCTGGGCGAAATTATGCAGAAAAACCTGACCGATTTGGCGGCGGAAGTGATGGAAAAGCCCGATATACCGGCAGTGCTTACGGCTCACCTGAGCGTGGGCGAGGCCAAGCAAGGCAGTGAGCAAAGCGTCATGATTGGTCGCGATATTGTGGTGTTGAAGAGCCTGCTGGCGAACCCGGCCTGGGATTATGTGGCTTTGGGCCATATCCATAAGCATCAGGAGTTAAATAAAGGCCAGCACCCGCCCATTGTTTATCCCGGTAGTTTAGAGCGCATCGATTTTGGCGAGGAAGGTGAGCGCAAAGGCTTTGTTATAGTTGAATTGGAGCGTGGTCGTGCGGATTGGACTTTTACTCCGGTTGACGCCCGACCCTTCATCACCATTCGCATCGATGTGACAGCATCAAGTGATCCGATGACCGAGATCTTAGACGAACTGGATGGTCACACCATTGATGGAGCCATTGTGCGGATTATTATCAAAGCCACGGAAGAACAAGAGGCGGTGTTGGACGATAAACCTATCCGGCAAGCGCTCCGTTCGGCTAGTTACATAGCCAGTATTGTGCGTGATATCGACCGGGCGCAGCGGCACCGGCTGGGTGGTTTATCGGCTGAGGAGCTAACTCCCCAGCAGGTGTTAGAGCTATACCTCGATTCGAAGGGAACACCGGAAAATCGACGCGCCGAACTTTTGCGGCACGCCGAGGCTATTTTTCGAGAAGAGTAATAAACTGAGCTCGATAATTAAAGCCGCCCATGTCATTTCGTAGCCGGAGGCGGAGAAATCCCTCAAACATTTCAAGTCGTAGAAGCGTTCGCCGGGAAAAAATGAGCATTGTGGCTTGAAAAAATGAGCATTGTGGCTTGAAAAAATGAGCATTGTGGCTTGAAATTGTCCCAACCGGACGCCCTTTCAGGCGTATTGTCACAGGGATTTCTCTGCTGCGCTACGAAATGACATGAGACGCTCTATTTGTTAATAGGTTAAGACTGCTTCTCGTCTACTTTGGGCAGCGTAATCCCCACCTGCTTTTGATATTTTCCCTTTTTATCTGCGTATGAGGTCCGGCATTCTTCATCGGCCTCAAAAAAGATGACTTGCGCAATGCCTTCGTTGGCGTAGATGCGGGCCGGGAGCGGGGTGGTGTTGGATATCTCGATAGTAACAAAGCCTTCCCACTCCGGCTCAAACGGTGTTACGTTGACGATGATGCCGCAGCGGGCATAGGTCGATTTACCAACGCACAGCGTAAGTACGCTGCGGGGAATGCGAAAATATTCAACCGTGCGAGCCAGCGCAAAGGAGTTGGGGGGGATGGTGCAAATATCGCCCTTAAACTCTACAAATGAACGGTTGTCGAACTGTTTAGGATCGACAACGGTGTTATTGACATTGGTGAAAATTTTAAATTCGTCGGCGACCCGAATATCGTAGCCGTACGATGAAACCCCATACGAAATGACCCCTGTTTTGATTTGGCTCGACTCAAAAGGTTCGATCATCCCATGCTCTTGCGCCATTTTTTCGATCCAGTGGTCGGGTTTAATACTCATACAATCCTCCAGCGGTTGTAATAAATTCGGGCTATTCTACTTTAGACCAGATAATCCTCATAATCTGTCGAGCATCGCTGGCGTTACAATTATCATCAAAGCTCCACTCAGGCCGATCTTCGGTTTCAACCCCTTCGCCGATGACTTGGGCCACGAACTCTACACGGTCGGGAATTTTGCCAAACTCACCGATGACCAAACCATACTCTCCCGAGCCGTCGGTTGTGGTCAGGAAAGGTCCTCGAAAGCCGTCTTCATCGCCGGTCACTTGAATAGTAACACCCGGTAGGCGTGGATCATCATCGTCATCGCCGTCTCTGACATAGCCGGCGATCCCTAAGTGAGCGCAGTTAGCCTGCTCCTCAATTTCTTTGGGGCGATAGACGCCTGGAGGCGAGCCGGGGACTGACGTATTCGTTGGCGTCGCCAGCGGTGAGACATCAACCGGGGCCGGAGCCGCAGTCGGTTCCGGGGTATTCGTGGGTGGTGGTGGTGCAGTAGGAGGTGGAGCGGCCGGTGGACTGGTTGGTCGGGGTGTATCGGTCGGTACTTGCGTATCCGTGGGCGCGATGGTGTCGGTAGGTGGCGGAAGCGGCGTATCGGTCGGTGTTTCGGTGACGAGAGGCGCGGGTGTATCAGTTGGTACGGGCGTAGCGGTAGGCGGCAAAGGGGTATTCGTAAAAGTAGGAAATGGCGTGCGCGTAGGCCGAACGGTGGCGCGTTGTGCTACGGGCGTGTTGGTGACACATGCCAGCGTCGTTATCAGCAGAAGTGTATAAACCCAGAATAATTTGCGGTGAAAAACGGTCATAACCTGCCATTGACAAAATTTATAGTGCCTTAATATCGATATTTGTATTCACATATCGGCACGGCGTACTAATCTAGCATAGAAACGGGTGTCCGTCAAAGTTACTGTTGATTTCAATAACCGGTAGCATTGCGAATAGTAGCGCTTGGTGTTATACTACGTTGCCCCTTATTAAATTAACGCAAGTTGTCACCTTGTGCGAAAAAGACCTTTAGGGTTTCCGAAATGCGTTATCCCGACCAGAAGTCGGATATT
>JAGRBZ010000646.1 GCA_020433805.1 Anaerolineae bacterium
CTTGGGTTTTAATACAACGTTGATAAGGAAACTGGACCCATCTCTCTTTAAAATGAGAATTGCTGGTATCTTACTGAAGATGTGCGTTTTCCTTATTGCTCAAAGCGTGGTGCGTATCATAGTTACGCAACTTAAGTCAGACATTAATTTGAGGATAAGGAAAATGTAGAAATTCGGAAGGCCCGAAGCGTTTTTTGCTCAAAGAACGATAGTTGCATCATTGAAATCCTTGAACCTAAAAATTCTTTGTATTTACTCAGCAGTTCTGCCCAAACCCTAAAGGTTTCGTGGTATTGGCCGTAAAATCGGCTCTTTTTTCCAATATAAGCCTAATTATCTATTAATTTTCGAGTGAAAAACCTTTAGGGTTTTTGCCTGCTGAGGTGTTACACTTCTTTACAGATGAGGCAAAATTTTGGACGCAGATGAATGCTGATTCTCTCAGATAAAAAAACAAAAAATCAGTGTTTATCTGCGAAAATCTGCGTCCCGTATCTTGCTAAGCGTATTGGGCAACAACTCTATGGTTTATTCGGTGTGAGACTTCTCGTTATGTTAGTAATGGGTTGACGAAGGTGGTAAAGTGAGTTAGCATGGAAGGTATCTACTTATTAAATTCTTCACGTATCATTTTCGAATACGAACCTCATTGCGCCTCATCTTTGGTTTATCTCTAAATTTACGACATGCAGACGAATTATGGCACCCACAATATGATATAAGTGATTTGGAGGAAATTTATGAGTACCTCAAGAAAAACCAAGCAACAGCTCCTCGAAGAGATCGAGTTGCTAAAACAGCGCGTGAGGGCATTAGAAGCGTTAGAAGCAGAGCATAAACAGGTGGTCGATGCCTTGCGACAAAGTGAGCGTAATTTGGCAGACGCCCAGCGAATTGCCCATCTAGGCAGTTGGGAATGGAATGTGCAAACCGGCGAAACACTCTGGTCGGATGAATTTTTTAGGATTTGTGGCGTTGAACCACAATCCTTCGTTCCCTCTTATGACACCGGTATGAAATTTATTCACCCGGACGATCGCGAGTCGGCGGCTGAGGTGGTTCAGGCTTCGCTTGAGGCCGGCGAGGCTTATCATATCGAAAAACGCCTTCTTCGGCCCGATGGTACGGTCAGGTTGGTGCTGACTGAAGGCGAAATGATGTATGATGATGACGGTCAACCGCTATTGCTACTGGGCACAATGCTCGATATCACAGAGCGAAAACAGATAGAACAAAAAATGCGATTCCAAAAAACGCTGCTGGAGTGTATTCATGAGGCCACGCTTGACAGCATTTTGGTCATCTCTGAAAGCCAAGAATGGATCTATTACAATCAACGCTTTCTCGATATGTTTGATTTTCCTGAAGAGCTTCTTCAAAAAAATTCCAGTGTCGATGCTCTGGTATGGATTAAAAGTAAAATCGTCGATATCGATAGAGTTATTATAGAAACAGAAGAGATATATGCCGGTCACGATCTGGAAAGTCGTGATGAGATTCGGTTAGTTGATGGTCGTGTTATCGAGCGCTACACGGCTCCGGTAAAGAGCAATGAGGGGACGCATTTTGGTCGGGTGTGGTACTGTCGCGATGTTACAGCCCGCAAGCAGCTTGAGTCTCAGCTGCGGCAGGCGCAAAAGATGGAAGCTATGGGCCAGTTAGCGGCAGGCGTGGCGCATAACTTTAACAATATGCTGACCGCAATTATGGGCTACACCGGGTTGGCCTTGGCCGGTCTGCCTGGCGATCATGTAGTAACCGAGGATTTAAGAAGCATTCAACAATCTGCACAGCGTGCGGCTGATTTAACCCGCCAGTTATTAACCTTCTCTCGTGACCAGGAAATTGCGCCCCAGATAACCAATCTCAATGAATTGATTAATAATATGAATTTTATGCTGCGGCAGCTTATTCCCGAAACAATTGGGTTGAAAATGACCCTTAATCCTGCTTTAGGCCGTGCTCAGGTCGATCCCAACCAGATCGAGCAACTCATCGTGAATTTAGTTGTCAACGCCTGTGATGCTATGCCTGACGGGGGAAAATTGACTATCAAATCAGATAATTTTGTTCTTAAAGCTGCCTCAAGCAGTTACCCGTTTGAGCTTAGCCCTGGTCACTATATTGTCCTATCGGTAACGGATACCGGTATTGGGATGGATAGGAATATTCTCAACCGAATTTTCGAGCCGTTCTTTACCACCAAAGAAGTTGGGCGCGGCACAGGTTTAGGTTTGGCTATGGGCTTTGGTATCGTAGAACAACATGAAGGGGCCATAAAAGTAAATAGTGCACCGGGGCAAGGCACGACTTTTGAAATCTATTTGCCGTGTGTCGAGGCCTGTCCCGAAGATCCTGGCAGTCGATTTGATGATGATGATAAACCGCAGCCCGAAACGATTTTACTCGTTGAAGATGAAGAATATGTGCGAACGCTCATCGCCCGGCTGTTGGGACGACAGGGGTATCAGGTCTTCTCGGCCGTTGACGGCCAGCAAGCTTTTGACCTTCTCCAGGAGCAACCGGATTTATCGATTGACCTTATAGTCACCGATGTTATCATGCCTAAAATGGGTGGCGATGAATTAGCCAAACGACTGCTTGTTAAGAATCCGGATTTGAAAATATTATTTATATCCGGTTACTCGGACGCAATCATTGCGCGTCAAGGATTACAACTTGGTTATGCCACTTTTCTTCAGAAGCCGTTTGAACCGGATGTCCTTATTCGCAAAATTCGCGAGATTTTAACCGGCGAAATGATAGCATGACGCCTATTCCTATTGCGCTTTGACCTTGAATTCATACTCTAATGGGCCAATATCGTGGTTGTAGACCTTCACGTAGTAGACATGCTCCTTCTTCAACTGGCCCGACCACAACACTTGCAGGCTGCGCTCATCATCCAGTTTGGCAAACGTAGCCGGCGCGCTGGCCCCCAGCGGATCAAGTTCATCGACCGTACCCCGTACCCACAGATGAAGCTGGCTGCCCGGATAGATTTCAAAATCGGCGTGACGTGCCCGTATGTCATCAAGCGGGGTGTTGGTCATGTAAAAGATTAAATCTTGATCCGGCTCATCCTCAATTTCAGAGTCAGAGTAAACAAATTTGTACCACATCTCTTCGCCGGCTTCTAACTCGCCGGTGGTCGTGCCCACATCAAGCGTAACAGCCTCCGGCGGTCCGGAACCCGGTTCCACCGGCCCAATCGACCGCGTTTCCGGGGGGGCTTCAACAGGAACGCGCCCTTTGTAAGCATCACCTTTATGCAGCGTTGGGTTGCCCAACTCGGCGTTCCAGATATCGTTGGGGAACAAATAATAATCGACCACTTCCGGTGAACCGTTTTTGATTTTAATCAGGTAAGTGTCGCCATCGACCAATGAACCGGCCCACAGACGCTCGCTGGTAAGCGGGTCTTTGTCGCGGGAGACCCACATGCCGGCCCCCATATTTTCCATATAATCGGCATCGCCGCGTTGCCAAATGTGATATTGGCCGGCGGGGAAGATTTCAAAGTTGACCTTGTTGCTCACAAAGCCCTGGCTCGGCGTAAAGAACATTGTTAAATCGAGATTTTCGATCAAATCCTCATCTAAATCATCGCGATGGAGTTCGTACCAGTGTTCGCCGTCGGGAGCGAGGCGGCCGCTGTTGACATCGTGAAAGTTGAAATCAAGCGGATTGTTGGGGTAAATGTTGACAGGCATGTACTCTTGCTCCGGTTCGTTGGGGGGTGCGGGAACCGGCTCCGGTTCATCGCTGCCGCCCTCGCTTCCACCGCCACCTACGTTACCCCGA
>JAGRBZ010000647.1 GCA_020433805.1 Anaerolineae bacterium
CGTTGTGCCAGTGGGGTTTAGGCGTGGTGGTAATATAGCCCCAGGTTTCAGAGTTGGGATCGGGATCGACCGGTCCAAATGAGGCGATGCCAATGGCATCGAGCGGTTCGTTGGCTGCCTGTTCTTTAAAGTATTCTACCGCCCGGCCGATAGTTTCAGCGGGCGTGGTTGTCGGAAATCGGATTTCGTTGCGTAAATCATCGGGGCCGGTGCCTACGGCGCAAACAAACTTTGTTCCACCGGCTTCAATTCCTCCGAAAAGTGTCATCGTTGAACTCCTTTCTCTACCATGGAGACAAAAAAAGGAGATTAGGAGATTGGGAGATTGGGGTAATTATTGATGACCAATCTCCTAATCTCCAATCTCTTAATCTCCAATCTCTTAAATCTAAATTTTGTGCAAATCTTGTAAACTGCGGACTTGCAGCGACTCCTGAGCCAGCACTTTGATGCCGTTAACGGCCGCCTGAGCCGCTGTTAGGGTGGTAACCAGAGGGATGCCCAGCCGGGTCGCTTCGGTGCGGAGACGCTGTCCATCAAGATAGGACGTTCCGCCCAGAGGGGTATTGATGATGAGGGCGATTTTGCCGGTTTGCATCATCTCGATGATGATGGGGTCGCCCTCGCTGTATTTGTTTACGGCCTGAACTTTAACGCCAACACGACTTAACATTGCTGCCGTTCCTTGCGTGGCAACCAACTCAAAGCCTAAAGCTGCCAGGTCGCGCCCAATCTTCAAGGCGGCGCTTTTATCGAAATCGTTGACCGTGATGAAAACTTTACCGTCGCCGGGTTTGGGGAGCCGGTCGCCCGCGGCCATCTCTGCTTTGGCGAAAGCGGCCCCAAAACGGGAAGCATGACCCATCACCTCGCCGGTCGAGCGCATTTCCGGCCCCAAGGCGGCATCGACGCCCATAAATTTGCGGAATGGCAGCACCGCTTCTTTGACAAAGAAACCGGTCAGCTCCGGCTGCTCGGTAAAGCCGATTTGCTCCAGCTTCTCACCGGCCATCACCCGCGCCGCAATTTTTGCCAGCGGCGTGTTGGTAGCCTTACTAACAAACGGCACGGTGCGGCTGGCGCGAGGGTTAACTTCCAAAACGTAAACAACATCATCTTTAATCGCGTACTGCACGTTAAGTAGACCGCGCACGTTCAGGGCTTGCCCTAATCGTTCGGTGTAATCGCGAATGATACTTTGGTGATAAGCGCTAATTTTGTAGGGCGGCAGCACGCAGGCGCTGTCACCGCTGTGGATACCGGCCTCTTCGATGTGCTGCATGATACCGCCGATAACCACGCGCTGTCCGTCGCTGACGGCATCGACATCAACCTCAAAGGCATCTTCAAGATAATGATCGATCAATATAGGACGATCCGGAGCGGCGGCGATAGCCTCGGCTACGTAGCTTTCAAACTGGCTCTCATCATAAACTATCGCCATCGCGCGGCCACCTAACACAAACGAGGGGCGTACTAGCAGCGGGAAGCCAATGCGGTCAGCTACTACCTGGGCCTCGGCCAGGTCGGTGGCGATACCGTTTGGTGGTCGGTCGATACCTAACTCATCCAGTAGCTTCTCAAACTGCTCACGGTCTTCGGCCATAGCTATTGCTTGGGGCGATGTCCCCCAAATTGGCACACCTGCTGCGGCCAACCCTTCGGCCAGATTGAGTGGGGTTTGACCACCAAATTGAACAATCACCCCGTCCGGCTTCTCTTCATCAACAATGTTGAGCACATCCTCTAAGGTGAGTGGCTCGAAGTAGAGACGGTCGGCGGTATCGTAATCGGTGCTGACGGTTTCGGGATTACAGTTAACCATGATGGTTTCGTAGCCGACCTCGCTCAATGCAAAACAGGCATGCACACAACAATAATCAAACTCAATGCCCTGCCCAATCCGGTTCGGCCCGCCGCCCAAAATCATCACTTTCTTGCGGTCTGTCGGGTTCGCTTCCGACTGCGATTCATACGCAGAATAGAGATACGGCGTAAATGCCTCAAACTCGGCTGCACAGGTATCGACCCGCAAATAAGCCGGTCGAATACCATTTTCTAGCCGTTTTTGGCGTACTTGCCAAGCCGAAACTGAGCTTTTCTGCTTTTCCTTTTCCTTAGCCTCAGCCTTAGCCTTCCCCTCTAGCATCCCGGCAATTGTCTCATCCGACAAACCAAACCGCTTGGCCTGTCGCAGCAATTCAACCGGCAGCGTATCGAGCGAATATTCGGCCACCGCCTGCTCCATTTCGACAATCTGAGCCAACTGATCGACAAACCAGGGATCGTACCACGTGGCCTCGATAATGGCCTCTTGCGGCGCACCGGCATGGAGACAGGCCAACGTCTGGAACAACCGCTCTCGTGTCGGCGTCCTCAGCTTCTCAATCTCTGATCTCCAGTCTCCAATCTCTAATCTCCAGTCTCCAATCTCCAAACTCCGCAGCCCTTTGCCCAAAGCTTCTTTGAATGTGCGACCAATCGACATCGCTTCGCCGACGCTTTTCATCTGCGGGCCAAGGGTGGGATCGACGCCGGGGAATTTTTCAAAAGCCCAGCGCGGCAGTTTGGCAACCACATAATCGAGGCTCGGCTCGAAACTGGCCGGTGTCTCGCGGGTGATGTCGTTGGGGATTTCATCGAGCGTGTAGCCGACGGCCAGCAGCGCGGCAATTTTGGCGATGGGAAAGCCGGTTGCTTTAGACGCCAGCGCCGAAGAACGGCTAACGCGCGGGTTCATCTCGATGATAAGCATCTCGCCATCGGCGGGGTTGACGGCAAACTGAACGTTGCTACCGCCGGTTTCGACACCGACCACGTTGAGTACGGAGCGGGCGGCATCGCGCAGGCGCTGATACTCTTTGTCGGTTAGCGTTTGGGCCGGGGCCACGGTGATGCTGTCGCCGGTGTGAACACCCATCGCATCGAGATTTTCGATGGAGCAGACCACTACAAAGTTGTCGGCCCGATCGCGCATAACCTCTAGCTCATACTCTTTCCAGCCCAGCACCGACTGATCGACCAACACCTGGCCGACCGGGCTGCTGCGAACGCCGTGTTTGACCGCTTCGATCAACTCGGCCTCGCTGTAGGCTACCCCGCCGCCGGTACCGCCAAGGGTGAAGCTGGCCCGCACCAGTAGAGGGTAACCCACTTCATCGGCCAGCGCCAACGCCTCGTCCGGCCCTTTGGCAATAACGCTCTTCGGCATCTTGAGGCCAATCTTCTCGATGACTTCTTTAAAGAGCTGTCGATCTTCGGCCAACTGGATGGCCTCTAAGGATGCGCCGATCAGTTGGACGCCGTATTTATCGAGAATGCCCTTTTCGGCCAACTCGACGCCTAAATTGAGACCGGTTTGCCCACCGACCGTTGGCAGCAAAGCATCGGGCCGTTCCTGGGCGATGACCTTCTCAGCTATTTCGACGGTCAGCGGCTCGACGTAGGTAGCATCGGCAAATTCGGGATCGGTCATGATGGTGGCGGGGTTGCTGTTGATCAGGATAACACGATAGCCTTCGGCTCGCAGCACTTTGCAGGCCTGCACGCCGCTATAATCGAACTCGCACGCCTGGCCGATGACAATCGGTCCTGCGCCGAGAATGAGTATTGATTGAATGTCAGTTCGTTTTGGCAACGTATGTAACCTCTGCCTCTATTTCAATATTTCGTCTTTTGCTTTGAGAGTTCGTCCTGTTGCTTCGATTTGCCGGATGATTGCTCTAACCTTTCGCTTGGTTGTGAACTTTCCTTTCCAAGCGGCAGCTAGGATATCATTAAGCGTTATCACT
>JAGRBZ010000064.1 GCA_020433805.1 Anaerolineae bacterium
ATATAGAAGCCCATCGACTACCTACGCCTATGATTGTGGTGCTGGGTGAGGTTGCTACGCTACATGATAAATTGGCCTGGTTCAAGCCCGACGGCGAGGCGTCGGGCTTTGTGCCGTATAATGAGTAACATGATAAAAGCCTTGGTATTCACACCCAAGGCTTTTATTATTTACTTCAAATAACAGATTTTTCTAATTGGATGAGGAACAGGAACCGGTGCAAGTATGATTATTTTGCAAATTGGCTAAAGTAAAGGCAACCTTTTATGGATGCTACTGCTTCTTCACAATCAAAGGTACAAATAACTTGCCCGCAGCAGAGCCACCTGCGACACATGTATAAATTTGAATATCATCAATAAACCACCCCAATGAGTCGACCACATCATCGGTTCCAATTCTAAATCGTAGACGAATATTCTGGCCGGCTAAACTGCTTAAATCGATACGACTGGCCGTATAACCGTGCGCTTCGCTGACAAAGGCAGAACGCCCGCCTAGAGGATTATTAAAGGCTGTAATGATGACACCATCATACCCATTCTCATCAAAAAGAGGGCCGGCGTCTGTCCATGAGGTGCCACCGTTAGTACTATACTCAACAACCCCGCCATCATAGGCCAGAACCCCGGCAGCATTCAATTCACCGGCATCCTCAAAAGCCCAATCATGCCTAAAATGGAGAAAAGCGTTCATCGGTAGCGCTACATCAAGGTTCATGGCGATAGCGTAATCCGCACGTGATGATTGATTATAGCCCCAGAAATTTGTCTGCCCACTGCTCGCATAGGTCGCATCAAAAGAGAAAGGATTGCTATTTTGAGGATAATACCAGGTATTGTCACCCTCGTTCGTTACCGTTATCCAATTTCCACTCGCACTATTTTCCAAATCATCCTTAAATATAAAGCTGATGGGTTGTCCTACGAGACAAAGGGGCGCTTCTGGTGGATCACCACATGGGCGTACGTTCATTTCAACCGCATCAAGTGCGCTTCTTACCGATTGTTGCTCACTCACATTGAAACCCAGATTAAAGCTGGCTTGAATAAGAGCATCATAAAGATCGTTATAGCTACTGCCGGAGGTAAGCATGTTGGTTTGCACTTCATAGTACAGGCTGGCCACTTTAGAAATACCTAAGCCAGCTATCGTCTGTCCGTTAAAAGTACCCCCATCGGTCATGAGATAAGCGGCCTTATTGTTGACTCCACTGTTGGTGTGAACACCACCGGAGTCGCCCTCATCGCACCAATAATTTTTGCTCATAATACGATCAGGATCGTTAAATGCAGGAGGATTTGATAAATCACGTATGGCTCCGATACCCGGTATATCTTCGCCCATCAACCATCGCATATTTGGTGTATCGGTACCTGCTCCATTGGTTAAATCGATAAACTCGCCCCATATATCTGAGAATGACTCATTAATAGCCCCCGATTGATAAAAGTAAAAAAGTTGAGACGAAAATTCTGTCATCCCGTGCGCTAACTCATGACCAACTACATCATCAGCCGCGGCAAAGCCATCACCATAAGCCATCTGAACCCCGTTCCAAAACGCATTGGCGTAAGGGCAGTTTAATATATTAGGACAGTATCGCGTTGTTGAAATAAGTTGTAGACCAGCATCATCTAAGCTATCTCGGCCATGTTCTTCAAACAGAAAATCGTATGTATCCCCGGCGTAATCATAAGCAAGGTTGACATCATTTGTGCTACTGACCGGCTCACCCTCAGACCGTACCGGCCCATTGCCCGGTAGGCCGAAGATAGGATTGTTTTCGTTGTCATAAACTATCCTGTTCTTAGCTGCATGAATTTGGTTGAAATGCAAAACAACCACGCCTATGTTTGCATCAACAAAAACAGACTCTCGAATAGGCAGGAGTTCTCGGGGCGTCACTTCCAACCGCCAAACGAGCCGATCAGCACGTCGGCCCGGCCCACCAAGCAAAGCGGGGTTGTAAATCCACAATTCCGGCTCTGATGCTATTAAATCGGCGATAGCAACCTGGTGAATTTTGGCGACCTTCTCTAAAGCAGTTTGTCGCGCCGCCGATGAAGAGACTATCGGAGTAGTCTCCACGGCTAAATCGGGCAAAATCTCACCGTTAGCTGAAATAATATTTTCTCCGCGATCCGATTGAACAATCAACTCACCCCCCAAAATTGGTACACCCTCAGAAACCTGTTGATAACGAACAAACGAGCGGCCGTCTCTCAGCGTCCGGGTTTTCATCAAGCGCAATTCTCTGTTGGGGTCTCTAAGACCAAATAGCTTGCCATATGTTCTAAGAAACCCTTCGGCCGCTGCTTCCGGTCCCGCCCCTATTCCTAGAGGTGCCGGTTGGTGAATCGCACGACTTGGAGTTGCACCGATAAAACGTACTCGACCGGTCTCATCATGGTATGATATCCGCACCGCTCCACCAGATTCTTGATGAAGCTGATCGAGCAAATTTTGTTCTGACGGAATTACGCCTTGAAGGGTCCGGCCGGCCAGTCCGGGGGTTGGCGCTGTAAAGCAGAATAAAAGCAACGCCAAAATCGTCATTACCACAATTCGATGAAAATGCGTTTTCATTTAAGCCCTCTCCTTATAAATGAACGCTATTCACTCTTTTCTACAACAATGCACAGCAAAAGTTATCCAGTACTCTATAAACCTCCTATTATTTTTCAGTTCGATAAAAAGAATTCGAGCAGATCTTTACTCAAGAAAATGTTACTAAGAGAAATGATTATGCAAGAGGATATTTTTAGAAGAAGCAGCATAAATTGTTAGAATTTTAAGACTATCATGAATTATAGCGCGAAACCGGCCGCTTGTCTGTGCGGTAGAGCACATATTGGCCTATCGTTCTTCAAACTCCCAAAAAAGCAGTTGGCATAGCGGCCGGGTTGTGGTAAAATAGCCGCTACAAACAATTGTTCTAGGAAAAAAGTGTGGCAATTCGCGTACTGCCGCCGGATGTGGCGGCTAAAATCGCGGCCGGGGAGGTGGTCGAACGGCCTGCCTCGGTCGTTAAGGAGTTTGTTGAAAATTCAATAGATGCAGGAGCCACCTTCATTCGGGTGGAAATTCAGCAGGGGGGCAAACGCCTTATTCGGGTAATGGATGACGGCTGCGGTATCGCTGCTGATGAAGTGCCGTTGGCTTTCGCCCGGCACGCCACCAGCAAACTTGGCTCGGTTGAAGAGCTTAACGGCGTAAAAACGTTGGGGTTTCGAGGTGAAGCTTTGGCCTCCATTGCGGCGGTTTCCCAGCTCACACTCTCTTCACGACCGTCGGCGCAGGCTGCGGCTACACGTATTCGCCTTGAGGGCAGTAAACAGACTGCCTTCGGTTCTGCCGGATCGCCGGCCGGCACCATCATCACAGTTGAAAATCTCTTCTACAATGTTCCGGCCCGCCTCAAATTTCTAAAAGCCGACGCCACCGAAACCGGTCACATTCACCGCATTGTTTCCCACTATGCGCTAGCCTATCCGGATATTCGCTTTTCGCTACAATGTGATAACCGCACTACGTTTCAAACCAGCGGCAGCGGTCAACTCTTCGATGCACTGGCCGCCGTTTTTAGCTTAGAAACGGCGCGCCAGATGATTGAGGTTGAAGGTCAAGAAACCAATCCAAACTCAGCCTATCCCATCGAAGTTTTTGGTTACGCCGGTAACCCCTCACTGCATCGCGGGATGCGTGATCAGATTGTCTTTTTTGTTAACAGACGTTGGATTCAGGATCGAGCGCTCAACCAGGCCGTTGTGCAAGCCTATCATACCTTTTTACCGGTGGGTCGCTTTCCTGTGGCCGTTCTCAATATCGAAATCGATCCCACCCAGGTTGATGTCAATGTTCACCCTACAAAGGCCGAGGTAAAATTTCAAGAATCACGGCTTATCTTCAAAGCTGTACAGCGGGCTGTGCGTGAAGCGGTTGTGGCAGCGGCCCCGGTGCCTCATTACGGAACACATGTGGCACCCTCAAGTGATGCTTCCCTATCAGGTCACGCCGGCGATCCTGCATCCTGGAGGGGGATGTTCCAAGCTCATAATCGCGCTGATGCCGGCCACTTTGCATTTGAAGCGCAACGCACCCTGCCGTTTCACGCTGAAGGAGAAGACGGTACACCGGCAGATTGGTTTACCGCAAGCGACCCCGAGAGCAAAAAATTGCCCCCCATGCGAGTCATTGGGCAAGTTCAACAAATGTATATTGTAACTGAAGGTCCTGATGGTCTCTATCTTATCGATCAGCACGCTGCCCACGAGCGTATTTTGTATGAGAAGTTAGCCGCTCAAAAAGCCAAAGCCGCGGTTCCTCGACAGCAACTGCTCGAACCGGCGATTATGGAACTTTCGCCCGGCCATGCGGCCATTGTAGAGTCGGAATTTGAAGTTCTTACCGAGGTTGGGTTCGAAATCGAACCGTTTGGAGGCACAACCTATCGCCTACGGGCCATACCTGATATGCTGGGCAAAGCCGAGCCAACTCAGGCATTTGTCGATATTTTGGCTGAGATGGCTGACGGTGCTATTCCGCTGGCCAAAGAGACTCATGAAAAAATCGCTATTACCGTCTGCAAACGGGCTTCGGTAAAAGGTGGCCAGGTGTTGTCACAGGAGGAAATGCGGGAGTTGGTTCGGCAGCTAGAAGCCACAACCGCACCCCGCACCTGCCCTCATGGCCGCCCCACCATGATCCACCTAAGCGGCTCGCAATTAGCCCGAGAGTTTGGCCGTATCTAAGCAGCCATTTTTGAACCAAAAACTTATTTCGATTGCTTTTCAGCAACCCACAAATGGGCTAACCCCCGCCAGCGCTCGTGATGTTTGACGACGAAACCCGCTTCAGCCATATGATTGTGCCACGTCGTTACCGGGAAAAAACTAAATGCACCTGGCCCAAATGCAATAAAGTTAAGCACGTCACGGCTGTGTTCAGCAACAAGTAATTTGCCGTCTGGTTTGAGAATACGAGCGAACTCGTCAAAAATCTTCTGACGATCATCAGCATCGTACAATTCGTGCAAACTAAAGCTACAATAGACAACATCTGCCCAGTTATGGGGAATGGGCAGTCCATCAACCTTGGCCGATCGACGGTAAATTCGACGATCCGTTTTCAACTTCGGCATCATTGCCCGAGCGCGCCGGAGGGCCGCATCCGGCATTTTTTTCGGATCATAGATATCAAGAACAAAGTAATGTCCCCGATCAAAACGTGAGAGCAAACCTTGCGTGCCTCGCAGCTTGCCGCATGTGACATCAATCACCACATTCGCTTCGCCCAAGTTAGCCAATTCGATCAGCCGATCATATTCTCGCTGCCGGCCAAAATCGTAAACAAAGAAAGAAGCCACTACGATACTGACCATCATCAGCAGCGCGCCAACGCCGGCAATGATAAACAACAAATGCCAGGGTGCTGCTGCCAAAAATGCGCTCGAAACAAAAGCAGCCACGCTAAATACCAAAGCCCCGGCAAAAATTGGCCAGTTATAAACCAGTGTTGAAATCGTACCTGAATATTGTTGATTGCGAAGCAACTCCGGGAAAAAACCCGTTTGTGGTTTTGCAGTCATAGGGTTAACACCTCAGGCGATAATGCATGGTAGACATTATCGATTTATTCAAAGTTTTTAGAAAATAGTGAAACTTATGAAAGTAAAAAAAGCCATTACCCAGTTATGAAGAAAACTTCTTAACACGTAGAGCTGTACCAAGCAGTTTTAAAATGCTATTAGGCTTCTGTGCTTCCAAATCTTTATAGACTTCTACCCCAGTTTCGAAAAAGTTGAGCAAGTTCTGAATCTGCTCGCGCTCGTAGTCTCCTTCAATCGGAGACATCGATTCTAATTCGGCCATACTTTCGCGCAACATGTTGATAGTGGGGTCAACTTCACGCTTTTTGCGCTCACGCGCAATAATTCGACCCATCGTCCACACATCTTTTTCGGTCGTGTAATACTCCCGCCGTTCTCCCTTGATGTGCAGCCGCGTCACCAGTCCCCACGAGATAAGCTCCCGAAGAGCCATGCTGACATTGCCCCGACTGATCTGCAGTTCTTCCATAATTTCGTTGGCGCACAGTGGTTCATCCGATAGGAAAAGCAGGGCATGCACTTGGGCCATCGTGCGATTGATGCCCCATAGCGATCCCATTTCACCCCAATGTAGGATAACTTTTTCTTTTATCTGGTCAAGAGTCGCCATCGTATTCTAAGCTTTCAGAATTTATTGAAAGCATGATAGCATAGAGACAAAGAGAAGTCAATAATGCACCCTCTGTTTGTCCCAAATTTCACAGTCTCTTGGCTACTCGCCATGATTCCCACCTCAGCAGGTCTAAAAACCTATTGGAGCGAATAATGTAATCTTCGTCATAACCAAAACAGCAGTACACATCATCGCTGAAAATAGCCATACTTTAAGATAGCGTATATGGCACGGACGCCATCGCGCCAGCTTATCTTTTTACCCTCATCATAGGTCCGACCATAATACGAAATGCCAACTTCATAAATTGCACAATTGAGTCGGGCCACCTTGGCCGTAACTTCCGGTTCGAACCCAAAGCGATCTTCCTCAATGGTAATCTGGTCGATCACACTCTTTTTGAAGACCTTGTAACAGACCTCCATATCGGTCAAGTTGAGGTTGGTGAACATATTCGACAAAAAGGTCAAAAAACGGTTTCCTAGCGAGTGCCAAAAGTAAAGCACCCGGTGGCTTTCACCACCCGCAAAACGAGAGCCAAACACGACATCTGCTTTGCCATCTAAGATGGGTTTAAGGAGTTTGATATACTCATGGGGGTCATATTCCAGATCGGCATCCTGGATCAGCACCATATCGCCGGTAGCATGTTGGAAACCGGTGCGCAGCGCGGCCCCTTTACCTTGATTGACGTCGTGAAAAACGACTTTAATGGCGCAGTGCCCTTTGAGACTGTGCAAATAATCACGCGTGCCGTCCGTAGAGCAATCATCCACAATCACAAGCTCGCGCTCAACAGGTAACTCAACCGTTAAAACCTGTTGGACAATTTCGAAGATGGTTTTACGCTCATTATAGCACGGCATAATAACAGAAAGTTTCATTATAAATGAGGCCTCAATAATAGGGTCAAGCCCGTTCACCTCGCCGGTTACCGCGTCTCCGGCGTCCCTGACCGTTTACTTCAGTTACTGCGGCAGCGTTGTCAGCCAGCACCTGCTCCAGCGGAGGTGCAACAAAAGATGCCAGTGCTTCCTTCATCGCGGTGATATGGCTCGGATCGCTGCCGCAGCAGGCACCCAGCATCTTCACATGCTGTGTAGCAAATTTGAGCGCGTAATCGGCCATAATCTCAGACGTAACATCGTAAATCGCTTCACCCAAACCCTCTAAACGGGGCAAACCGGCATTGGGTTTTGCAATGAGTGTTGCTTCCGGTACGGCGCTCCGCATGGCAGTTGCCGCTACTAAATTATCGTCCAGGCTACGACCACAGTTAACCCCAACAGCCAGTACGCCACTGCCCCAAAGCACCTTTACCGCCTCTTCCGGCGTAACACCCATCATTGTGCGGCCATGGGTATCAAAACTCATCGTTACTGTCACCGGCAACGACGATACCTGCTGGGCTGCTTCTATAGCCGCCTGGGCCTCACGCAAATCGCTCATCGTTTCGATATGGATGCCGTCGACACCCCCTTCGACCAAAGCCTGAATCTGCTCGGCAAAATAATCAACCGCTTCGTCATAGTGCATATCCCCCATCGGCTCAATCAATACGCCAGTTGGCCCCACCGATCCTAAAACCAACACACCATCACCGGCTACTTCCCGCGCTAGCGAGGCCGCCGCCACATTTACGGCTGCGGTCAGGTGCTCACTCTTTTCTAATATCAATCGTGGTCGTGTTCCACCGAAAGAATTGGTTAATATCGCATCCGAACCGGCTTCAATATAAGCCCGGTAATGCGTCTTTACCGCTTCGGGATTGTCCAGATTCCACAGGTCAGGAGCCATACCCGGTGGTAACCCCAGTTTTTGTAACTGTGTGCCGGTAGCACCATCCAAGATAATAATACCGGGTTCTGACAAACGTTGTTTAAGATCAGACATCCACATCTCCTTGTCGTTCCAAGATCAATTTTAAAATCTTACCGCGACTCAAACCAATGGGCAAATCACACGGAAGGGCGACAGACATCCAATCGATGTTGGTATTAATAGGCTAAGGCTGACTTACACCAAGGTGACTTGCAATTGAACAGCTACCTTTACCCTTCGTATGCCAAGCAGAAAGAAAACACAGCCGTTTACATCTTCGGCGCATTTTGTGCTATAATCCGCCGACTTTGGGAGGAAATTTTGAATACAATACACATACTTAGTCTCCAAGATCTCGCATCCGAATATCTTGACAAACTTCGTGCCGTCTCACCTCGGCTAGAGATTCACCAATATAATGCCGATGACTTAGGCCCAAGTCATCATGAACCTATGCTGCTGGAAGCTATCCCATCGGCTATTCGCGATCAGACAGAAATCCTCTTTGGGTGGGGTAAATGTATGGGCCAAACAACCCTGTTTCCACAACTCAAGTGGCTGCAAACCCACAGCGCCGGTATCGATTACCTGTTCGACACGCCGGTCTGGTCCCGCAGCGACATCCTCATCTCCAACGCACGCGGCGTGCATGCCGTGCCGATGGCCGAATACGCGCTGGCAATGATGCTAGCCCTCACCCGCGACGTTCCGCTGATGCTCAAATTGCAATCGCAATCGGAGTGGCCGGATGACCGCTGGGCCAAGTTTGCCCGGCCCGAACTTCGAGGCCAAACGCTGGGCTTAGTCGGCTACGGCGCAATTTCCCGTGAGCTGGCCCGCCTATCCCAGGCGTTGGGGCTGCGGGTGCTCGCCTGCAACAACTCCGGTCAGCGATCCACCTACCAGGGCTACCACATCCCCGGTACCGGCGATCCCCAGGCGACCATTCCCGAAACCATCTACTCGACCGAACGGCTGCTCGATATGCTGCCCGCCTGCGATTTCGTAGTGGTGCTCGCTCCGCTCACGCCCGATACCCGCCATATGATTAATACCTCGGCTTTCGCGGCGATGAAAAATTCGGCCATGTTTATTAACCTGGCACGCGGCGGTCTGGTCGATGAAGCCGCATTGGCCTCAGCCCTAACCGACGGTCAAATCGCTGCCGCCGGGCTGGATGTTTTCGCCAAAGAACCCCTACCGGCCGAAAGCCCGTTATGGACCTTGGACAATGTCATCATCTCGCCCCACGTCTCCGGTTTCACACCCCACTACGACGCCCGATCAACGGATATCTTTGCCGAAAATCTGCGTCGCTATCTCAACGGTGAGCCGTTGTTAAATCATGTTAAAAGAGGAAAAAGCTATTGATCAAAGGAATAATTTTTGATTTGGGCGGCACCCTGATGGAAATCACCCGTGATTGGAACGACGTCATCCGTGAGGGGGCCGAAGCAATGACCGAATGGTATCTCAAAAAGCGGCGTATAAAACTCGACTCCGAAGCCTTGATCGACGCCTTCATTATTGAAAGATACAACGCTTGCCAGGAGAGTCGCACGACCCACACCGAGATACCGGCTCAAGAAAGCCTGCGCCGTGCTCTAACACACGTTGGTGCTCCAGCCTCAACCCAAGCTTTCACCGAGGCCGCGATCAAGGTTTTCTTTGAACCGGAGGAGAACGCCTACCGGCTCTACGACGATGCGCTTGATACGATCAAACAGCTTAAGCATCAGGGCTATCGACTGGGTCTCTATTCAAATGCTACTGACGATAAGCTGATCCAACGGCTGATCAACCGCTACCGCTTGCGGCCTCACCTGTCGCCCACCTTTAGCTCTGCTGCCTTTGGCTGGCGCAAGCCCAAACCGGACCTGTTCACCCTAATCGCCGAACGTTGGAGCCTACCTGCTGATCAGGTTGCGGTGGTGGGCGATACAGTAGAGGCCGACATCTTGGGCGCACACAACGCCGGAATGATCGGTATTCTTATCAAGCGCGAAGGCAAGATGAGCAGCAGTCCCGTTCAACCGGCTGCTACCATCGACCAATTGGCCGAGTTACCGGCGCTACTAAAGCAGTTATAAGAGGCCGTTATTGTGCAGTCGACGCAGCTTATCATCACCAATCGAGAGAAGCTTGCCCCTGCTTGGTGGCGGCTGACCTTAACTGATCCAAACGAATCGATGTCGCTCCAATCGGGTCAATTCTTGCTGCTGCGCTGTGCTGATGCCTTCACCTGCTATCTGTGCCGTCCCATCTTTCCGCAGCCGGAGACCAACCACGATTTCACGCTACTTATCCGACCCGATCCCGATCCCGGCCTGGCCTGGCTCGCCACCCGGCAGGTAAACGACAAGTTAGACGTTATCGGCCCATTCGGCCAGGGATTTGACCTGCCCAATGGAGTGCAAAACCTGTTGCTTGTCAGCGACAGCCAAGATATGGCTCCGCTGCCGGCACTTATGACCCAGGCTGTGGCCATGGGCCTGTCAGTTACCATGGCCCTGGGCGGGCGACGCGCCACCACGCTCTATCCGGTGGCTGCCCTACCGCCCGTAGTCGAATTTCAAGCCGCTACGCTCGATGGCTCGCTTGGTCACCACGGTCCCATTACCGACCTGCTGCCCGACTTGCTACGCTGGGCCGATCGCGTCTGCGCCGTTGGCTCGACGCACCTGTATCAAACCCTGCGCATCCAGGCCGAGCAAATACGTTTCAGCCTGCCGGCCGACTTCGCCTTCGGGCTGGTCACCGATGTACCGTTGCCCTGCGGAGTCGGTGCCTGCCTGGCATGCGTTCGTCACACCCAAGCCGGGCTTCGATTAGCCTGCATCGACGGCCCGGTATTTGATTTAGCAATGGGTTGGTGAGTTAGTTAGTTGGTTGGTTGGTTGGTTGGTTGAGTGTAAGGAAGAATGAAAATATCTGACTACCGACTACTGATATATGACAAGTTAATTTTCAAGGAATATCACGTTTGATCGAACTCGCACCATACCATAAAACCGGTCTTAACCTCGCCAGCCCTGTGCTGATTGCATCGGGCTTTGGCGGCTATGGGCCAAACTACCAACGCCTGATCGATCTCAGTGTCTTTGGGGCGCTGGTTACGCTGCCAATAACGCTGCGCCCCGAACGTGGAACGCTACAGCCGCGTCTAGGGGAGACTACAGCCGGATTTGTACTCGATACCGGGCTGCAAAACCCCGGCGTGCGTAAAGTTATCAGTACCTATCGCCGCATTTGGCCGCGCTTAGGCACACCAGTTATAGCCCATCTACCGGCGGATCAGCCCGATGACCTAACCCGGACAGCCCGGGCGCTGGCCGGCATTCAAACACCACAAGGCGATCCCATTCTGGCCGCCATCGAACTTGGCCTACCGCTTGATGCTGCCCCCGACGATGTCGCGCCGTGGCTGGACGCCGTTCGAGCCGGTTGTGAACTGCCGATTTTGGTTAAACTACCGCTGGGCGGCCATCGGGCGCTGGCCGAAAGCGCCGTTCAGGCCCAAGCCGATGCTCTGGTCCTCGGCACGCCGCCACTAGCGACAGCTTTATCGCCCATTGACCGGCAGTCTGTCCACGGCCATCTGTTTGGTGCCGCGCTACACAGTCTGGTGCACCATGACCTGCACCGGTTTAAGGGTATCGATCTACCGCTGATTGCCGCTGGAGGAATTCATTCTCTGGCCGACGCCCGTGTCTTGCTCACCAGCGGTGCGGCAGCCGTTCAGATCGACTCGCTTCTGCTGCGCGATCCGCAGGCAGCGTATCAGATAGCCCTAGAGATAGGAAAGTAACCGGTTTTCAAAGAGAGTATCTGTTTATAAGTGATCGGTAAATCGTAAATAGCAGTTGGTAATTCAATCTGTAATCTCCAATTACTAATTATCATTTACCAAACCACCTTACACACCATGAAACTGATCATCGTTATACCCGACGGCATGGCCGACCTATGCTATCCCGAATTGGATAATCTCTCGCCGGTTGAATACGCATCAACCCCTAACCTCGATGCCGTGGTGCGGCGTGGACAGGTAGGGCTAGCCAAAACGATGGTGTCTGGCCTGCCATTGGGCAGTCTAGTCGGCATCTTTGGGCTGCTTGGCTATAACCCCGCTAACTATTTTCCGATGGGCCGCTCTGTGTTCGAAGCCCGGGCGCTAAATATTCCGTTGGCCGCTGACGATGTTGCTTTTCGTTGTAACATTGTGCGGGTGAATGAAGACGGACGGCTGGTCGATTTCACCGCCGGCCAAATTAGCGATGCCGCCGCTGAGCGCTATCTGGCAAAGGTGGCCCCGGCAGCTCCGTTCGAACTATATCACGATTTAAGCTACCGCAATATATTGGTCTGGCGCAACTGCCCGCTGGTGCTACCCCGCCTTTGTCTGGCCGAACCGCATGAACATGTCGGTCAACCCATCAACCGACTGCTGCCTGTTTACGAAGGCCAAATCTATCAGCCAATGGTACGCTTGATGCAACACTCACGCTGGGATGGGCTGATGCTCTGGCCGTGGGGGGCTGGAAGACCGGCAGCCCTGCCGCCGTTGCCCTACCGGCTAACAATGATTACTGCATTGAGTTTTGTGGCGGGATTAACCCAAAGCCTGGAAGGTCAGGCTATTATTCCAGTCGGGGCGACTGGCTACCGCAACACCGATCTGACCGCCAAGTGTGCAGCGCTAACCGACCGGTTGGCCGAGCTGGATGTCGGCATTATCCATTGCAATGCGCCCGATGAGGAGGCGCACATTCAAAGTCTATCCGGCAAAATCGCGGCCATCGAAGCCATCGACCGGGAGGTTATCGGCCCCTTGCTAGCCACGCTAGAAAATCGGGGCGAACCATACCGCCTACTGGTTTGCCCCGATCACTACACATGCTGTCGCGATGGACGCCATCGCCCCGATCCGGTTCCTTTTGCCGTATGCGGGACCGGATTAAGGCCTGATCACGCTCTCACCGGCTACTCCGAAACGGCCATTCATCGCACTATCTCAGAACAACATATTGACAGCTATTCACTGGTAGCGCTTCATCTAGAGAAAAAATTCTAACAACTTTCTGAAGATAACAAATCTTATACCTACGTAATCGAAAGATACTTTTGCTAATAAACGCAGTTATTAATAGGTGTGATAACCGTTACCGTTGGCAGTTACTGGCTTGTACCCAAACTCTTTACCTGACACAGGGCTATGATTACTCAACTTAACCCCATCCTCAGTCTCCATTGTCTGGAGCTTAAAACGACCAACCACCTCTTTTAGGTTATGTGTTATCGTGTTAAGAATTTGCGCCGACTCACTGACCTCTTGTACCTGAGCACTCATCTCTTCCGAAGCGGCGCTTACTTCCTCTACGGCGGCACTATTTTCCTCGCTTACTCGAGCCACATTGTCGACGGCCTGAGCGACTTCGTTAGAGCTAGCCGCCATCTCTTCAGCAGCAGCACTGTTTTCTTCAACAACCGCTGAAACTCGCTCCATAGTGCTGACCAGTTCATCAGACGATGCAGTCATTTGCCGGGTAGCCATTGAGATCGCTTTGACCTGATCATCCACCGCTTCAAACGCTTTCAAAATATCGGCCAACACCTGACCGGCTTCATTAGCTCGACCAACTCCGCTTTCCACCTCATGCGTCCCATCCTCCATCGCTATAACCGCTTCTGATACTGTTTCTTGAATAGACTGTATAAGACCCGCTATCTCTTTTGTAGCCACAGCTGACTTTTCGGCCAGCTTACGCACCTCGTCAGCGACCACTGCAAAACCTTTACCATGTTCTCCTGCTCGTGCTGCCTCAATAGCCGCATTCAAAGCCAGCAAATTCGTTTGCGAGGCAATATCCTCGATGGTTTCAACAATAGCGCCTATCTGTTGGGATCGTTGACCCATTTCCTGAACTCTTTGTGCTGAAAGATCCACCTTACTTTTGATGGTTTGCATCCCCTGGATAGTATCACCAACAATGTTCACCCCGTGCCGTGCCGTCTGGGCTGCCTCCGACGCACCATCGGCTCCGGCTTGTGCGTTGGCTGCCACCTGTTGAATGGCTATTTCCATCTGGCTAGCAATATCCGCCGATTTGGCAATTGCTGCTGCTTGTTCTTGGGCACCATGTGCCACACCGTTGATCGCAAGAGCAACCTGTTCAACGGAGGCTTTGGTATGTAGAGCCGAGTTAGATTGCTGCTGTGCACCAGCGGCCAACTGCTGCATCATAACGCTAATCTGATGGGTCGCGTGACTAGCCTGCTCGGTATTAGTGCTTAATTGATTAGAAGTGGTGTCAACGGTGTGGGCTGTATCGGTCACTTGGCCGATTAACTGGCGTAGGTTAGCAATCATTGTAGAGAGCGCATTTCCCAGGGCATCTTTATTAGATTTGGGAGTTATTTTGGCCGTTAAATCACCTTGAGCCAAACGGTCGGCAGTCCCGGCCATCTGCTGCAGATAACTAACCATTTGCCGGAAAGCATTGGCCAGTTGGCCAATTTCATTAGTCTGATCAATGGCGATTTCATGCCACAGGTCGCCGTCGGCAATTTTATTAGCGATCAAAGAAATCGATTTGATAGGATCGATCAACTTCTTGGCGATAAAGCTAACCACAATTAAGCAACCTACTAGGAGAACAGCAAAAGTACCTAATGACAGGCCAGTGACGATACGAGTAATGTTTTGAATGTCGCCGGTAATTTCACCCTGCTCAGCTTCAATGCTGTCGATATAGGCTCCCGTACCAATCCACATATTTGCTTCCGGTACCAATTTAGCCGTACCCAACTTTGGATAGCCTTTATCTGTACTGCCGCCGGGTTTGGGATAATAATAAGTCATGAATAAAGTATCTTTCGCTGCAACTTCATCAAGCTCTTGGACAAGGTACTTACCATTTACATCTTGTAAATCCCAAAAATTCTCCTCATTCAACTCGGGTTTACTACCGTGGATTTTATTGACCCCAGTACCCGCTTCATAGGCAAAGTAGTAACCATCGGTTCCAAACTGAAGCTGCTGAATGATTTCTCGAGCTAGGTTTAGTTTTTCATCCTCGCTCAGATCATTGCGCTGATAAATCGTTTGCAGCAGTGAGGCTGCTATTTCGGTGGTACTTTGTAATTCCTGCTCATAAACATCTGTAAGTAACTCTTCTGACAGTGAGAGGGTAAAGGTTTCGTATCGTTTAATAGCGTAGTAGGAAACCACCAAATTAATACCAAAACTAATCATTAAAATGATCGTTACGGCTAGCATCATTTGTTTATAAAGACTGTTTTTAATCACAATTACTTCCTATCTAATAACTCACTTTGTAAATAAGTTTATGAAACAGGGCTCACGCAGTTCTAAAGATGAGTGACAGGCACTTGAACGCCCTAAATCGACCTATTCGGGCTAATCTCATGCTAATTTATAAACAATAAGTGACTGTCGCCTGACTTTTGCGTCAGTCCTAATAGAAATTCTGCTACCTTAGGCAACTCCAAGAGTTAAATCACCCAAATCTAAGTTGGCTAAAACGTAAAGTGTGGTTCTCGCCAAAATCCTTACGTTTTACGCATTACGTTTTATTGGCTGCCAATATCTGCGTGATTATTTTCTTGTAACTGCCTAATTTCAGACTGTATTGTTTCTACTATGCGAATATTAGTATAGAGAATAACCATTGCCATTGATAGGCAGTGGTTCGGGCATCTCTTCTTCAACGTGACCAGAGTTATATCCATTTGATTGTACAATATACGCTTCGGAAGTATCGAACTTAAATCTGGCCACCACCGCTTTCAAGCTTTGGGCCATCGTGTCGAGATTCTGTGCCGACTCGCTCACCTCATGTACTTGAGCGCTCATCTCTTCCGAGGCCGCGCTTACTTCCTCCACAGCGGCGCTGTTTTCTTCGCTCACGCGGGCCACATCATCAACAGCGTGAGCGACCTCGCCAGAGCTGGCCGCCATCTCTTCCGCAGCGGCGCTGTTCTCTTCAACAACCGCCGAAACGCTTTCTGCTGTACTCATCAACTCATTGGAAGAGAGGTTCATTTGATGAGCAGCAGCGGAAATTTCTTCAATCTGCCCCTTCACGCTTTCGACCGCCGTAACAATATCGTCCAACGCTTGGCTGGCGTCATTTGCCCTGGTAACGCCTCTTTCAACCACAACTGCCCCGTCTTCCATAGCAACCACGGCCTCCATAACCGATTGCCGAATAGCTTTTACTAAACTGGTTATCTCCTCGGTAGCACCGGTCGATTTTTCTGCCAGCTTACGCACTTCATCAGCGACAACAGCAAAACCTTTGCCGTGTTCACCGGCTCGAGCTGCCTCGATAGCGGCATTTAAGGCCAACAAATTGGTCTGCGATGCAATCTCTTCAATAGTTTCGACAATCAACCCAATCTGTTCCGATCGCTGTCCCATCTCTTGAACTTTTTGCGCTGAAAGATCAACTTTAACCTTAATCGCCTTCATCTCTTCAATAGTCTTATGAACAATGCTGGCCCCGTGGTGAGCGGTCTGAACCGCACCAGATGAGTTTTCGGCTCCAGATTGTGCATTGGCGGCTACCTGCTGAGCAGCCGCTCCCATCTCGTGAGCAATATCAGCCGACCGCGCAACGGCCATAGCTTGCTCCTGAGCACCTAAAGCCACACCATCAATAGCGCGGGAGACCTGCTCAATAGAGGCTTTCGTATGAAAAGCAGAGTCCGCTTGCTGCTGTGCACCGGCGGCCAACTGCTGGATGGTAAGGCTAATTTGGTTGGTGGCCTGACTGGCCTGTTCAGCCACATTGCTTAGTTGATTAGAAGCCAAACCCAAATGAGCTGCACTATCGGCCACTTGGATCATTGTAGCCCGTAGGCTTTCAATCATCTTCTGAAACGCCCGACTACAAGCATCGTATTTCGAACGCGGACAAACGTCAACTGACAAATCACCCTGTGAAATGCGATCAGCCACCATCTTCATCTCTTTGAAAAAGACAATCATTTGCGTAAAGGCCTCAGCCATAACTCCTATTTCGTTACGGCTCTTCACCTGAATGTCTTGATCAATATCACCCTGCGCCAGCCCTTGAGCAGCCTTAGCCATAGCTTGCAGAGGTTGGGTAATGGACCGAGCTATCATAGTAGCTAAAACAATAACCACCAGCGATACAATTACAATTAAGCCGATGATGGTATTACGAAGTGTTGTAACAGCAGCAAACATTTCTGCCTGATTTTGCTTGGCATTAAGCGACCAATTTAAGCCGGGTATTTCTAATGGCGTGTGGGCAATAATTGTTGCCCGGCCGCCATAGTCAACCATGTTTTTCACCCCCGTCTCTCCTGCCGCCGAAGCTCTGGTAGCAGCGGTATCTACCAATTGCTTAAAAATAGTTGTCTCTTCACTAAAACGCGAGTCAGACCGCAGCAAAAAATCGTTTGAGCTAATCAGAATTGTCTCGCCGGTTTCACCTAAACCCGTTTGTTGTTGCATAACTGCATTGATTCGATCAATGGGCATCTGAAATATAAGAACGCCTATACGCTCTGCGCCGTCAAAGATTGGCGAAGCAATAAACGAGGCCGGCGCGTTGTATGAGGGATGATAGGTGCCAAAATCGGCCAGATATGTAAAGTCGGGATCGGTAGCCTCGTTAGCAGCGCGAAAAGCCGTAGCAAAATTGGTGTCCCGATAAGGCCCTGTCAGCAAACTGGTACCGTAATCGACCTCCTTGTAAACGCTATAGACAATATGCCCTGTATCCGGTTCAACCAGGAAGATGTCGTAGTAACCAAACTCATCCAGAAAGGCACGGATAATAGGGTGATAAAGCTTATGAAGTTCGCTGTAATCACTACCATCACCGGCGTAGTCCAACCGGTCTTTCTGACCGGTTAGATTGGAATTAGAGGAAATATAAAGGTGCTGCGCCATCAAAACTTTAGGATCGGTAGGGAAGTACATATCCACCGTAACCGGCTCCTCGACATTAGGGGCCAGTCGAGACAGATATTGATCCTGATAATATCCCCGCAACGCGCTCACTTGGTCATCCGATAACGGTTGCCCGTCATCAAAGTCGTTAAATACAACTCGAAACTCACGCATAGCGTCAATAATCATCTTATCTTCAGATAAAGTACGCATTTGTCCGGCAATTTGGGCAAAATACCCCTCAATCTGCGAGGCTTTTGTGTCCCGCACGGCATTCAGTTTATTGGTTGCCTCTGCCTCAATAACTTTTCGTGCCTCAAAATAAGCAAAAGTTCCGGCTGTAATGAGTGGAACAAGAGCAATGGCCAGCAGTAAAATCATCAATTGCGTTTTCAATGAGCCGGTAATGGCGTCAAACAAGGCATATTTCTTTTTATTGTCTACCATGGCATATCCTTTTTAGGTATTCATTCCCCTTCGATTTTTTGATACAGAACTAACCCAGAATGCATGTCCATTTCGCAGCCATGACAAAGAAATTCCTAAAACGTCCAGTTGCAAACGATTTTCTCGGATAAATTCTCGTTCCTATCATCGCTCGAAATGCCATAGTTGCGTAAGTCGGGGTTCTAACACAAAGAGAGATTGTCTTATCTCATAAAATCAACAACGTATAAAATGACTAAGGGGAGTGGTAGCCATTGCCGTTAGGCATTAGCACCTCAGTCGATACAATCTTTGTTTGCGCAGAGTTGTAACCGTTTAACGCCACCGTATCATCCTTTGTTGTATTAAGCTTAAACTGGGCAACAACCCCTTGTAGACTTTGGGCCATCGCATTAAGAACTTGCGCCGCATCACTAACCTCATGTACCTGGGCGCTCATCTCTTCCGAAGCCGCACCGACCTCCTCTACAGCAGCACTGTTTGACTCGCTCACACAGGCCACATTGTCGATGGCTTGGAAAACCTCGCTCGAGTTGGCCGCCATCTCCTCAGCAGTAGCACTGTTCTCCTCAACCACCGCCGAAACTCTTTCCATCGAATTAACTAATTTATCTGAAGAGACATTCATGTTCTGGGCGGCAGCCGAGATTTCTTTTACCTGAATTCCCACGGCTTCAATCGCCTTAAGGATATCGGCCAGAGCATCTCCGGCGTCATTAGCTCGCTGAACGCCGCTTTCCACCTCACTAGCCCCCTCTTCCATAGCCGCAACGGCTTCAGTAACCGATTGCTGAATAACTTTAACCAACTGGGTTATCTCATCTGTCGCATCGGTTGATTTTTCCGCCAATTTGCGTACTTCATCGGCCACAACAGCAAAACCTTTGCCATTCTCACCGGCCCGCGCCGCCTCAATGGCCGCGTTAAGGGCCAGAAGGTTCGTTTGCGAAGCGATCTCATCGATGGTTTCCACAATCGCTCCAATCTGCTGCGACCGCTGTCCCATCTCTCGAACCTTTTGGGCCGAAAGCCCGACCTTCGTCTTAATAGCCTGCATACCTTGAATAGTGTCGCCCACAATGTTGGCCCCACGGCGGGCAGTTTGAGCGGCGTTCGATGCGCCCTCGGCTCCCGCCTGTGCGTTGGCTGCTACCTGATGAATAGCAGAGCCTATCTGATTAGCCATATCTGCTGACCGGGCAATGGCCTCGGCTTGTTCTTGTGCCCCGTGCGCCACACCATCAATAGCGCGGGTGACTTGCTCTATTGTCGATTTTGTGTGCAAGGTCGACTTCGACTGCTGCTGCACACCGGCGGCTAGCTGCTGCATCGTAATGCTGATTTGGTTCGTGGCCTGGCTGGCCTGGCCGGCTACATTACTCAGTTGGCTTGAAGCCTCACTTAGACTTTTGGCATCATTGGCTACTTCGCCTACCAGACCACGCAAACTTTCAACCATCCGAAGAAAGGCATGCCCCAACACATCTTTCTCCGATTGCGGTTGTAAATCGGCTGTCAAATCGCCCTGTGCCAATCGATCAGCATTAGCAGCCATACATTGCAAGTAGCCAATCATCCGGCGGAAAGATGCCGCCATTTCGCCCAACTCATCATTGCTCTGAACCTGTATCTGATGCTCTAAATCGCCCCCTGCAATACGGGCGGCGGCGCGGCTCATTGTATTCACGGCGTTTGTAATAGACCGGGCCAGCAATATAGCTAGGATTATGGCCACAACGATAGCGACTACCGAAGTGATAACCGCAAGGTATCGGCTTTGATGATTATTATCAATCGCTTCTTGCAGAAACATCTCCGCTTCGGTGTTTAATTCCGCTTCCAGAGCTTCTACTCGCTCCACAATATCCGCGGCAAAGGCATCAAACTCTAACATAGCCGGATTGCCCTGCTGCGGTCCACCCTCAATATATTGTTGGGCCATCCACTGACCTTTGCTGTAAAAAGCCTCAAAAGAGTCGCTCAGTTCCTCAAGCCTTTGGCGCTCATCCGGGTGCAGTTCGGCCAACTGCGCTACATTCGCGTGAAACTTTTCTGCATAAGCTTCGGCCTCATCAAAACCATCATCAAAACCCTCAGTCGCCCGGGTAGCGCTAATATCGGTTAGCCACTGCCAAACCTGGTTTACATCATAGCGAATATCCGTTGCCAGCTTAACCCCAGCGTATCCTTTGTCCCGTGCTTGCTCGATGCCTCTAATATTACTGCTGCCCAACTCCCAATTCATGATGACCAGAACAACCAGCATCAGGATGACGACTCCGAAGTTTGCCAGTATTTTATTTTGAATAGTCCATCTCATGATCTTTTTCCCGGGTTTAATATTCATAGGTCATTGATTTTTGATTATATTTTGCAGTCTCTATATCTGGCGGCACCATGATATGAGATAGTTACTTGAATGAGCTTCATTCAAGCAAACCTACATCACAGATTTTAGACTTTATCGGAATTAAGGTAACAGTCACTTTTGTTGCCGTAGATATGGATATTCTTCCGCGAAGAGGCTCAACGGTTAGCCCGTTAAGTGACTGTCACCTGATTATTCGCTATTTCCGGCAACATCTTTTTTATAACAAAGAGCAGAGCGTTTACAGGGAGTGTAGAGGCAAATAGGCCTTACATATATTTATCGGCTAATCACAAAGGTACACCATAAACGTTACGTAAAAGGAATATGGTGGTCAGTTGATAGAATAATCGGCTAAACTAGCCTATGTTAGTCAATGTGGTTGGGAGATTGGAGATAAGAAAATAAAGAGATTTTGGTCACTTCAATATCCTTATCTCCCAATCTCTAATCTCCTTTTTAGTGGAGTTGGGGAAGTTATTTAAGCCTCATTCCTAAGGGCAATCTCCGTAACTTTCAAATGAAGATGTTGTTTGCGCTTAGTGACAGCATAAAAATAGTTTCAAAAAAATCAGCACCCATTTCTGGGTGCTGATGGTATTAAAGCAGAGATTACTCTCTCAAGTAACTCTGTATCGTTAATGTCCTACAGTAGTTGCCTGTCTCGGCTCTACAAACCCAACAAATCGCGCATATAAGCTTGTTGCTCCTTGGGCACTCGACGTTTTATCGCCGAACGGGCCAGACGGGTGGCCTGCCCATACCAACGCCGAACTTCATATTCAGCCTCTTTAGCATTGCTCTGGGCAACTTTAACCACTCTCATTTTCTTCTGCTGCACGGCGTCGGCTTGAGCGTACTTTTCAACCAACCCTAACGCCTCATCGACGTGATCGGCATTCCAGCCAAATTCGGCCAGTTTGGCCTGTTTGTCTTCATCCAACTTCCTGACCATCGCAAACAATACGCGCCAGCGGGCGATACGCTCGGTCGTACCAAGCTGATAATCAGAAACCCAGGTGCTGACGGTCGATGTGCTGCTGACCGTGTTGGTACCCGATCCGTTTGATGAGCCGTTTGTTGCACCATTAGCCGATCCGTTTGTTGAATCGTTGGTTGTGCCGTTTGATGCGCCGTCTGTCGAACCATTGGTCGAGCCGTCCATAGAAGTGGAGTCGTTCGAAGCACGCTCGCCGGGATGGCCGTTGGCACTTTCCGCCGCACGGGTTGGGACACGCCGGTAATTTACCAAATCGAACATCACCAGCGTGCTTTCGTCATCCATCCACAGCGCACGGACGGCCTCTCGCAGTCCCGTTGCTTCCAATTGAGCGGCACGACCGGCTACGCGCTCGGTTTCTGTGGCCAACTTTTTAGCCTCTTTCAACTGTTTCACTTTTTCCCGAGCCTCAAGCCAGGCGTCAAGGAGAGCCTCACCGGCATTTAACTGATTTTCATCATAGCCGATGGGTTTTAGTAGATTTTGGCAGTCAGGGTGTTTGCCGTTAGTGATAAATTTTTTAACATGTGAATTTAAGGTCTTTTGAGGAATGGTCATTATTCTGGTCCTTATTGAGATTACTTTATGTAACCTTAGCTTACAACAATTGTTTGGTGTTTGTCTAGTGAAAAAAGTACTTAATTTTTTGCCCGAAAGTCACTTATTTTTTAGGACAAAAGTACTTTGGTAACGCCGCATTAAATCGTGGCGAGCCGAAAAGGCGCTCGCTAATCGTGAGTATTTTGCCCTATTTAGTTCAAAAACAACCCCCAACCGGTCTCACCTTGAAGAAAAACCGGGGGTCTACCGCTATCAAATAACTTTCGCATTTTAAGATATGTTATTTCGAGCAATCCATAATCCTGCAAGAAGCAGGATTCGCTGACGTTAATGAACAAACAACGATACCCCACTGAAAGGTATTTTTACGTAACATTGATGGAGTCACTGCTCTATCCTACCGACAATAGTGGTAGCACGATAAATAATTGATGCTTTTTTAGTCTTGATTAGCTTAATCTATGCGATAAGTGCCTTAGAAAACACCATACAGGAGTAGCACGATGTATCAACGCCTCAAAGATTTAAATATTAAGATGAAATTGACCATTGCTTTTTTTCTTTTAATTGGCCTCACTACTTTGGTAGCTGCGGTCGCGGTAACAAGTCAACGCAATATTCAAAAAAATATCGCTCACCTGCTTAACGTAGATGTATCCATAGGTAAACTGGCTCTGGAAAGTAATAACGCTATGCTTGAAGCCCGCCGCCGCGAAAAAGATTACCTGCTTCGTTTTAAAGAGGTGGGATTTGAAGAAGCTCGCACCGAATATATTACTACCTTTCAAAATGAGGTATCTGCCATTCATCAATATATGGAACAAATTCGCTCTGTGACGAGTGAGCCTGACATTATTGCTACAACAGAAGCAATTGATCAGGCTATTACGCATTATGAAACAAATTTTTTGCAAACTGTTACACTCATTGAGCGGCGTGGCCATGTCGATACCGGGCTTGAAGGGGAGTTTCGTCAGAAAGTGCATGATATAGAAGACATTACCCTTGCTCAAAATCTCGATGCTTTAACTATCGATATGTTGATACTCCGCCGCCATGAAAAAGATTACTTGCTTCGTGGTTCCGATAAATACGTTACGCAGCTTCATGATAAAGTTATACAATTTAAAGCGAATGTGGATAGTACACGTATCGCCCTTGCTGACAAAAGCGAACTAAAAAATCTAGCTGATGAATACCAGAATCTGTTTGATCAATTGGTTGCTATTGATAGCCAAATCGCTGCCGCAACAGAAGTCTATCGCAATGATGTTCATCAGTTGGAACCTTTATTGGCTCAAATTATGGACACAGCAGCAGCGGGAGAAGTTCTGGGGGTGGCAAATATAAACGCGGTTACGATCGCTACTATTTGGATTATGGGGGCCGTCAGCCTGGGGGCAATTTTAGTAGGCCTAATAATGGCCTTCTTCTTACCTCAACTATTTACTAAACCGATACTTGCTGTGGCTGCCACCGCCAAACAAATTACTGAACAGGACTTACCCAACCTGGTCGCCGCTATTCAGGCTTTAGCGAATGGTGATCTAACGCATGACAATATACCGTTTACAGCCGAAGCGGTAGCCGTGCAGGCTAATGATGAAATTGGGCAAATGGCAACCTCCTTTAATCATATGATTGTGCGGTTGCAGGAAACGGGAACAGCCTTTAACCAGATGACAGGGAATTTACGCCAATTGGTTAACCAATTAACAGAAACTGCCCACAACGTTAGTAACTCGGCAACACACCTCTCTGACGCGGCTAAACAATCCAGGCAAGCAACCGAGCAGGTGGCTACCGCTCTTCAGCAAATTGCTACCGGAACTATTGAGCAATCGGTTACGTTGAATAGCGTTACAACTTCGGTAACGCAGGTTACGCAAGCTGTTGACAGTGTAGCGAATGGTGCTCAGGAGCAAGCCGTCGCCGTTGCTAAGTCGGTAAATATTACAGATGAAATCGTAAAAGCCATACAACAAGTGGCGTTCAATGCTCAAACCGGTGTCAACGGCTCACACCAGGCCGCTCACGCTGCTAAAACAGGCGCTGATATTATTACAAAAATGATTGCCAGTATGGAAAGTATCAAGACTCAAGTAGATGTATCAGTCCAAAAAGTAGCGGAAATGGGCCAGCGATCCGATCAAATTGGGGCTATTGTTCAGACCATCGAAGATATTGCCAGTCAAACCAATTTGCTGGCTTTAAATGCTGCTATAGAGGCGGCGCGGGCTGGGGAACACGGGAAAGGTTTTGCCGTAGTTGCCGATGAGGTTCGCCATTTGGCTGAAGAGTCGGCCCAGGCAACACAGGAAATCACTACGCTCATCAAAGATATTCAGCAAACGGTGACCCAAGCCATAACGGCAATGAAAGCGAGTTCCGGTGAAGTAGAAACTGGCGTGATTCGCGCCGATGAAGCCGGACAGGCCCTTAAGAATATTCTGCAAGCAACTGGAGGAGTCAACCGCCAGATCGAAAGTATCGCCGTCGATGCCAAGCAAATGAAAGGCTCTTCAAATGATCTCACGGCGGCTATGAAGCTGGTGTCAGCTGTTGTCGAAGAGAACACAGCCGCCACAGAAGAAATGTCGGCCGGCTCTAACGAAGTACGTGAGGCTATTCAGAGCATCGCCGATATCAGTGAGGCCAGCAGTGCAGCCATTGAAGAGGTCAGCGCTTCGGCTGAAGAGATGCATGCTCAAATTGAAGAAGCAACCAGCGCAGCGAAAGCACTCAATTCGATAGCCGCTCAGCTTACCGGCATTGTTAGTCAATTTAAGTTGGACAACAATGAAGACGCGGTTAACAAAAGTAAAGCTCACCATTTGCAGAGAATACCGGCAAGCAATGCTTTAATAAACGCAACTCAAACTATTTTCTCTCCGTAAACGGCAATGGACTTTGTTCCCATTCATAAAGAACCGGCGTAAAGCTACGGGTTCGTCAAAGGTGGCAGTCACTTAGCGCGATGGCGCTTGTCCTGAGCCACGCCGAAGGGTTAGCCTTGCGCTCTTTGGCCCAGTGTACCCCATCTATTTTTTAACCGTATCTACTCAGGTGACTGGCACTTTGGTTCAGGTCGAGAATGTTGCGTAGAATACAACTTGCGGTTACTGTAATTAAGTGCCAGTCACCTTGTCTGATGAATAAATACTTTTAACCTTCATAACTTTGGCCTACGGTGATTTCATTCTCGCTGGCTTGCCTTTTACGTCTGTCACCTACGCTTTTGACGACCGCTCCCGCACTTTTTTATGCTGCTCCCCTGCTTTTTTTAACAGTTCCCGTGCTTTTCTTAAACTCTCCCCTGCTTTTCTTAACAGTTCCCGTGCTTTTCTTAAGACAACCCGCGCCTTTTTTTACATACCCCAACACAAATACAACGTTCCCCATATTTTTCAGGCATATTCCGTGCTTTTCTTAAGAGCGGCTGCGCTTTTTTTTACACACCCTTACCTTTTTTATAACGCTCCCCAATACAAACACAACATTTCTCGCATTTTTCATGCACATTCCGTCAATTGTGAGTCATTTTCTTCGATTGTTTTTAAGTTTTCCAACACAAATCAAACATTTCTGGTGCTTAAAAGAGGGATCATTCCGTGAGGTTGCAGAGTAGAGAGACTTTTAGTGGGATCGGCCAACCTGCATCGAGTCGCTCCGGCTGTGGTATTTCATTTAAAATTAAAAAGCGGCTCCCCGCCGGGCCGCTTTTTAATTTGGGTGCTGGTAACTATCAGTTTAGATTAGCGTCGTCGTGATTTAGCCGGAGTACCGGTTCTTACCACTTCGCCCAACCGTTTGTTGAGGCGCTGCTCATCATCCTGATAGGGTGCACGTTTCAAGTACTGGCGATGTACTGCCCGGTCTTCAAGGATACTGATGTTGAGCGTACCCTGAACGCTGCCGCCGGTGGTGTTGGCCGAAGCCTGCACCGTGTACTCGCCGGGAGGGACAACGCGGCCAAAGTCATCGTAACCATCCCAGTGCAGTGTGTGTTGTCCACTACTGCGGTGACGGCGATGTAACAATGTTGCCACAGTGTTTTTTCGTTTGTCTTTAATCTCAACCGTTGTTTTGGCCGGTTTTGATAGCTCGATAGCCATCCGCAAGAAGCGCCCTTCTTCGGGCAGTCCCGGCTTAAAGCTGCTGCTCTCCGCCGAAACCACCAGCGCTACCGGCCGGGTTAAGAAGTAGGCAATAATCAATAAAATTGGCAGAGCGATAAGCACCGGCACAATGTAGATGCTTAGATCGGGTAAGTTACGGGCTACCCGAGCAAACTCCGACTCAGGCGGCGTCACCCTAAAGCTAACACGGCGCTGAACCTGAGTTGTATTTCCGGCCTGGTCTTGGGCCACAACATCGAGCAAATTATCGCCGGTGAGAAGGTTAACTGTAGCCTGAAATTCGCCTAGTGAACTCACCGCCACGGTTTGGCCGCCAATCGACACAATGGTGCCGGGATCGGTCTTGCCGATGATTTGAATTTCTGCTTGTTGAAAAACCTCGCCCTCTTCGATATTAACTGTCAGTGGCGGCGGCGTCGTTTTACGTCGCACAATAATTTCCTGCGAGGTAACGTTACCAACATCATCAATAGCTTCAAGACGGAGGACGTTTTGGCCCTCTTGTAAAATGACTTCTCGATTAAACTCGCCCTGGTCGGTGACTGTAGACTCTTGACCATTTACCCGAAGTCGCGTACCGGCGGGAACCGTGCCTTCTACCGTAAGTAAATTTTCGTTTGTCCAGGTACCATTTTCCGGACTAACAACGGCTACTTCGGGCGGCTCAGTCACCAAAATCACTTCACGGGCTACGGTGGCGCTATTCCCTGCCGAATCGGTGGCCGAAACTTCGATAGCGTTCGAGCCTTCCAACAGTTGGCGTTTGATAGTAAATCGGCCTTCGGCATCGACCGGCACCACGCCGGGGTCGCCCGTAATTTGAATAACTGCATTCGGGTCGGTTAACCCTTCGATGGTCAGATTGGCTTCGCGCACCCGGGCTACCTCATCGAGATTGGCCAGCCGCAAGGTGGGCGGCATCGTATCGACCGTGACATTGGCGTTTTGGCTGCTGGCCCGCACTGTACCTCGGGCTGTAACCCGCATCTGGTAGATGCCGTCGGACACGATTTGGTCTAGATTGTTGCGTCCATCCCAAACGGCCACATGCTGTCCGCGAGTCTGAAACGCATTGCTGACCAAGTTGTGAATGAGCTGATTATTTTGATCGAAAACCTGAATGGTTACTTCAGCGTCTTCGTTAAGTGTATAGCTAAAGTTTGTGCTGTCCTGCGCCCTATCGCTATTAGGGGAGATAATGCTCGGCGAGGCCTCAGCCGCAATTTTAGGCGTGCGCAGCCAGTCGCCGATGAATGTTACCCCCAGCAACACAGCCACCGTGCCGATAGTAATGGCCGTGGCAATTGGCCCAAAGCTCAGCCCTTTGCTCGTCGCCCGACGACGAACCTTTTGCTTTGAGCCTTCCGTTTGTCGATAAGATGTCGTCATGGTTCTAGCCCTTAATCAATCTCTAGCATAATCAACCCCGAGTCACTCTTAGGCGGTTCCCACTCCGGTAATTCGTCATGATGTGGCACACGAACAGGGCGGCGGCTGGTGGGAATGGACTCTGATACAGGTTCTGATTGCAGTTGTGTTGGCGATTGCGATTCTTTGGATGAACGCCTGAATAATTTAAAGGGTTGACTAAATCCAGGTTTTCTGGTTTGACGTCTCGCACCGAGTTTACGTTTCGGTGCAACTGGTAAATCAAGGGACTCTCGTAAACTGTATATGATTGTCCCAACAATAATGACGACCACTAATGAAAACAGCGGCGCAATAGGGTCTTGCGAAGCCAACGCCGATGACTCGGTCATTGCTTCCGTTAGCCAATAGGGCAGGCCGACGTGGGTAACCAACATAATTAATCCACCGGCCGCCGTAACGACCATAATCGACCAGGGTGCACTGTATTTAACCCAGCGCCGCCAGGCCAGTGAGCCGACAAAACCACCGGCTACGGCCCAACCTATAATTTGCAACAAATTGTACAAAATAACCGTCGAACTGCTGGCAAACGGTTCGATGATAAGCAACAGCGTGTTAAGCGAATTTGCGCCTTCAAAACGGGCGGCGATGGCGGCAATATCAGGCACTCGTCCGGCCAGAACCAGCCAATCGGTCTCCATCCCGGCCATTCCGGCAAGGACTTTACCCCATAGCGCTGCTACCCCGCCAATCCATATGCCGGTTATGCCTCCCCACCACAAGCCGCCCAAGATGGGGATCAACCAATGTACGTGATACTGGGCCAAAAATGGCGTTGCCAAAACCAGTGTCGTGGCCCCTAAGTAATGCACAAAGAGACGGTGGCCCAATGCGCTTACGGCCAAAAACAGCACGGCCAAATAAAAATTAATGGTAAAGATCGGGTATAGCATCGCCGCCACGGCTATGATATAAGCCAAGATAGGCCACCGAATGCCTAAAATGGCCATGGCCACGCCGGTTACAATAACCCAGTTGTACGGAAACACCTCCGCACTGTTTACGGTCAAAATTACGACCGCAGCAAACGCTATCGATGTTAGTGCGCTTTCGAGT
>JAGRBZ010000648.1 GCA_020433805.1 Anaerolineae bacterium
GGGGGTGCGCGCGGCTGCGCTCATCGGTCACAGCCTCGGCGAGTATGTGGCCGCTTGCCTGGCTGGGGTTTTCTCCCTTGGCGACGCCTTGGCATTGGTGGCTGTGCGGGGGCGACTGATGCAGCAGTTGCCCGGTGGGGCCATGCTGGCGATTTCACTTCCGGGGAGTGAGGTGCAATCATCCCTCAGCCGGGGTCTCTCACTGGCGGCGATCAACGGGCCAAACCAGTGCGTGATTTCAGGCCCGGTAGCGGCTGTTGAGGCTTTGCAGCAGCGGTTAGATCATGAGGCGGTCACTTATCGGCGTCTCCCTACATCGCATGCCTTTCACTCGGAGATGATGGAGCCTATCTTAGACGCCTATCTGGCGCAGGTGAAAAAGGTTGACCTTCAGCCCCCGCAATTGCCCTACGTATCCAACCTCACCGGCACCTGGATTACCGCCGCAGAAGCAACCGATCCGCACTATTGGATTAAGCATATCCGCCAACCGGTTCGATTTGCCGCCGGCCTTGGTGAGTTATTGGCGGAACCGGCGAATATCCTACTGGAGATCGGTCCCGGCTGGACGCTTACCACCTTAGCCAAACGACAAAAAGAAACGCCGCTTGATCAGGTGGCACTCACATCGCTGCCCCAACCTCTGGCACAGGAGTCAGAGGTAAAGTCCATACTGACGACATTAGGCCGGCTCTGGCTGGCCGGGGTCGCGATCGATTGGCCCGGACTCTATGTCCACGAACAGCGCCAACGTCTCCCCTTGCCGACCTATCCCTTCGAGCGCCAGCGTTATTGGATTGACCCCCCGGATACTAACCCAACTCCGGCGGCGACCGGCAGGCAAGCCGATATCGCCGACTGGTTCTACATTCCATCGTGGAAGCGCTCTGTGGTCTCAACCGCCGAGCACGAAGGCCAAACTCGCTCCTGCTGGCTGCTATTTGTTGATGACTGGGGTTTAGGAGATCGACTGGCGGAGCGACTGGTACAAGGCCATCACGATGTCATCATTGTGAAACCCGGAGCAGAATTTACGAAGGTGGATGACCGTCTCTACCTGCTAAACCCTCGTCAACGTGAAGATTACCAGACGCTGCTAAATCAGCCGATACTACTCGCCAAAAAGCCGACTAAAATTGTTCATCTCTGGAGCGTCACCACCACGCAGGACTCGAGCGCTCTCGATGTGGACGAGGCCCAGACTGTTGGCTTTTACAGCCTCCTCTATCTGGCTCAAGCTCTGGACGATTCAGGATTGACCGATGCCCTCGACCTGACAGTAATCTCGAACCAAATGCAGGACGTAACCGGCGCAGAGCAGTTGTGCCCGGCAAAAGCTACTATGTTAGGCCCGATCAAGGTTATTCCCCAAGAGTATCGCAACCTAAGCTGCCGGAGTGTTGATATCGAGGTCGAAATGCTGGGGGCTGCTGGGGAGCAAACGTTACTCGACCACCTGTTGGTAGAGCTTAGCGGTGGTAAAACTGAGGCCGTGGTTGCCTATCGCGGCAAGCATCGCTGGGTGCAGACATTTGAACCTATTCGGCTGGAAGGATCAGACCATCCTCCCTCACACTTAAAGGTGGGAGGCGTCTATTTGATCACCGGCGGGCTGGGTGGGGTTGGCCTGGCGCTGGCCGAATATTTGGCCCAAACGGTTCAAGCCAACCTAATCCTAACCGGACGGTCGCCTGTGCCGACCAGAGCCGCCTGGGATGAATGGCTAGCCGGCCATGACGAGCAAGATCCCCTCAGCCGCAAAATCCGAAATATCCAGGCGCTTGAAGCATTGGGCAGCGAACTTTTGGTTCTGCAAGCTGATGTTACCGATGAGGAACGAATGAAGTGGGTCATTGCTCAGTCGCTGGCTCGATTTGGTCAAATCGACGGCGTGATTCACGCTGCCGGCGTACTCAATGCCGATTTGATCCGGCATAAAACGCCGGAGGCAGCCGCAAGCACATTCGCCCCCAAGCTTAAGGGTACACAGGTCTTGATGGGGCTTTGCGACGCGATTGAGCCGAATTTCATGCTATTCTGCGCGTCGCTCAGTTCGGTCATCGGCGGTCTGGGCCTGGCCGATTACGCAGCGGCGAATGCTTATCTGGATGCAGCCGCTCAAGCGTTGAGTCGCAGGGGAACCTTTGCCGCTTCTATCAGTTGGGATGCCTGGCGCGAGGTGGGTATGGCCCAAGATATCGACCCTGATATGCAGCAGTATCTCCCCGAAACGGGTCTATCACCCACTGAAGGGAAGGAACTCTTTGGGCGGATTCTGGGCGGCAACTTGTCCCATGTGCTGGTATCAACCCACAATCTCGGGTTACGGGTTGCGCACAGTTTACCCCCGCGGCATCCCGGCAACAGCCTCGACACGAGTGTCTCTCAGCCGCGCCCTGAACTCGCCAGCGTCTATGTACCGCCCCACAATGAAACTGAGCAGAAGCTGGCCGTGATCTGGCAAGAGCTTCTTGGTTTCGAGCAGGTAGGCATTCACGACAATTTTTTTGAACTGGGCGGCGACTCGCTGCTGTCCATTCAGGTTATTGCTCGGGCCAAACAAGCAGGCTTGCAAATCACCATCAAGGATCTCCTTCAGCATCAGACCCTGAAAGAACTGGCAGACATGGCTAAACCGGTCGATACCATCCCATCGGACTCGCACTCGCCGGACGGAAACATCAGTTTCGACCGGCAGGTAAATAATCAGACCTCACCCACCTTAAATGAAGATACGATCCCTTCCGAAGAGGGGTGGTCCTCCCTGGTCGCCCTCCAGCCTCAAGGCTCCGTGCTCCCCTTATTCTGCGTCCACCCGCTGCTGGGGGTGGTGTTTCCCTATCTGCAACTGGCCCACAACATGGGCCGAGAGCAGCCATTCTATGGGCTGCAAGCCGTTGGGCTGGATGGTCGGCAGCCGCCCTTAACCTGTTTTGAAGATATGGCGGCCCATTATATCAAGGCCATTCGGACAGTCCAGCCTGACGGCCCCTACTGTCTTGGCGGTTGGTCTTTGGGCAGTTGGATTGCCTTCGAAATGGCGCAGCAGTTACAAGCAGCCGGCGACGAGGTGGGGCTGTTGGCCATCATCGATACGGCAGCAGGGATTCGAACCGGGAGCCAGTGGCAGCGGTTTCGCTCAGCATGGGCCTTAAATACCGTTATTGTACGTAATATTTGGCCATTTGTCCGCGACTATTTTTCTCTCGGAACTATAAGAACTCGGCCGTCTTCTACACGTGATAAAGGTCAAACGACCATCTCCGACGGTTCGTCCCTGATGCGTTGGAAACAGCCAATTGTACGGGACATGCTCAACGTGTGGCGGGCCAACATGCGGGCGAATTCTCAATATTCGCCACAGCCTTATTCAGGATCGATCACCGTATTCCGAGCAATTGAAGAAAATTATCAAAAGGGTACAACCCTTTGCCTAAATTGGGATACATTAAGCCAAAATGTCACGGCTGTTGATATTCCCGGCAACCATTTCACAGCGCTGCGGGAGCCGAATGTCAACGTATTGGCCCAGCGCCTTCGGGAGTGCATGCCTAGCGAGTACAGGGTTAACCCATAGCTATGAATTCACCACTCCATCGCCTAAGTAATTTCAACTCTAATGGGCAAGTTGTTTAAGTACCATTCCTTAGTTATAAAAATCACTTAAAGGTTGATCCTTAGCCAATCTCTTGAGACCGGCCGTAGCCCTGCTGCCCCGAAGCCAAATCGAGTATCAGATCGTACAGCAGTAATTTCTGAGCAGACCGTAAGAAG
>JAGRBZ010000649.1 GCA_020433805.1 Anaerolineae bacterium
AGATACCAACAGCGGTAAAATGAAGCGCTGTAGGTTGTTGGCTGAGGAGTTTATCCGTCGTTTTTTGCAGCATGTCTTGCCTAAGGGTTTTGTCAAAGTTCGGTACTATGGTCTGTTTAGTCCTAGCCACCGGATGCGATTGGCCCAAGCCAGGGCGTTGTTGGGGGTGATTGATATCACGGCTGAAGTGGAGGTTGATAGCGCAACCACCGAGCCAGGGATACCAACCGCAGAGGCGACCCCAACCTGTCCCCGCTGTGGGCAACCGCTGCGCTGGGTTGAAAGCGTGCCACCCCGCTGGGCGCGACCGCCGTAAGGGTGATGGGGTTGTAAAGCGCGACTAATTGGATAGCCAAAGCTGAGCCACCTGACTTTCGAGAGGTGGTTGTGGTTTCGTGTTGCTCTTTGACCTCCATCGGCTCCGTTTGGCCCTACGGATTAGGGTTGAGGTGTTTGCAGCGGGACAGGGTGGCGCTAAATTGACCTCAGTTTCTTGTCATCTGGAGGCTGTTTCAGGTACAATACAGGTACCACTTTCGACCGGATTATGCCATTTCCGCTCTCCCAACCGACTTAATCCTCAAATTGACCAACAACTGCACCCAGGCTTAGTTCAACCACAATTATGTGGCGGCTCTTGGCGGATTGGCGGCGGCTCCTTAGCTGAGCAGCTATGGGTTAGATCTGTTTTTTTTTGCTTTTGACGCGCCACATGAATCTTATTCGTTAGTAATTTTCTTTCTATTCAATTTTGGAAAGGAATATCTAAGATACAACGGATTCACCCTTCTTGGTTTGCAAAACATTAACAATTAAATTATAGAATAGAGTCGTTGCAAAATAAGCGATTTGCGGCCTTTAACCACTACTGGTAGTAGTTTGTTCAGGTAACCAATCACTAGATATTGTGTCAAATTTTATTCTGCAACAACTCTAATAGTATTCCTTGTCTAGAATTCTATTTCCTTAAAGCTATTTGCATTCCGAAATTTTTATCCATCTCCTTTTTAATCTAATATCTTTTGTGTGAATTTTTCGAATTAACAATATTTTGGAACTTTTGAATGGATAAGAGCGTCTTGATAATAAGCTATTTTAGTCATGATTAAATTTTAGGAGAATACATACAATGAAAAAGCTATTTTTTTTATGTATAATTTTATTTTTTGGGGGAAACGTTATGTTATCTGGGTGTAACACTGTGTCTACTATTAATTCTCAGCAATTATCAGAAACCGCAACTGTCCAGCTATTGTCTTCCAATACAGAAACTACGCAACCGGCGAGTCTGCCAGTGGATGAGCAAAATATTGAAACAAATGCTTCCTCTGATCCTGTTGCCTCAAAGCAAGAAGACACCCCACTATCTGCTTCTGAAGCTGAAACAGATCAGGTTATAAGTCTTTCTGAAACTGATCTGATTACGGCTACAGTCATTCCATCAGATATTGACAACCCAGAGGGATTATTTGAGGAAGGACAAGACTCTATAGCTTCAAATGATCCATCAGCTATTCATTCTGAACCATTTATGGTGGATGGAGCAACCCCTGTAGTTGAACCCTTTCCTTCTACGGATGAGCAAACTTTTTCTCCTGCCGAAATTTACAAAGAAGTGGACTGGCTGCTTTTTCACGACGAAACTTTCGGATATAGGTTACAGTATCCTTCTACTTATGTAACTGTAAATACAGAGCAGCAGTTGGAACCTACACCGCTTTCACAAATTTATTTTTTTAACCAAAGGGTAGTTGCTAATAACGCGGTAGCTCAAGAGATTTCTGATTTTTCCATTGTGATCTTTGAAAATACTGAACAACTACCTCTTGAACAATGGCTTAAAAAGCATAGATTAGCTGATGACTCTAAGAATTTTACTATAGAAAACTACGAATTAGCAGGTAGTGAAGCATTGCGAGTTATTTCTGCTTTTAATATTTTACCAAACAACTTTGTTTACATATCTAAAGATAAATATATTTTTAAGTTAGTGCCCGTTGGAGAATTTGCCGAACAAATGTTATCTACCTTCGAATTTGATAAATAGAAAAGTCACAAAAGTTTTCTGTACTGCCAATATTATTTGTCATTTATCCTCGTCATACTAATTCTGTAAAGTAGGAAGCCTTACCAATGGCAAGGCTTCCTTTCACAGAACAATAGTATCAGTTAAAAGTTAAGTTATAGATTACCGGGCAGCTCCCCAATTATAGATACTTATAGCTCCATTACCAAAATAAGGAGAAAAGCTTTCCCTGGTACAACAAGTATAACCATAACTCATAACGCCATTTGCCAGGTTGCGACCTGAGCCGCCTCGCCAGTCGAGATTTAAAATCCAGGGTCCACCGCTTGAACCACCTGTTAGATCACACCCCGCCCCTACAGGTTGGGGAGAGTATCTGGGATCGCGCCGCGATAATGAAGCCGAGCAATTCCAGTTGCGAAATCCATTAAATGGAGCCCCTGCAGGGTACCCAAAAATATCCCAGTGCTGCTCTGGGCTAGCGTTAGCCAACATTCCCAGGTTACCTATGCGTTGAGCGATCTTTAATCCATTTATATCACCAACTGCTAATGCGCCAATGTCATACCCATTGTTCCCTGCAGCCCAACCATTGAGAGTAATGCGATTAAATGCTACATATGTACCAAACGGTCTTAATCCATCACGATAAGCTGGAACGAAAGATAAATTAGTATGGTATCCAATTCCTGGAGAATAAACACAGTGACCAGCGGTAAGAATAGAGCGTCCAACCATAACAGAGCCTGAACATACATAATTGCCTTTTCCCGGTATAGTACCAAATATCTTGCCAATGGTGCGATATGGATACCAGTTATACAGTCCTAGCGGGAATACTTCTCGTCTAGTAAACGGGGGAGGATAACTATAACCAAGTGGTGTAACCGATTTTTCTAGAATGTTATTTTGATAGGGAATTGTTGATTCCTCACCTGGTGAAACAAATAACGGCCCTTCTGGTTGATTGGGGGCTTGTTGATGTGAGGGATTATCTGGGAGATAAAAATCAATGGGCTTAGCTTCTCGCATTCGCTCATCAGTCCAATAGGCTAAAACATCTTCTTCAGAGAGATTCTGAATCTCTGAGCCTTCAAGATAAAGCTCAGTAGGGTCGCCTAAAGATGGGTCAGCGGGTTCTGGTGTTTGGTCTTGTTGGGGTTCTTCAAAAATGTCAGCAGGATTTTCATTTTCTTCCAAAGTGTCAGCTTGCTGAGTTTGAGAAGCGGGTTCCTGAGTAGGTTGAGGTGTAGGTATTGCTTCTTCCGTTGGTTGAGGTGCAGAAGTTGGTTCCTGAGTTGGCTGAGCTGTGGGAGGAGCTTCTTCCGTTGGCTTAGGTTCAGTCGTTCCTTCCTCAAAGATCTGATCGTCTTGTTGTTGGGGGGAAGCCGCTCCAACTGCTGTTACCATCAATAAAAACAATGTAGTTATAATAATCAAACTAACTTTAAATTTGTGTAGTTTATAGTTATTCCTCATTTGACTCTCCTAATTTAATGATTTAAAGGTTTACGTAGTTTTTATTTTGAATACATGTGTTTACATAAAATCCTCCATTATGTTTTTTACGCTTTTAGCAAGGCTTATACACTAGGGCTTTACCTCTTCACACTCAAAAATAGTATTCAAAATAATACTTTAGGTGAATCATTTTATTCGTGTAACCTTATTTAAGCGCACATAGAGGCGGTTTCTATTCAAAAAAGCGAGTGAGACGCGCATAGAGAGCGTTTCTATTCA
>JAGRBZ010000650.1 GCA_020433805.1 Anaerolineae bacterium
TACGCACTACGCACTACGTTTTATGAATCGTTGTGGCGAAAAACTAATGACACTAACGTTATTAGAGATTGGATTATAGAAGCTTATCTCCCAATCTCCTCATCTCTCAATCAGGGAGTTACTGGCTTCACGGTCTTTAGACTATGTCAACAAACCCTATTTTTACACTCCGTAATCTAACCCAAAGCTATAACGGTCGAACCGTTCTCGACATCGATCAGTTGGACATCTTTCAAGGTGAAATTTTGGCGGTGGTGGGGCCAAGCGGAGCCGGAAAAAGCACGCTGCTGCGCCATCTCAATTTTCTGGAGCGACCAACGCTCGGCGCGTTGAGCTTTGATACGTTTCATCTCAACGGTGAAGCCATTCCGCTGGACTTGCGACGAAAGATCACCACCGTCTTTCAAAATCCGGTTTTGCTAAACCGTTCGGTCGCCGATAATGTGGCTTATGGCTTAAAGCTGCGCGGCAAAAATGGAGAACAAGTGCAGCGTGTGGTCACTGAGACGCTCGATCTGGTGGGCCTCAATAGCTTGCTCGATGTCGGGGCCAAAACGTTGAGCGGGGGAGAGGCGCAGCGCGTGGCCTTGGCGCGTGCGCTTGTTATTCAGCCCTCGGTACTGCTGTTGGATGAACCGACGGCCAACTTGGATCCGTACAACGTCAAACTCATCGAACAGATCATCACTCAGGTCAACCGCGAACGCGGTACGACGATTGTCATCGTCACGCACAACGTTTTTCAAGCGCGACGGCTGGCCCATCGCACGGCCTTACTGCTGGAAGGCCGTCTAGTTGAGGTTGCCGAAACCGAGAAATTCTTCTCTAATCCCACTGATCCTCGGACCGAAGCCTTCATCAATGGTGAGATGGTGTATTAGAGATAAGGAGATTGCTTGAGCCTAATCTCCCAATCTCCTTATCTCCAATCTCCTCCCTAATCTTTTGAAGCCCGCTGCTTTAATCCCCATTCCCACAGGGCCATCGACTCCTCATATTCCCGTGCGGTTAGCGATGCAAACTCCGCCCGTCGAGACAAATCGCGGCAGAATAGCGAGCGCCCGGAGAGCGCCTCAAAACGCAGTATAGGGTTTGCCTCATTAAGTACGATCAAATCGATATCCTCAAATTGGAGGGCGTCTTGTAAACGGCCAAGCAGATCGAGCAACTCATCAAGCGAGGGGGCTGTCTCAACCAATATGCCGATGTCAATATCGCCGCCGTCCCGGATCGTTCCATCCTGAGCTGAACCAAAGGCTCAGGCCGCGATAATGTTCGGCTCGCTTTGCCAGATCGCTTCGGTTTTGCTCCAATCAATGCGTTTTGACATAGCGCAAAATCTCATCTCGAAACTGTTCAAAATCAATAAGACGTTGATTGACCATATCAGCCAGGATATGGGAATCGACTCGTTCATACCGATGGACGATAAAATTGCGAAACCGAACCATCTGGCGATAGATTGGGTCATCCGACAGAGCGCCAAGTTGAATACAGCGTTCAATGGCCGTAATGCTCGTATTAGCCGGTGTCTGTCCCTGGACGGAAATCAAGCGCTGGCAAACATCGATGACGACTTCAACCAAAATTTGAAGAGCGCGTTCCACAGCCATGCGCGTTCGCCAATCCGTTAGTAGTTGTTCAGCATCAACCTCACCTAGCGAACTCAGCTCACTGAGCGTTTCGTCTAATGATTGCAGTGCCTGGGCTATATGGACTTCCAGCATAAAAGCCTCGCATCTAGGGATCGCGTTATATAATAAATATCAAGAATTTAAGCGGAGTACAAACTTGCCGTCCCCGAGCACGGACCTAAAGATATGTGCTGAGCGAGCGAAGCCCTTTCGGGCTAGGGATGTGTCATCTGAGGGCGCTTTAGCGCCCTTGGCTCTCTTAGCGCAATGGCTTTAGCCTCGCGCTCTTTGGCCCGGCGTACTATTACAAATCACGGGAAAAACAAAGCCCACAGACACACACACCACCCGGACATTTATCCGTGTTATCTGTGTTTATCTGTGGACTTAAAACAGCGTGATTACAATTACGCCAAATTGCCCAAGTTGTGCGAGATATTTTGCAGCGCCGGATACAACTCTCGATATTGCGCGTAATACGGCTCATACGCCGCGACGGTCGCTTCTTGGGGGCGGGTTGAGCCGGTAAGCTGGATGCAGGCTTCGGTCGCTGTATCGACATCGGGCCAAACGCCTGCGCCGACTGCGCCGAGTAGAGCGGCTCCGTAGGCAGCGCCTTCGGAGGTGTTGACCGTGACCAACTCGACGTTCAAGACATCGGCCAAAATCTGCCGCCAGATGGGGCTTTTCGCACCACCGCCGGAGACTCGCACCTGCTTGATGTCGGTTAGACCGGCGGCTTTCATCAGCTCGAAGCCGTCGCGCAGGCCGAAGGCGACACCTTCCAGCACGGCGCGGGTGAAATGGGGCAGCGTGTGGCGCACGGTGAGTCCGGCAAATGCGCCGCGAGCCAGCGGGTCGGGGTGAGGCGTGCGCTCGCCGGTGAGGTAGGGCAGGAACAGTAAGCCCTCGCTTCCGGGCGGAATAGCGGCGGTGGGGGCCAACAGCGTGTCGAAATCGACGCCGGGGGCCATCGTGTCGCGATACCAGCGCAGGCTACCGGCGGCTGAGAGCATCACGCCCATCATATGCCAGCGGCCCGGCAGAGCGTGGCAGAAGGCGTGCAGTCGACCTTCCGGCTCGATGAACGGCTCGGCGGCGCTGGCGAAAACCACACCCGATGTGCCTAGCGTGAGCGCGATAACGCCCGGCTGCACCGCACCGACCCCCACCGCTCCGGCAGCCTGATCGCCACCGCCGCCGACGACCGGTGTACCGGGTTCCAGACCCGTAGCCAGCGCGGCTTCATCCGAAACGTGGCCGGTTACTTCTGTGCCTTCATAGGTCGGCGGCAGCCAGCCGCCGGGGATTTCCAACGCATCTAAGACCTCAACCGACCAGTTGCGGCTTTTAACGTTAAACAGTAGCGTTCCGGCGGCTCCGGCTTTGTCGGTGGCGTAATCATCGGTTAGCTTGTAGCGAATGTAATCTTTCGGCAGCAATATCTGATCGATTTCATCATAGATGTCCGGCTCGTGCTCGCGTACCCACAAGATTTTGGGGGCGGTGAAGCCGGTTAAGGCATCGTTGCCGGTCACTTCAACCAGCCGCTTCTTGCCCAACCGCGCCCTAATCTCGTCGCACTGAGGGCCGGTGCGCTGGTCGTTCCACAGGATGGCCGGACGCAGTACATCGCCTGCTTCATCGAGCAGAGTCAGGCCGTGCATTTGGCCGGTTAAGCCAATCGCCTTGATTTCCTCGCCCGTGATGTTGGTGCTTTGTAGAACCTGTTTGATACTGTTGACCGTGCCGTTCCACCAATCGGCCGGGTCTTGCTCGCTCCAGAGGGGTTTGGGAGTGGATAGGGGCAGTTCGGTGGTGGCGGTGCCGACCACATCGCCGTTATCGTCGATAAGCAGCGCTTTCACCCCGGTGGTGGATGAGTCGATTCCCAGATAGTAGGCCATGGTTGTCTCCTCTCAAAGGTAATAGGGAGCGACAAAGCTTGCCTCTTGACAAAGTAAACGTTGTCGCTCCGATAGGTTTATGAGCGCCCCATCAGCGCTCGAATGATTTCAAGTTCCAACAGTTCGTAGTTACGGTCGGCGATGAGGCTGTCGATGCGGTCGGTGTCCAGGCCGCGTACGACGTCGAGCAGCGACAGAAAGATTTCGCGGCTGTTGC
>JAGRBZ010000651.1 GCA_020433805.1 Anaerolineae bacterium
ATTGCGAGACATAGATGCGGTTGGGGTCAACGGACGATCCGTTGAGGTGGTAAATCTCCCAGCCGCCAAAGTGTGGGCCGCTAACGTCCCACTGTTCGCGTTTTTCATCCGATGTAAGAATAAATGCGCCTTTGCGCGTTCCAACCAATACACGTACGTTGCTCATAAGTGCCTCCTCTTTGAGCTTGGTGCTTTTTTGATAAACATATGACTTACGCAGTTCATGTCATTTCGATGCCGAAGGCGAGAAATCCCTTCAACCTCCGCTTTCCAAGAATCACCTCAGGGATTTCTCGGCAAAAAACGCCTCGAAATGACATAGCCTGAGCAGTTACGCTTTCTCTGTATCAAATGCTTTTTTTACGAAGTCAATCTTTTCAGCCGTGGCGATGCCGTTCGTGCGACCGGGATAACTTAGCCACGTCATGGCGACGTTGAGTTCATTGATGATATTCGCCGCTTCAATTTTCGTCCCGTTCTCTAACTCTATCGTGCCGGTGGAGTGGGCATCCTCAATAAGGGTCAGGTCGTAGCCGCGATCCAATGCGCCATAGGCTGTGGCCCGAATGCACCAGTTGGTTGCCGCTCCGGCCAGCACCATGTGGGTCGCACCCAGCTTAGCCAGTTCTTGCTCCAGCAGTGTATCCTCAAAGGCCGAGTTAAATTGCTTATGGATGAGCGGCTCGCCCTCCGCCGGTGACAGATCCGGTACCAGTTGCCACTCCGAACTGCCGTAAGGCAATCCCTGCTCCGAGTGTTGCACCCAGATCACCGGTACATCACTGGCCCGCGCCCGCTCCACAACCCGCGAGACGTTTCGGGTAATCCGCAGGGCATCCCAACATTCACTCATCACGCCGATCTGTACGTCAACGATCAGCAGTACTCTTTTGTTCCCTTCGCGCACGGTTGCCATTGTATACTCCTTAATGCGCTTGTTATATGGTCGTGCTGTCCTTTAAAAGTTATACGCTTCCACGTTTTGTTTTTTTGTCGGCTCATAGTAAAGCGCTATCGCACCACACCCAAAACTTTTTGTTTTCAAGAGGGTAAGGTCAACTTTATCCTTGATGTCTTTAAATAGGGTCAAGCCGCTTCCTAAAATAATGGGTTGAACGACAAGCTGGTATTCATCAATTAAGTCAAGTTGCGTTAAGGCTACGATTAAACTCGGGCTGCCCACTAAAATCTCTCTACCGGGTTGCTGCTTGAGATCTAAAACCTCTTCTTTAATATCACGTTTGGCTATCCTTGCCGTTTTCCAATCTACATCTTTCAGGGTGCGGGAAAAAACAACCTTTGAAATCGTGTCTATGGTAACGGCAAATTCATCTACGGCTTTGTTGCCGGTCGGATTTTCTACCACAGTGAGCCAATATTCCATAAGCTGGTAGGTGATCCTGCCAAATAGAATGGTGTCGGCACTGCGTAATAGCGCACTAAAATGTTGATGTGTTTCTTCATCTGCAATCCCGGCCGTGTGGTCGCAAAACCCGTCAAGGGTCATATTGATTACTGCAATTACTTTTCTCATATATTTTTCCTGTTTGTTTTTGGCAGAAAGTTTCAAGTTAGCTCGGTTGTCAAGCCCTATAACAACGTAGGCTCGACAGGATTTCGTGGGGTTCACACGATAAAACGTAAAACGTGATGCGTAAAAAGGAATTACGTTTTACGTTTTTTGTTTTAGAATCTTGTCAACCCCTTGAGTTCTAAAAGAGCCACAATGTATTATAAAAACCGTCAGATCTGATGCATCTATCTTAACTTCACAATATGAGATAACCTATGTGTTTTTCGTCGATGTCAGTCCATAACCGCCGACCGGCTCGGTTATGGTGGGGGCTTCGAAGTTGGCGATGAGGGGGCGAGCTTGGGCGATGGCCTGCTGCACCGCCGGCAGCGACAGCGACGCGCGATGGCTTTCTTGGTTGGCCCACACTTCCGTAATCCAGATGGCGTTGGCGTCAGCCGGGTCTTTGGCGATGATATAGCTGATACAGCCCGGCATTTCGGTTGTGCTTTCCAGTAAGATGTCGATCAGCGCATCACGCTGATCGGCTGCTGCGATCATTTTTCCAATTAATCCGTACATTTTCTGTCTTCTCTTTTTGGTATGAAGTTACGAGTTATGTAAGAGTCTAACACTACTTTCATCACTCCTCCGTGCGCTCAGACAAAATAGCAGCTGATAGAGAAGCTCCTTTCACCTGCAACCGAAGGCCTCGACGTTTCCAACTGGGAGGATATGTTGTTATGCCGGTGTAAGGAATGATTTCTGCAATAGGCTTACCGTGTCGAACAATAATGTAGGTCTCCCCTTTTTCGACATTAGACAACAAATGAGACGCTTCTTGGCAAAATTGAGTAATAGTAACCGTTCTCATTATTTTTCCTTTATGCACTATTGCTTCAACGTACACAAAGCTTGCCGAATCTCGCCCAGATGATAGGCCGTATGGACAACAGTGGCGATGACGCCGCCAATGAGTCGATCATTTGACCATTCGGTGGTCTCGTCGATGAAGGTTTTGATCCGGTCATAGCGCTCACGTAACTCTGACTTGATGGCCTCCCACTCGTCGGGCGAAACGGCGCTTGTTTCGCGCCAAATCTGGCCCCAGTCCTGCTTTTTGAATTCCTGGGTGCGCAGCGCTTCTTCGATGACCTGTAGGTAAAAAGCCACGTGTTTCACCTGCGCGGCCAGAGTAGCGCACTGGCCGCCCACCGGTATCGACGCTTCCTCAGCGGAAATCGTCGCCAGGGTTTCAAACATGGAAGTGCCTTTATCGAGAAAATAGCCCTGTACGTTGTCGAAGGTTTCATCGAGCATTCCGTAAATGGCTGAGGTAAAATGCTCGGCCTGAATTTGAGATGACATAGGGTCTCCTTAGAGAGTGTTTTATTGAAAAATCGGCTCTTATGGAACAGATGTGTAAAACGTGATTTTTTACGCTTTACGTTTTAGTTTTTAAGTGTCATCTACGAAAAAAAATTTCAAAGTGGCAACAGAAAAAATTAGTGATGAAGTTGAGGTGATGCCTATTTTAGAACATTTGGTCTTTTTTGTCAATGCTCAGGTAAAGCCGAAGGAGTAGAAACACTGAACCACTGATTGAAAATGAAACCACTGAGGCTTTACGCACCGACTTCAATTTAATCTCACGCAAACGAAATTTAGAATTTAAAACAGGCCTCTGAATCCAATTTGAAGCGATTCGCCGAATGAGGAGAATTTTTTCAGTGAAATCAGTAACTTCAGTGATTCAGTGTTTCACCACTTAGCCCTTGTCCATCCACTTATATCGAAGGAACACAACTCCCGAACTAAACGTGCATGTTTCTTCCAACTGTAAATTGATGGAGTCTAACGTCGGTAAAAAGGGCGACCCCTGGCCCAAGATAACCGGATGAATGTAGATCTGGTACTCATCGACTAAGCCAAGTTGCGCCAAACTCGCGGCAAGATTAGCCCCGGCAACTGCAATGGCCTGGCCGGGCTGCGCTTTCAGCGTTGAGACCGTTTCGGCGATGTTGCCTCTGACCAACCGACTGTTGCCTTCGACCTGGTCAAGCGTCTTCGAGAATACAATTTTGGGTATACTTTTCCATACTCGGGCGAACTCGCGTTCGTAGGGCGAAGACTCGGGGTTCTCTTCCGCTGTCTCCCAGTAGCGCATCACTTCATACATCCGCCGCCCGTACAGATAGGTATCGATGCCATCAC
>JAGRBZ010000652.1 GCA_020433805.1 Anaerolineae bacterium
GCCTGTTTGGAGCCACGCCTCTAGCTGTAAATCTTCATCGCCGGGAACTCCTAGCTGTGCTACTTTGCTGTACCATTCTAATGGAGAGATGTTTAATTGGTGAATAATGATAAAATCGGCAATCCAGTCGGGTAGATAATTATCAAGGCTATTCCTTCTGTATGGTACGAAAGAACAAGGTTACGACTCTTAAACTGTCTAAAATTGCCCCGGAATAAGATCCGGATTTATCCTAAAAAATCTTCTAAACTTCCGCGTTCTTCACTATTTGCAGGTAAAGCTGTATCTCTCGCTCGACGCTGTTCGGCTTCGTCTGAAGTGTAATTAACCCATTGTTGTGGGGCGTTGATGCTCTCCGCGCCGTGGGTTGTATGGCGTGTCCGTACTCGGCATAGGATAGGCGTATTGACCGATTGCCCAGCGATGATGACCTGGCCCTTGGTCAAGGCGGGTAACTCTCTTAGCAGGTCGCGGCCTACCGTTTCGACACTTTCAGCGACGCGGGCTTGATCGATGGGGTTGACAATTCTTAGGAGAAATTGGGTGTTACACTGAGATAACACATCGGCATCCAGCTTGCCGGGGCGCTGCGAGATTAAGCCCACCCCAACACCAAATTTTCGGCCTTCGCCTAGAATTTGCTTCAGGATACCGGTGCTGACTGCGTCCCCACCTGCCGGGGCAAAGTGATGGGCTTCCTCGATCAGGACAAAGACCGGGTAAGGTAAATAGAGTTCGTCACCACTATCTGCTTCATGCTTTTGGGTAGCCATTCTGGCTCGGAACAGACGGCGTAACAAGGTTGCTACCATCACCTGCTGCTGTCGCTCATCAACTTCATTTAATTGCAGTACTGAACATTGCCCCGGTTTGAAGAGTTCGTCCAGTTTTAGATGTTCAAAATCATCAAAGATGGCTGACTGATTTAGCACACTTTCCAGCCGCCAGATAATGGCCTCGGCTGTTTCTTTGTAACGGTTGTCACCCTCGTCGCCGTCGTCGCTGCCTTCCCCAATTTCCCTTAGGCGGATCATAAGTTCTCCCAGCGTCCAGCGCTCAGCATCATGCCTGTCAGTAGCCGCTCGGCGCTGTACATCGCGATGCGCACGGCGTAGAATATACTCCATTCGCTCGGTCAGGTTTGGCAGCAGATAGCGTAAATCGCCCATAGTCAGTGCGCCGCGTCGCACCTTGACTTCTCCTGGTTGGTAGATACGGGTACGAGCGCGATAATTGCCCAAGGTAAATTCAGACAGATTGGCCATTTCGCCTAAAGTGCTGTATTCGCCGTGTGGATCAACAATGAGGACTGCCGCCCGGTTATAAGGTTTGAGCAGTTCTTCCAGCAACACGCCGGCCAGATAACTTTTGCCGGCTCCGGTGCTGGCAATAATCGCCAGATGGGTGCTGGTAAAAGTTTGAACATCTACGGCAACCGGTACGGCATCGCGTTCTCGACTAAGTAAGGAGCCGATGTGTGCCGAGCCAATATCACCTTGCTTTTTCGTGCTTAATACCGATTTCAATTCATCAACACCAGCCAAGTAGACCGACCAGCCGGTACGTGGTGGGATACGGGGGTTGATAAAATCTTCCAAAACCGGGTCGTAATAGCCCAAAATAGTGGCTGTGAGTTGAAAAAGTTCATGGTCACCCACTCCAAGCGCGTGATTATAGCCAACCATGTTGGCAATGAAATCGGGCGCAATGGCCGGATTAGCCATAAACGAATCAGGAAATAAGCGCAGCGGGTAGCGCTCGGTTATCCGAGCCAAGATTCGACGATCTTGCCCATCCACGTGAGTTTGGTAGGCGACGTATTCGCCGGTGCGTAGCATTTGTTCAGGGTCTGGGCTAACAAAGGTGAATTCGTGGGGGGATTGCCCCGGTCCCTTGGTAGTGCCAACCGGATTATTATCGATCATGATCGTCCTCCGAAGGGCGCTACCTGGCTCTGCCAGATGAGTTCACGCTGCAATACGGTCAATGAAGCTGATTGTTCTGGAAAAATTTGGTGCAGGCGGTTGATAATATCGCGAAGCAAATGCAGCGTCAGCGGAGAACCTTGGCTCATCAAGAGCGGCATATAGGCCAATTTAAGAGAGGGGTTGCCTTGGTGAAAGATTTTTATCTGATCATCAGTCATTTTTTCAACCAGAGCGTCCGTCAAAGCGGCCAGCATCGGAACACCTTGCGTTGATTGGTCGCTTTCAGTCAGGATGCCAAGGGCAGTAATACCAATCAATATCGCTTTTTCTTGCAAGTAGTCCGGGGAAAAGACAGCCAGTTCTGCCTGTGGCGACAGACGTGGCCCCAAGTTGCCAAAGTCCGGGTTAAGCAGAACCGTATCATACACCAGGCCGACCAGCCAACTTGGCGACGAGGTCTCTAAAGCTATACGTACGAAAGTACCAAAACCGTAATCGGCCGGCACTGGCGGCTGCTCAACCTCACCCGGCGAGTATACCTGACATACATAATCGACATGGCTGCTGGAACGAACAATTTTTCCAAGTAACATAGCTCAAAATTCTCCTGGTTACACCTTTACCGTCGCCCGCGCTTGCTAACCGATTTTCGCGAAAAGCGCAGCTCCAGGGTCTCACCCTCGGCAAAGCGTTGAAAGAGACGATAGAAACGTTCTCGATCCTGCATGGTTAGCACGGCTACGGCATCGGCAGTTTCCAAGGCGTATGGATATCCCACGCCCACAATGCACTCTGCCCGAACCAGGTCAATCATGCGTTCATGTTCACCTGATTCGTAAACCCAACGTGGAAAATCAAGGCGAGCCGGTGGATTGGCAGCGGTTGTTTTGAGATAAGTAAAACAGGCATCTTTATAAAAACGCGCTTCCAGTTTGTCGCTTCGGTCACAAATAAAAATTGAACTACGGTCACCCCACTTCATATTTCGCCGACGGAGCATCGCTCCATCGCTTACCCGGCCGATGAGCGATAATTCGGTCACATGCTTCATCATCTCAACCATATCGGTAGCATATGAGGTGTCAATATAACCTACTACCGGCACTCCGGTTTCTTTCGACGTTTTTAATAACTGAATAACCATATCGCTGTACTGCTTTTGTCGATGTGATTGCATATGTTGGGCAAAGGAAATAATAAACGAACCATCAAAGAAGGCCAGCGGCTTAGGGTGGGTACTGGCATTAGCTTCCATAAAAGTAATCAAGCGTTTGATTTCTAAGGTGAAGCGTCGCATATTGATGCGCCAATCAGGAAAGGTTGAGGAGTTATCTTCTTCTAACTCAGTTCCAACCAACTCGGCAGGAGTCAATATCTCTACCTGGATATCCTTAACATACGTGGCATTGACTGAATGTGTGTTTTCAAACCAACCCACCTGAACGACACCGACTGGAACGGACAAATCTTTACTGGGCGTAATTTGAGAGCCATCGGCGGCAATGGTAGTTACATCGCGTAAAATATCAGTAGCCCACTCACGAGCCTGGCGATGATTTTCCCAGTAATGCGCGAAGGGGACAATCAAATTAGGATGCGTATCGAATTCAGCCGTTGGTCTGGCTCCGGCTTTGCTAGCAGGTAACTTGGCTTCGATTTCAGATCTGCTCAAAGTCTCGATTTGGGCCATTGCCTTATCGAGAGCTGCTAAATCCTGTTGTGAGACTACCTGAGCTTCGGTAAAACCGGCTCGCTGGGCTTCGA
>JAGRBZ010000653.1 GCA_020433805.1 Anaerolineae bacterium
ATCCCGACTTATTTCCTGATGCTCAACTATCTTCTGTTATTTGACAGACGTGACATTTGTCACTATTCTTAATTCATCCTTCATAATTCTCTACGGTAATTTTCGTAACAACGTATGGCGCAACGCCATCTCACCGAGGAGGAGCAGTAGGGCCGGAGCTAATACCAAGCCGGCTAACTCACGGTAGCGCGTGAAGTTTTGTATCTCCACCTCCGATTTTTCCAGCGTGTTGATCTCTTCATAAATCTGCTTCAAACCGTCGGTGTCTTCGGCGCGGAAGTAGCGCCCGCCGGTTATGTCGGCAATCTGTTGCAGCGTGGCTTCGTCGAGGGCACTCTCTTGGTAGGTGACGCGCTCGCGGCCAAAGACATCGGTTACCGGAACGGGCACCTGCCCGGGCCGACCCATGCCGATGGTGTACACTTTAATGCCAAGCGTTTTGGCGGCTTCAGCGGCTGTTATCGGATCGATCTGGCCGGCGTTGTTGACTCCATCCGTTAGCAGGATAGCCACTTTGCTTTTGGCCTGCGAGTCTTTCAGCATACTGCCTGCGTTGGCCAAGCCCATGCCGATGGCCGTACCGTCCTCAATTTGCAGGTCGGTCGCCAGTTGCACCCGATCGAGCAGCCGGCGCAGGACGTTGTGATCAACCGTGGGCGGGCTTTGGTTGAAGGCCGAGTTGGCAAAGACCACCAGCCCAATCTGGTCGTACGGTCTTTCCTGCACAAAGTCGCTGATGACCTGCTTGGCGGCTTCCAGGCGGTTTTGCGGCTCGAAATCGAGCGAGGCCATACTGCCGGATATATCGACTGCCAGAGCGATATCAACGCCTTCGCCGGTGACGATTTCGCGGGCCTGGCCGGTTTGGGGCCGGGCTAAGGCGATGATGACCAGCGCCAGGGTGAGCAGCCGCAGCAGGTTGAGCAGCGGTCGAACCGTCAGCCGCCACGAACGCGGTCGCCGGCTATTGCTGCCGGTTAGCTTGATGTCGGCATAGCGCAGCGCAGCCGGTCGCGCCGTCCGCTTCATAAGATAAGGCCAGGCCGCAATGAGCGGCAGCAGCAGGAGTAAAGTTAGTAGCCAGGGTGTAGCAAATCGAAAAATCATTGGGTCACCTCCGCCGGACGTTGGGTTGGGCCGCTCCCAAAGGATTGGGGCGTATCGTTTTTGTTGACTGGTTCTGGTGCGGGTCGGGTCGACAACACCAGCGTGCGAGCCTGACTCGGCAGTTGCTGCGCCATATTCAAATCGGGTTCCAGCTTGGCAAACTTAACCAAATCGCTCTCGGTGAATAGGCCGATGAATTTGTGGGTGTGTTCGGCCGTGAGCGTCGATGCCACCAGCCGCTGCTTTAGCTCGGCTGTGGTGCGATCAAAGGCGCGAATATCAAATTGTGCTTCCAAATAGGCCCGCAGGCAGTCGGTAACCAGGCTATAGTGCTGCTTGAACTGCCCCTGCTCGGCCAGCTTCAGCCCTTCGATGCGGGCCAGTTCGTCGAGAGCGACTTGATGGGGCAGCTGGTTGTCCACGAGGCCGCGACCATACCGCCAGCGGCGATACAGCCACAAACCAGCCACAGCCACCACCAGCGCCAAAACAATACCGGCAGCAAACAGCGGCCATGCCGGAGGAACCTCCAGCCCCACCGGAGGCCGAATATCATTCAGCGTGGTATCGCCTTCAGCTAAAACCGGCGTTACGTTTAGAGCAATGGGCGCGGCCACCGCTTCCGAGGTCTGGCCGCTGCTGTCGCTGACGGTCACGGTTAAGGGCGGCGTTTCAAATTCGCCCGGTGCAAAACGGGTTATTGTGATGGTTTGGCGGGTGGTCTGCGTGCCGTCGCCGTTATCGACCGTTTCGGTTTGCGACTGCGACCGCACTTCGACATCGCCCCAAATTTTGTCAAGCGGGGGGATGATGACGTGCGTCGCTGACGGATGGTTGACTGCCAGCGTCAGTTCTACCGGATCGCCGACGGTGAGGTCTTGCCTATCGGATGTCAACGTTGCCGATACGGGACCGGCGGCCCAGGCCGGAAGTGCTGTCGCCAATAGGGCTATTACGGTAATGATGAGAATAAGTGCTTGTTTTTGTTTCATTAAATTTCTTCTCCGTAGAGTTCGTGGAGTTCATAAACTCCTCAACTCAATAAACGCTTTTGCGCTTGGCACGCTTTTCGAAGAACAACGTTAGCGCTTTGAAATAATCTTGGTCGGTGTGAAGCGACACCCGGTCGACGGCGGCATTGGCAAAAGCTTTATTTTTGTTCGTCTCAAAACGCTCGACATGCTGGTTAAACAGCGTGCGCCACTCGCGGTCGGCGGTGTCAACCCAGATGAGTTCGCCGGTTTCGGCATCCTCCAGGGTCAGCAGACCCACGTTGGCAATGTCGCGTTCTAGCGGGTCGTGCAGATCGATGGCGATGACATCGTGCTTGCGATTGGTCATGTGCAGGGCACGTTCATAGTGCTGCGGCTCATCGAGAAAGTCGGACACCAAGAAAAGGATGCTGCGCCGCTTGAGAATCTGGTTGATGGTGTCGAGCGCCAATTTGATGTCGGTACCGTCGCTCTGCGGCTCGAAGGCCAGTAGCTCGCGGATAAGGCGCAGCACGTGGCGGCGGCCTTTGCGCGGCGGGATAAAAAGTTCGATTTGGTCGGTGAAGATGAGCAGCCCAACCTTATCTTTATTGGTTGTAGCCGCAAACGACAGCACCGAGGCCAACTCGGCGGCCAGCTCTCGCTTGAACTGCCCTTCTGAGGCGAAGTCGCCGGAGCCGCTGGCATCAACAACCAGCATTACGGTTAGCTCGCGCTCTTCGACGAACTGCTTGACGTAGGGCTGGCCGGTTCGGGCCGTAACGTTCCAGTCGATGGTGCGGATTTCGTCGCCGGGCAAGTAGGGGCGCACTTCGTTGAACTCCATACCCCGCCCTTTGAAGATAGAGTGATATTCACCGGCAAAGCTATCGTTAACCAGCCGCCGGGTGCGGATCTCGATGTGCCGTATTTTGTTCATAAGATCGGTGGTGAGCATTGTTTTGTCCTTTGTAAGCGTTTAGCCCTTAGCTGTCAGCTATAAGCTTTTTTCTTATTCTTGCCAATTTTTGAGCTACAGAGCCGGTAGTGATGACGAAACCGTCGTCTTTAGCGATAAAGCTGACGGCTGAAGGCTGATAGCTGAACACGTCTTTCCTTTTACGGTACATCGGCATAATCTAAGATGCGCTGGACGATATCGGCGCTGGAGACGCGCTCGGCTTCGGCCTCGTAGGTGGTTAGCACGCGGTGGCGCAGCACGTCGGGCGCGATGAGTTTGATGTCTTCCGGCGTTACAAAGCCGCGACCTTGGATGAAAGCGTGAGCGCGGGCGGCCATAATCAGATTGATACCGGCTCGCGGCGAAGCCCCGAAAGCGATGAAGGGTTTAAGATCGGACAGGCCGTTGTTGCCGGGATTGCGGGTGGTCAGTACCAGGCTGAGGACGTAATCCTTGATCTTGTCATCGACATAGACCTGCCGCACGATTTCGCGGGCGTGGTGCAGGTGGCCCGGCTCGATAACGGGATTGACGGTCGGCAGCGTGGCACCGGTCATGCGGTCGAGCATCAGACGCTCTTCGTTCGGTTGCGGATAATCGACAATAACCTTGAGCATAAAGCGGTCGACCTGGGCTTCA
>JAGRBZ010000654.1:0-924 GCA_020433805.1 Anaerolineae bacterium
GCGACGCATGAGTCAGCGCGTGGCTGGCTGTACGGGCGACACTGGCCGTGACATTGGGTACACAATGATGAATAATACCTTCAGCAACATATGTTTGATCACGTAAGGTGGTTGGCCGGCTGGTTTCAACACAGCCGCCGTTGATAATCGCCAGGTCGATAATTACCGATCCCGGACGCATCTGACGCACCATCTCGCGGCTCACCAGAAGCGGAGCACGCTGGCCCGGCACTTGTACACAACCGACCAGAACATCGGCAAAGGTTACAGCTTTTTTGAGATTATAGCTGTTGGTGATCATCGTTGTAACGCGACCTTGGAAAAGATCATCGACCTCATGAAGCTGCTTGAGATCCCGATCCAAAACGATGACCTGGGCATTTAGCCCTAAAAAGGCCCGGGCGGCGTTGATGCCGGCCACCCCGGCTCCCAAAATAACCGCCACGGCGGGCGGCACGCCCGGTATTCCGCTTAGCAGAATACCACGACCACCCCGGTCACCCATCAACAGGCGTCCGGCGATAACCGGGGCCAGCCGACCGGCGACTTCGCTGGTGGGCAATAAGACCGGCAGCCGACCGTCATCAGCCTGAATCATTTCGTAGGCAATGGCCGTAATTTGATTTTTTACAAAGGCTTGCAGTAAGTCGGGAGATGAGACAGTCAGGTAGAGAAATGAGAAGATTGTTTGTTCAGGACGAAATAGGGTGTGTTCTTTGGCTGTTGGGCGCGTAACCTTAACCACGGTTTCGGCCCGCCCGTAGGCTTCCTCAGCCGAATAAACAACCTGCGCCCCAGCACGCTCGTATTCGTCATTACCAAATCCGGCCCCAACGCCGGCATCTTTCTCAACATAGACGGTATGGCCTGCTCTGACCAAACTCAAGACACCGGCCGGTGTCAATCCGACTCGGGTTTCCCCAT
>JAGRBZ010000654.1:934-3678 GCA_020433805.1 Anaerolineae bacterium
CTCCGAATTCCATGTTAAGACTAACTCCTTTGGGTTGAAAGCTGGCGAATGGTAAAACATTATCCGCCGCTCCTACCACACCATAAAATTTATTAGAATATTAAAACAGAAACATATACAATTTCTTGCATAAACCACTTTATCACAAACCGGTTACACACGAGTTACAATGGAGACATCTAACAAGTAACCTAAGCAGCGTAGAAAGTTACACTAATATGTTAATTGTCTCGTGCGACAAAAGTAAAGAGAAGGTCTTTTTATGTCGAATAAAACAGGTCGGAGTATTCAAGACCATACAATTACATAGAGAACAAACCCTCAAGGTGAGTTATCTTTACTTTTTTATTTCGTTAGTGTCTCTAAGTTTTCGCCATAAATTGAGCCTTTGTTTATTGCGTAGTGCGTAATGCGTATTGAGCGCTTTTTTACGCAATACGCACTACGTTTTATGAATCGTTGTGGCGAAAAACTAGTGACACTAACTTATTTCCAATTTTGGTCTATCAGAGTTCGTCAATGAAAATCTGAGGATCAAGAGTGTGTTGCCGCTTGGCCACGTTAGGAGCTAACGTGGTGTTTCGTACCTGCGAATGATTGGAGGAGGGCGACTAAGACCTCCGGGGGATCAATTTTGCTAGCAAAGGCATCTGCACCGACACGCAAGGCCACTTTCCGCATTTCCAGCAATCCGCTTAGGGCAACGATTTGCATCGCAGGAAATTCATGATGTAACAGAGCAAGCAAGTTGCTTTTTCTCAGGCCTGGCAACTCAAAATCAACGAGAACCAGATCAGGCTCAACAGCACGTGCCTGAGCCAACAGACTTTCGGCGTCGCTCGCCTCACCGACGACATACAAATTAGGCTCTTGCTTGAGCAAAATTTGCAGTGCGGAACGCACATGAAGTTGATCGTCGGCCAGTAATATGCGCATAAGGCGAAACCCAATCAAGAAAATTATTCACGGTAACACTTTCATGCTCAGTGTAGGCTAAAATGCGTCTAAAAACACCCGACATATGGGGGGTTTTTGGCCTAGCAAAAACAATAGTTCTTATTTGGGTTAACTGACCAGGTAAAATCGGCTTAATAGTAACTACTTTAGAAGCAGTTAGCAAAAATTAACAATCGCGCTATGAACAGATATATACAGTCTACAGAGTATAGTCAAAGGATTGGCGAAACAATAGCCGTGTTGTCTCATCGGCTGGAAAGAGGCTTTCGACAATCAATTCCTGAAGGGTAACATCATAAGGCGTACTGAATTTTGTCAGCGTGGCGAAAAAACTTAAGGTTTTACCATCCCGTTCGGTATTAAACTTTAAGATAGGCTCATCTTCTACTTGCGTCGCCCGTAGCTGCCAATCAGGAGGAACATTGGGATAGGTCAGGATTTCATCCAGCAGGCTTTGCAGAAGTTCGTCCTGGCTAAGTAACAACTCATCGTAAAGGCGCACCAACAGCGCCGACGCGACTTCCGGCCAATTGGTAACGTTATGGTACAACCCATCTTCGGCAAACATGAGATGATAGGCATTGGGATATTTTTCGAGCACACCCGGTTCAAGCATAAGCGAAAAAATATTGCGCATACTGGAATTGGCCATGAGGATAGTAAACTGACGATCCATCACAAATGCCGGAAACGGTTCATGGCTTTTCAGAATAAATTCCAAGGCCGAACGCACGCCGGCCATTTTAGGATGATCAAGATCCGACAACGGGTATTCGGCCCGATATTCTGCCGCTAAGAGCAGGGCGTTACGCTGTCTTAACCGCAACCCTAAAGCCGTCGATAGCCGCAGCACCATCTCGCGGCTGGGTTTAGCCCGCCCGGTTTCGATAAAACTCAGATGGCGGGTGGATATATCGGCTTCAAGCGCCAATTCAAGCTGGCTCATCCGCCGTACTTTACGCCAATGACGCAGCGTTCGGCCAAATTGAGTCGATTCTCCGGGTTGATCCGGCTGAGTTTTCGCCATATTTTACCTCTGAGGTAATTGAGATCCGTTTGCCTATATCCTATACTGATGATGTTTTAGTTTCGAGGCTCTTTTGAACTCCGTAGAGTATGTCTAAATAGTGCGTAGTTCGTAGTGTGCATGTCTCATCTACGAAATACACACTACGCACTAACCTACTATCCCAAAGAGTCGATTTTGAACACAAGCATCGCATAAGGAGAATTTTATGATCAATCTATTACCCCCAGAAACACAAAAAGTGGTAACGAATCCCCATCTTAAAACGCTATTGACCGATATTGCCGCGATTAATGAAGAAGTTTCGCAGCTCTTGTCGCACTACTCAGCCGAGCAGCTCACCTGGAAACCTACACCTACAGAGTGGAGCATGGCCGAATGTTTTGATCACCTTATGGTTTTCGGCCACCAATACTATCCCAAAGTTCAACAAACCATTGACCAAACACGCCAGAAAAATCTACGCGAGAGCCGACCGTTTCGCCCGTCGTGGTTGATCAAAATGTTCGTCAACACCCAAAAACCGAGTTCCGGTTGGAAGACGAAAACTTTCAAAAACTTTGAACCGGCCCAATCGCCCGATGACTCGACCGGCCAACGCTTGCTCGAACAACAAAAAACGCTGGTCGATCTCATCCGCCAAGCCGATGGTTACGACCTAAACAGGCTCAAACTCACGTCGCCGGTTACGTGGCTGCTAAAATTCTCGGTCGGCGAGGCGCTATGGATGTTGGTCGTTCACCAGCAACTGCATCTTCAC
>JAGRBZ010000655.1 GCA_020433805.1 Anaerolineae bacterium
GATCTTGTCCACAAAATGCTCGGCCCAGCCGACGATGTCGATTACGCGGATAAGATGCAGTGGTTGGTAGATGCTCTTAACCGCGTGTCGGCATAAGTGCCACAACATCTCCTCATAACTCAGCGTTTGGGCCGTGACACCATTGATATCGAAGCTGAACGGCTCGCCGCTCATGGTCTCAATCGCCAGCGACGCCGTGTTACCCGCACTAAACAAATTGTGATGAATTTCCACGCTAACCGACATGCCCTCGGTTTTGAGAGTCGCCGCCAGCAGGTGTTTATCGGGCAGCGTATTGCCTTGGGGCAGCGGGGCATTGAAGCCGAGTTCGGCCAACAGTTGCTGCGCCCGGTAGGCATCGGTCTTTTTGACGAGCAGATCGATGTCGCGCATAGGGCGCAGTCCCGGCTCCGGGTAGATAATGTAGGCCAGCGCAGCGCCTTTGACCACCAACACCTGAACACCCTCGGCCTGAAAGCGGGTCAAAATATCAGCCAGTACGCGCCCCCGTACTGCATTCGCGTGGTGATGACGCAGATAAAGCGCTTGCAGCGACCGTTTGAGGTCGAGGGGAACGGGTAGTTTGGCTGTTTTTATCGAGGTGTACAGCAGAGGCCCGAGGCCATGTTCTTCTATCTGCGCAGAAATAGCGCTGTTTTCTAGCACATCAAAAGCGTTTTGGTTTGTGACCGTTAAATGCTTTGGGTTAAACGCAATAGTAATAGAGTAAGGAGTCGGCGAACACGTGGTTGTAGACATTGTTTGAGTCAATGGGTTACTTTGTTATGGCAATCTTCTGCCAATAGAGGGATAAACATAGACCAAAAAGTTCGATAAATAAGAACAAACACAGGGAGACAGCCACTTTTTGCAGATGAAGTAAATACGCGAACTTACTCTATCAATAAGCCTTAAGTGGCTGTCTCCGTAGGAGTACGAGTACTTGCTTTTATTTGTTGATACTTATTGCCCCTTTACCTTTACTTTTCCCTTGAGCACCTGCAGGCCTGGGAATAGTGATTTGGATCCTGTTACTTTCAATACCATCAGCATTAACCAACTGTATTTCAGCTGTTGCGCTGTTTGCTGTAGCAAAACGGATGCAGAGAGGGGTTAAGGTTATTGTTCCGCTGGAAGCATTACCAGAGACGCTGACTAGGGAGTTATTAATATCAATACTACTTGGGATAGACGTATTAAAGTCAGTTCCAAAGCGAATTGTCGAGCCGGTAGTTACCCTGCTACTGGAGTCACTATAATTAAAGCTTAAATCATTTGAACTTCCCGTCCCTCCTCCTAAAACGGGTGGGAGCGTACAATTATTTAATCCCGTAAAAGTAACAGCTAAGTTAGAAATAACTAATGTTGGTGAAGGTGCTGAAACCGGAGTAGGAGTCGCTGATGATTGAGCATGCGCCGGCAACACCCCGGCCTCAATAACTGGCGTTTCCCACTTGCTTGGCAGCACTGCAAGAGTTACGGCTCCTGTAACAGCGGCCAAACTCTTTAGAGCCTCTCGGCGTGAAATAGGTTGTTTTACTTCCTGGTGCTGATTATTTGCATGGTTTTCATTCATACTAATATACCCTCTCCTCAAATTAGAAATAGAATTTTACACCAATAGATAACAATGCCCCTTTTATTGGTCAGGGTGTTTACTAAGAGTATCGGGTTTTCCATAGGAAAAATAAAAAATTAAAAGTGAGGCAGTAGAGAAATGGCACTTCTCTTGTGGCAGATGATTTGGTTATTAAAGGGGATAACTACCAGAGGTTCGCATGCTATCACAAACCAAAGAGGTTGGCAAATTCCTGGGGTCATTTTTGGTCGTTATATTAAAAAAACAGATCGACTCGATTTCTACTCAAACCAATCCCGCTTATAGAAAAACCAGACCATGCCCGCCGCCACGAAGAGCATTACCGTTAGAGCAAACGGATAGCCGTAAACCCAATGCAGTTCCGGCATACGATCGAAATTCATGCCGTAGATACTGCTGACCAGGGTCAGTGGCAAAAACACAGCGGAGATGATGGTTAAAAAGCGCAGTCTCGCCTCGGTTTTGTTGTGGAGGGTGAGTTGGTAGTGATCTTGTAACTCGCGCAGGCGGCGCTCCTGGCGCTGGACGAAACGCAGACCATACTCGGCGTTGTTGACCATATCGCGAAAGTATTCGCGTTGATTGCTGACCGTAAAAGCACGCGACTCGATCCGGATCAGCGTGGTAACACAGTAAAGTTGATCCTCGCCGATGATAGCGAGCTGGCTTATATGGCGCTTCATCTCTAAAATGTCGTGGATTTCGATCTCATCGGGATCTTCGTCAAAGGTGGTCATGAGGGCATCAATTTTGTTACGGGCCTGGAGCGTTAGCAGGATGTTTTGATCAACCAGGTGATCGAGAAAAGTGTACAGCAGCGCCGAAGTTGTCGGCGTATACAGTTTTAGCTCGCCGCTGAGAAGATCGGCAGCGAGTTCCGTTAGGCTGGAGATGACGCCCCGGCGTACGGTGATAAGAATATTCGGCACGCCGATAACCGACACATACGGCACCCGCAGCGACTGCTCCGTGAGGTTGACCGGAAATTCAAGATACAGTGTTCTTTCATAACGGGTAATGAGGGAACTGCGGCTGAGGTTTAAGCAGTCTTCCAGCACGAGAGGGTGCAGCTTTAAGGGCGATAAGATCTGAAAAAGTTCCTCTGCATCGGCCTCTTCAATATCGAGCCAATAGCTGCCCGGCTGGTCGAAGATGAGCCGGTAGTCGTCGGGCGAGCAGGCATCCAGATATTTATCGTCGTTGAGGTGGTAAACGTTGAGATTCATCGCCGCAATGATAGCAAAATTATGGCTTTGTGTAAAAACAGAGGCGTGCTCTACGAGATTTTATGCAATTGTTTCTTGGGGCATATAATACTCAGGATATAGCGTTTTCATACAATCGGGGCAAATACCGTGGGAGAAGGAGGTATCGGTGTGTTTGCTAATGTAACTCTCAACTTGCTGCCAATATCCCTGGTCGTCGCGGATCTTTTTGCAGTTAGCGCAGATAGGTAAAATCTCTTTGAGGACTTTTACTTCGGCCAGTGAGGCTTTGAGGCTAACATTCAGTTCATCGGCCACCTTTTTGGCCCTGACCGTTTCTAACCAGCGTCGAACCGAATACATGCTGAAAGCCAAGGCGAGGAACATGATAACGGGGATAATTTCATCAAGCTCCCAATTCTCATGCTGGCGGGTAAAATGAACCATAGCTTCTAAACAATCGTATCGTTGTGAGAGAAAAAAAACGATAACAACCCCAAAAAGCGTAACAAGAAGATCAAAACGGGGCCGTGATTTTTTCAAAAATGCGATAATATTCATAAAAGGCTGACCATGGTGTGCTTGGCGCTGGGTCCATACGATGGGGAAACTGTTTTAACCACGAATTACACCAATGTACACGAATAAAATTATGACTTATGCAGTTGGGTGTAACGAACAAGGTGACAGTCACTTAGACGCAATAAATAGACTTGTTTGGGCTAAACAGACGTTCATTTTCGGCAAAAAGTGACTGTCACCTTTTGAACTGCGTAACTCATGAAAATAATAAAATTGGTGAAAATTCGTGCAATTCGTGGTTGATTTTATCCCTTCGTACGCAATCCCATCTTGCGGACCCAGT
>JAGRBZ010000656.1 GCA_020433805.1 Anaerolineae bacterium
AGAGATGCCGGATCCTCACGCAAACTATGTAACGTTTACCAACGTTCGCGCCCGAGACGGCAAACCGGTTATCTATATTGATCGAGAAGCCACACGTATTATGTTTCCCTGGCATCGGATTAGTTTTCTCGAAACGTTGCCTTCCGAAGAAGATCACGAAGAAATCGAAAGCTTCTTTCGCGATTAACGCCAATCATCATCATAGTAGTAGAGTTATTCCACCGCCACAGTTGGGTGATTTGTGGCGGTTTTTTTATTCTTTGACATTTCATAGGTCACCGAGTAATATAACGCATTAAATTTGTGATCCACACATATTGCTTTATAAAGTTTAGAAAGGTTATTAAAATTTATGGCTGTTCAACAAGTTACGCCGGTCGTTTGTTCCAACTGTCAAGGTCAATACAATGCTCCGGTCAATAGTATAATCAACGGCCAGGATCAGGCCATGAAAGCGGCTTTTTTGCAGGGGCGTATTAATATTTCGCAATGTCCTCACTGTGGAACTGCCAATCGACCTGATGTTCCGATATTATATTATGATCTTGAAAAAGAGTTAGCCCTTGTCTTAGCACCGGGTGGCTTGACTCTAGACAAAACGACGCAAGAAAAAATGATTGGCAATTTAACCAACAGCCTGATCAATAGCCTCCCCACAGAACAGCGAAAATTCTATCTCTTCAATCCTCAGCAATTCTTGACGTTGGAAAATATGGTCAAAGCCGTGTTAAAGGCTGATGGTATTACTGAAGAGATGCTCGACAAACAAGCCGCCCGAACCAAGCTGATTCAAGAATTTATGCAGGCTCCTGATGAAGATACGCTTAAAGACTTGGTGAAAACTCACGATGAAGAATTGGATTACGAGTTTTTTGAGATTTTAACAGCGTACATGCAAACTGCCAATATGGAAGGCGACCAAAATAGAGCACAAGCCTTCTACGCACTTAGAGCCGTTCTGGCCCGCTGGAGTACAAAGGGCAAAGAGGCCGTTGCCGAAATCGATCAAAAAATTGGGTTGGTAGTTTTAGAGAACCAGGAAGAACTTTTAGAGCGACTCAGCCAGGCAACGACGGATGAGGAGATAGAAGGTTTGGTTGCAGCCGGTCATGGTCTGCTTGACTATACTTTCTTTCAAAAGCTAACGGATAAGATTGACCGTGTTAGCAAAGAAGGCGATGCCGCATCAGCCACGGCTTTGCGCGAGTTGCGTTCTAAAGTGTTGGAGATTAAGGCCCATCATGAAGAACAAAGCCGTATTGTTCTTGAACGAGCGGGCAACTTGCTTAAAGAAGTTCTGCAATCAAGCCGTCCTGATAAAGTCATCGATGAAAAGCTCGATCAAATCGACGAAGCCTTTTTCTTTGTCTTGACTGCTAATATTGAAGAAGCGCGGCGACAAGGCCACAACGAAACCGCCCAAGCCTTGGAGATGATTGGTAACTTGACAATGGCTAAGCTTCAAGGAATCGATCTCTCGCAAATGGAAGCCGAAGCAGAACCACCGGCTGAGCAGCCCCAAGAAAAGCCTCAGATTCACATTAGCCGTCGTTAGAGATTTGTCCTCAATAAAAACAGATTTTTGCAGATGATTTTTTGCTCGCATTGAGCAAGGGTTATCTGCGAAAATCTGTGGACTAAAAATCCCCCGAAACTCTCATCATGTCCACCCTGCCGGCCGCATCATCGTAAATAACATAAGCCGTTTGCCCATCTAATGGATGCCCAACGCTGCCTACACCCACGATGAAGGTATCCTCAGACTCAATCGTAAACTGCGATTGAATCAGTTTTTGCAGTTTGTTATCGGCTGTAAAACGCCATATGATTTGACGATGGGTATGACCGTGAAACAACAAGGGAATATTGGCTTCTGTAAGCGTGGCGATACTGTCCCACAGAAATTCAGATTCGTGGTGAAGATAAGGAAATAATCGACCAAATGAAATATTGTGGCGATTCTTCATGACCTCGTTGAGGGTGGTCAGTTGTTCCGGCCACAACGGGGCCGCGTGGGTTAGCCAAAAGCCATCCATTTTTCGTTGTGGCGGTAAATTTAACGTCCAGCCTTGATTTTGAGATGACAACGCTCGCCAGTTTGATACTTCCCAATTGCCAAAAACCGTAGGTGCATTGACCGATCTCACCAACGCAACGCAAGCATCAATACCAATATCCCCCAGGCAAAAATAACCCTCAATATCGTGCTGACGCGCGTCTTCCAAAACGGCTTTTAGCGCTTCAGTATGATTATGAATATCGGAAAAAATAGCGTATCGCATAACTGTAGAGTATCACAGCCGTACTAATTCAGCAAGGTTGATCTGAGGCTATACTGTAATGTTCACTTTCATAATTCGCTTGGTACTTGTATTGAAATTCTGACTAAATCTCAGTACAATATCGCTATTCCAACCGAGGTGTTTCTATGTCTGACGAACAAAAAGCAAAAGTGAAAGCACAGTTTGGTGGTTCAGCCGAAGGCTATGCTACCAGCGATGTCCACGCTAAAGGTGAAAGCTTAGAAGTTTTATTCAACTTGGTTAAACCCCAGCCGGAGTGGTATGCACTCGATGTTGCTACCGGGGCAGGCCACACCGCGATGATGTTTGCCCCTCATGTAGCCCGTATCGTTGCTTCGGATCTGACCGAACAAATGCTAGAGAAAACTGCCCAACTGGCCGCCGAGCGTGGCTTAACCAACCTCGAAACCCAACTGGCCGATGCCGAGGCCTTGCCTTTTGATGACAATATGTTTGATCTGGTAACTTGCCGCATTGCGTTTCATCATTTTCCCAATCCTCATAAAGCGCTCAGCGAGATTGTCCGTGTTCTTAAACCTGGTGGCCTCTTTGGCTTTACCGACAACGTAACCGTACCCGAAAAACAGGCCGCAGGCTATTACAACGCCTACGAAAAATTGCGAGACCCGTCGCACCACTGGGTTTATCCGCAGGTTCGGCTGGTGTCAATGCTGGAGAAAGTGGGGTTGAAGGTCGAGGCAACCAGCGACACGCTAATCAAGGAGTTAGAGTTTCACAAATGGGCCGATCGTCAGAATGTGTCCGATGCCAACAAAGAAAAATTGCTCGATATGATGCGGAATATTCCGGACGCCCTTCAGCCTCTATTTGCACCTCGATGGGCTGATGGAACGATGTATTTTACACTACACGAGGTAGTCCTGGTTGCACGGTTACCGTAAATTGACTATGGGCGATAAAGCTATAAATTGCTCGCCCCTATTAGGCCCTGTCGGCTAAGGGTCGGCATCCTACCTTTTTTTCCTGCACTTCCGAGTTTGCTTTACCAAGTTCACTTAATCCGCTTCGCGATGTTTGAACGCGATATTTGAAATTTCAAGTATCGCGAAGCGTTATTCTGCGCCCCAAAATGCCTTTAAACTTTTTTCGGTGACTTACCTCGTACGGTTGCGAGGAGGGGTTAATCCAATTGAGGTCCCCATTATTTTGTCGATCTTCCGTCATTCTCACAACTCCACAGTTTAATGTTGTGCTACCAGTATTAGACATTATCGGAAATAGCGAATAACCAGGTGACAGTCACTTTTTTTTTTTTTTTTAGGGGCGTTCTTCCGCGAAGAGGCTCAACGTATGGCCTGTTAAGTGACTGTCACCTTAATTCCGATAATGTCTATTGTACTGAGGC
>JAGRBZ010000657.1 GCA_020433805.1 Anaerolineae bacterium
GCATAGGCTCCAAAGGCTTGTAGCACCGGCTGCGTTCTTTCCATCGTATCGGTGAGGCCGACAAATTCCGAGCCAAAGGCATCCAGATAGCGTGATAGAATCTCGGGCGTATCCCGTTCGGGATCGACCGAGATGAAAAGGACGTTAATCTCGTCCTCAGTCTCCAATTCGGCCAGTGCCTGTTTTACATCGGCCATGGTTAGCGGGCACACATCGGGACAGAAGGTGTAGCCAAAGTAAACCAACGTAATCTCACCGGCGGTATCGCTGAACTGATACGGCTGGCCTTCGTCGGACATTAACTCGAAGTCGGGCAAATCCATGGGGGGGTCGAGTTGGCTGCCTTTGAAGGTGTAGCCGCTGCTAAAGGGCATACATCCGGCGGCCAGCACCATGAAACTTACAAAAACGGTTACCAGAAAAGCTCTGCGAAAACCAATCCTATTCAATTCTTTTCTCCTTAATTTCATGTCGATACGTTCACGAGGTTAGCGATTTTATCGCCAAAGTAGTGCAAGCCAGCGCTATAGAAGGTCGCACTTTAAATGATGACCGCCACTTGAATGCGCTAAATTGACCACTTTAGGTCAATGAGACCCTCAATAGAGAAAGGGAGATCACAAAGTAAGGGGGATCCTCTTTCCTCTTCTGGGCTATAGGCAATGGCTCGTGTTGATGGTGCGCAATATTTAACCTTAGTTGCTACTACCCAGCAGTAGTCAATTAATGGATCAATCCTTACTGCATGGGAAATAAGGTGTGAACTAGCAGGAAGAAATGGGTTTAAACCCCTTAATCCCTACTACCTACCCCTTACCCCTTGGGTTGGATAGCAACTTATGTTAATTTTTAATAAAGGAAGCGAGGGGGTTTCCTTGGCGGAGCAATCACATTGCTTGGTTCAAGCCGGTGATTTTTGGGGACGAGTCCACCAAAATAAAACGCGAGCAGAAGTAGGGCCGCGTTACCGGCCAGCGAAGCCGAACTTAGGGTTGATTGCAAAAATAGGGTAAACGAGGCAAACGAACTTTTAGCGGTAATAAAATTATGCTGGTTAGTAAGCGCCTGTTTGAGGTGCATGAGGGTTTGTTGGCTAATCATTTCTGCCGGAAGCGAGCGTTTTTGCGGCATCTTCTCAAAAACGGCGATACGATAGGGTTGAACAAGGTGGTCGGTGGCAAACACGTTGAAATAGGTGATGGGAGCCAGCACGCCCAACCAGAGAATCAATCCTAAATAAGCAAACTTTTTGAGAATACGTGAAAGGCGGTTCATGTGGTCAATCGCTCGTCAAGCTGATCGTCAGCGTGAGCAGATCGTAACAAAATAGTGAGGATCTGTCAAAAATTTCACATTCTCAACAGCACAGCGACTCAGTGGATCCATTCTTCGAGGAGCCAGCATCCTCAGATGCGGCTGTGTTCGGCATCTGAGGATGCCCACTCCTCAAATTTTGATCTACTGAGACTTACAACACCTTTTTAACCTTCAGCCGAAAGCCCTTCATCTCTGTGACTTCAATTTGTTCGCCGCTGTCAATCGACTGGCCGTCCTGGCTGACGGCTTCCCAACGTTCGCCCCAAACCAGCACGCTGCCTTTCGGATCGAGGGGGATTTTTACCGTGCCGGTCGCCCCGATCATCGCCTCTTGGCCGGTGGTCGGCTGTAATTTCATCGACTGCATAACTTTGCGGAATCCTAGCGCGACAATGGCTGCCATCGCGAGGGGGATGCCGATAATGGAGGGCAAAGGAACATCATAGGCAAATTCACTGGTGTTGAAGAGGATCAGAGCGCCAAAAATAAATGCGGCTACACCTCCAGCCGTTAAAGCCCCGAAAGTTGGCGTAAAGAGTTCGGCTACAAACAGTACGATGCCAAGCAGTATAAGCCCGAGGCCCGCATAGTTGACCGGCAGTTGGCCGATGGCATAAAAACCGACCATGAGCAGGATGACCCCAATGATCGCGCTCATGTAGCCGCCGGGGTTGATGATTTCGTAGATGATAGCCAGGCTGCCCATCGAAATCAGCAGCAGGGCGATGCTGGGGTTGGTGATGATGCCAAGCAATCTTTCCAGGGATGTTTGCTCGAAGAAGCTCACACTGGCGTCGCCGGTAGTGAGTGTAACGTCATCACCAACAACCTCTACCGTAAAGCCATCGAGTTGATCGATGAGATCCTCGACATCCGCAGCAATAAAATCAATAATGCCAATTTCGAGTGCTTCTTGGGCCGTAGCGGCTCTCGCTTCGGTAATGGCATCTTGCACCCACTCAACAGCCTCGTCGCCGCGCCGGTCGGTTAGCCCCTTCATATCGGCTAACAGCACGTTCTCAATTTTAGAGCGGAGCGTATCATCAATATCCTCACCGGAGCCACCAACCGGGCTGGCTGCACCGATAGTGGTGTTGGGAGCCATCGCATTTGCGTGGCCGGCCATGGTAATAAAGGTACCGGCCGAGATCGCGCCACCGCCCGGCGGCCAAACGTACACGACTACCGGCACATCAGAGGCGATGATGGCTTGAATGATGCGCCGGGTCATATTGACTTCACCGCCCGGTGTGTCGAGGCGCAGAATGAGCGCCTCGGCATTGCGTACATCAGCTTCGGCAATGGCTCGCTCGATAAAACTGAGCATGACCGGCGTAACCGGTCCTTCCAGGTCGGCCACGAGAATTTCGGGCGTATTTTGGGCAAAAGCTCGGGGGATAGCAATATACCATAACATGAGAAGCGCCGTTACAATGAAAACAGCAGCGATTTTGACGCGAGCCATAGGGTTGTCCTTTCGTGCATTTAAATTTTGGGAGCCATGATATTATACCCGGCTGGCTAGGTGAAGCCAAGCAATTGTGCTACAATCGGGTAACAAAACAATATGAGTACCCTGAGTTGCATACGAGTTCGGAAAATACGGAAAAACCTCGATAACTGACCCAACATCGGTGGAATGTAAATCGCAAGGAGGCGCTCATCGAAACCACTATTGAAGAAGCACATTCTCAGGCGCAGCCCCGGCAGCGTAGCGCTCTTTTTCTCTTTACGCTCGGCTTGTTCGGATTAGCAATTAGCTTTAACATCAACATGCTCGATCCGTTTTTGTTTAGTGAGAAAGTGCGGCTGCTAGCGCCTTCGGAAATTAAGAATACCATGCTAGGGTTGCTGACGATTGTTGCGCTGATAGTAGCTTTTTTCGTGCAGCCGATTGTTGGTCGCTGGAGCGATGCGACTCGCACTCGGTGGGGACAGCGTGCTCCCTATTTGGTTGTTGGGGCAGCCGGTGTGACGCTGTCGTTGGGGCTAGTGGTGCTGGCCGACTCGCTGTGGATGTTGATTGTCGGGGTGATGCTCGTCGCCGGGTTTTCCAATACGGCTCAGGTTGCCTGGCAGGCGCTCGTACCGGATCAGGTTCCCGAAAATCAGCATGGTACGGCGGCGGGTTACAAGACGGTGTTAGAAATGTTCGGTGGCGTGCTTGGAGTCGGGCTAACCGGATGGCTGCTGGCTCAAGGTAATTTGTTTGGCCCGCCGCTGGTGGCAATGTGTCTCTTTTTTACCGTTTTGCCAATTACTTTAGTTTCCGCTAAGTGAGATGTGACAAACAACGATTAGCCAGTCCATAATTACAGTGAGACCAAAACCAAA
>JAGRBZ010000065.1 GCA_020433805.1 Anaerolineae bacterium
TGTCAGCAGGCTTAACCGGCAAGTAGGGGGACATGGTTGGGGTGTGTATACCGCCTGTTACGGCGCACGTAACAATAACTGATTTGCTCATGGCATAGACTCCTCTGTTGATTTAGGATCGAGAATAAAATAACTTGGTCGATTTGGCAAACGATTAGAGATTGGGAGATTGGCCTTATAAATCTCTTTATCGTCACATCTCGTTGTCTCCTTCTTTAATATTGCGGAAGTTATTAATTTTCCAAACCTTAGGGGCGGCTTGCTGCGTGCTTCTTAGATTTGCAGACATGCGTTGGAGCGGTTGGCCGCCTTCAAAACAAAAGCTCATTGCCATCATAACAGGCAAAAAAACTAGACTTTGTGTCTTTTAGCTAAATCCCGCTCGCCGGGTTTAGCTGTCACAAAGTCTAGTTTCAAAAATTATGGTACCGATATGGCTGCCAGAGTATGGTTATAGTCGCGGTGCGCGTTGCGGTACGGCCAGTTCCTCGTGAGATTGTGGAGCCATATGGAGACCTGTAACATCACCGTTTTCCAACGCTTTCTGAACGGCTTCGGCAGCGCGGTGGTATTGGAAAGCCACTTTTTCGGGATCGCGACGGATCGAAGCGCCGTTTTCTACCAATGTCTGCTGTAGTTCACGCACGTCCAGGTTTCTGGGAGCAACGCCTTTTGGCGCGGCCGGCAGGTCAATCAAGACAGCCCCTATTACCGGAGGAACAACCATGAGGGTTAATAACTCCTGAGTCTCCCCCCCACTGTAGCCTATCCAAATCATGACAGTAGAAGCAATAACAAAAAACCATTTACCTCCCACATCATTTCGGTTGATGAGCAGCCAGGTCACCCCTAAAACGCCGTAGAATAGCAGGAAAAAGAGTACCATTTTTAGCTCTAAGGCACCCCACAGAAGTTTGATGATAAAAATTGTTGGAACGCCCAAAGCTGCGAGTGGAATAACGACCCACATCGGTGAAATACGCACCTCTGCTGCAACGCTGGACAGAGAATTATTCATGATCGCCCCTTGTTACTTTGATCGTTGCTGGAAAACCTTGCCAAGAAGACCTGGGAGCGTGTTTAACCACCTAACTACAGTTATGCAAAATAACCGTATTACCTTATCCTGATCGGCTTGATGAACCCTGACCGTGTGGTTTCTACACCGACTCCCCAAATGAGTGTGCTTGCTCCGTCTAAATTGGAGCATACAACTCTGCCGCATGGCCAAACCCCAAAAAACCGGCACTGACTCTCACAGACTGAACCATCGCTTCGCCGACCAGCCGGGGTGTGGCTGACTTCTGGGTGGCTATCTGTTGTCGCAAGGCCAGAGTCATCAGGCCGATTAAGCCAACCCACTCTTGGCTTCTGGAGGTCCAAACTTGCGTCCGCCGCTTTAATAGGGAGTCTGCCGCGCGTCTGGTATCTTTTTGCCGTTCGACTTGGCGGTAACGTTGCAAATGATTGACGACAATCTTCGCGTCGACTCCTACGCCGCGCAGGGTGGCCGAAGCCACAGTGCGCTGCCTTGGCAAGCCGACATAATACAATCCAGGCACCGTTGTGCTTGCGCCTCGATGTTGCTGAGCGCGGCCCGTTTCATCCAATGCGCCCAGGTCGGCTAAATAGGGCAGCTTGGCCCGATAGCCGGTGGCAAAGATGACCGTATCCACTTTTTCATAGCGACCATCGCTCCAAATAACGCCATCTGGGGTGAAGCGTTCGAACATGGGCTGGCGGTCAGGCAAGCCCGCGCTAATGGCGGTGCGATAGGTTCCGGTATCAAAGATCGGCATGCTTTTCTCATCCAACCATTGGGTACGATCAAGACCGCTAAGTTTTAACCAAAAATGAATATCCCGGCCGAGAACCCGTTGCGGCAGATAGCGCAGCGGGCGACGCGTCGCCAAAGTGACGCGAGCGACCTGGGCCAACTCTATCCCAATTTGCACGGCACCATTGGCCCCCCCAACCACCAAGACCCGCTGCTGGCGAAACGACTCCGGGCGACGATAATGCGCCGAATGCATGATCTGGCCGCGAAACTGAGCCTGGTCAGGCAGGTTAGGCAGATGCGGCTGGCCGAAAAAGCCGGTCGCAGCAACAATCGTGTAAGCTTTGAAGTAGCCCTTATCGCCGGTGGTTACTCGAAAGAAGCGGCCTGAGCGTTCAATCTTGGCGACAGCCGCTCCGGTCACAATCGGCAAAGCGAAATGGGCTGCGTAGCTGCGCAGATAAGCCACAACCTCATCGCGCCGGGGATAGTGATCGGGCCGGCCGGGAAAAGGCAGACCCGGTAATGATGAGTAGCGCGCCGTCGAGTTGAGCGATAGGCTGTCGTAGAAGTGGGGCCAGGAACCGCCAGGTTCAGCACCCGCTTCGAGGATCACAAACCGCAGACCAGCTTGTTGTAGATGATAGCCGGCGGCCAATCCAGCCTGACCGGCACCGATAACAATTGCATCGTAAATCATGTTCATAGCTCCTCTTCTAGAAGGATAGTCAGGCGGGTTTGAACCCGCCTGCTTCCAAACTGCCTTGGAATTCCGAAAGAACCCAAAGCTAATTCTTCACCTTTGGTTTGATATTCTGATTCAGGCGGAAAAAGTTGGTTGGGTCATATTTGTGCTTCAAGGCCGCCAGCCGGTCATAGTTGGTGCGGTACGAGGCGCGGACGGCTTCTTCTGTTTGGCCCTTGATAAAATTGACATACAGACCCGGACTGGCAAAGGGCTGCATGGCGGCATAGGTGGTCCGCACCCATTCAACATGCGGCTCTGCCGAGCCTTCTTCCCAGCCGGCCGAGTGAATAATGATGTAATGGGGCTCACGCAGGGCAAAGGCTGTCGCCCCGGGCGCAACCTGTGTGGCTGCGCCATGCACGTGGTGCATGATGGTGGCCGAGAAAGGGGAAGTCATCTGTTCCGCCCGGGTAATGAGGGTGTTGAACGCCTCGTCACTGAATTGTTTGACCGAGTAAGCCGATTCGTAATAGTTGCGGCCAACCGGGGCAATCGGGTCGAGCATCGCAACAAAGTCAGGGTAGGCTATGAGCTGAATGAGATCAACCAGGGGCGGCCCAAATTGGCGCAGCGGAGCTAATAAACGCTCTCCTTCGGGCAAATCTTCGCCAAAGTATCCTCCCATAATAATCACTGCCGGGCCGATCTCAGGTACCGTTGCCAGAAAGACCTCAGCGGCCATGTTATCAGGGATGGTACTGCTGAAATCACGATAGAAATCCAGCACTTCTTTGGCTTTAGCCAGGGGATGGATAACCATCCCGGCCAGCACCTGGCCTAAGGCATGAAGTTGGAATTCAAAGGCGGTGACGATGCCAAAGTTGCCGCCGCCGCCACGCAATCCCCAAAAGAGATCAACGTTTTCGGTAGCGCTGGCCTTGAGCAGTCGACCATCGGCTGTTACCAGCTCGAAAGACAGAACGTTATCAATGGCCAGGCCATGTTTGCCCATGAGCCAGCCGATACCGCCGCCCAGAGTGGAACCACTGATACCGGTGTCGGAACAGATGCCCGTGGGCGCAATCAAGCCATACTGTTGGGTGGCCTGGATAAATTCGCCAATCTTCACGCCGGGTTCGGCCAGAGCGGTACGGTTGGTGAGATCGACCTGCACGCCTTTCATGGCGGAGAGGTCAATAACCAGGCCGCTATCGACGCTGGCAAAGCCATTGGTGTTGTGTGCGCCACCCCGTACGGCCACGGTTAAGGTGTAGTCACGGGCAAAGTCTACGGCCAAAACCACATCTTGAGCCGTGCGACAGCGAGCGATCAAGGCCGGGTATTTGTCTATCCGCCCGTTCCAGAGCCGGCGGGCCTGCTCGTAGTCAGCGTCGTCGGGGCGAATGAGTTGGCCGCTGAACTTGGCTTCGAGTTCCGCGATCGCTGGCGCAAATGCCGGAAGCTCAGCCGTCATCGTCGACTTAGATGCTTTTTGCCCCTCTTGGTTTATTTTATGGTTAATCATGGTTTGTCTCCTTTTAAATTACATAACGTTGGATTGATTGTGTCGGCATTTGACTTTGCGCTAAAGCTGGCCGCGAACATGCCGACGAATTTTTTGACCCCTTCGCGTCCGTTCAGGCCGGGCGGTAGATCATGGCCGGTAAAATCATCGGTTCAATGGTGGTCTAGCGCGGCGATATTTATTTTTTCCACCGCGAAAACATCAGTACAGAAACGCCGGATCACGGCTTTTTTTTCTGACATCGTCACCTCTATCGTATATAATGTTCAAATTGAGAAGTAAGAAGTTGGGATTAAGGGCACGGCAGCAACTGAGTTAATTAATAGGCAGTATAAATCTTAGGCGTGGAAGAATCGTGGAAAAAAGTGTGGAAACCGAGGCAAAGCAGAAAATTAACCCGCTTCAACTGGCCTGGCTAGGCACGCCGCTGATAAGCTATGCCGATCAGCCGGTTACATTTCGCACGCGTAAAGCCTTAGCTTTACTCATCTATCTGACCACCGAAGCCGGACTGCATAGCCGTGAGAAACTGACTACGCTCTTTTGGCCGGAGAGCGATACGGTTCGGGGCCGGGGTATGCTGCGCACGAGCCTGGCTCACCTGCGCGAGATGATGGACACTTTTGAGAACTCATATCTCTTGGTGGAGCCGCAGAATCTCGGCTTTGATTTTGGGAGCGATTTTGAGCTTGACCTGCATACGCTCCAAGCCGCGCTTACCCTGACTCAGCAGCAGCCCGGCCCGGCGGAGCGGGAGCGAGTCATCAACCAACTTCAAATGGCCGCCGACCGCTACCGGGGTGATTTTCTGGAGGGCTTCTCTCTGGCGGACACGCCCGACTTCGACGATTGGGTCAGTTTGCAGCGGGAGGTGTGGCATGGCCGGCTAAACCTGATCTTTGATACGCTCTCCCAACTCCAATTTGAGGCTGGCGATCTGTCAGTCGGCATTGAAACGGCAACCCGTTGGAAAGCCCATGATCCCTTTGGTGAGGTCGCTCCTCAACGTCTCATGCAGCTTCATTTTGCCGACGGCAACCGCAGCGCTGCCCTCCAGGTTTACGACACCTATAGCCGGATGCTGGTCGATGAGTTCGGAGCCAAACCTGCTCCTGACATTGAGGCTCTGGCGGCGCGGATTCGAGCCACTACGCCGCTTCGACGCTCTCGGGAACGGGTTCCCGTTGCCCTAACCCCGCTCGATATCAGCTTTGTGGGCCGAGCCGAAGAGTTCAATCGCCTGATGACCGCTTACCATATAGCGTGCAGCGGGCAGACGCAGATTGTCATTTTGGCGGGTGAAGCGGGCATCGGCAAAACCCGCCTGGCGAGTGAGTTTCTACATTGGGCCACGGCTCAAGGGGCCGAGGTCTTGTCGGGGCGCGCTTTTGAAACGGGTGGCGAGCTACCTTATCAGCCTCTGGCCCAACTCCTGCGCCAACGTCTAGACCAGGAGCAGGCCCCGGCCGATCTCCTCTCTGATATTTGGTTGGCCGAGTTGAGCCGTCTTTTGCCCGAACTGCGCGATCGTTATCCTGAATTACCCCAACCGCAGCCGGACGAAGGCACGGCTCAAGGTCGCCTGTTAGAGGCTATTACCCGTTTAGGACGCGCTCTGGCCGAACGCACGCCGCTTCTACTCTTTATTGACGATATTCAATGGGCAGATACCGCTTCACTGGACGCTTTGTTTTATGCGGTATCGGGTTGGACGGCGTATAAATCCCCGATGTTGGTCCTTCTGTGCCTACGTGACACCACCTTAGTAACCAAAACCGACGTGCAGCAGTGGCTCACACGTTTCAAAGCCAAGTTGGCTGTCACCCAGCTAACGCTGTCTCCCCTGACGGGTGAGGATATTCTGGCGCTGGTCGCCTCCCTGGAGACGGGCCAAGTGACGGTAAAGCCCACCATCGGGGATAATAGTGAAGTCCTAGTGTCCCCCCCAAAATTTAAAGATTTTGCGCAAACGCTCTTGACCGAAACGGGTGGGCAACCGCTTTACCTGGTCGAGACGCTTAAAACCCTGCTTGAACAGAAAATGTTGATTCCCTACCACTCGACCCAGGGTAGCCAGCAGCTTAAATGGAGCACCCTGGCTGGTGAAACGATTGGACGTTTTCCATTACCGCGCGTTATCCCAACCGGCATTCGCGAGGCGATTTTGGATCGCCTGTCCCGGTTGAGTCCTGCGGCCGCCGCCATGCTTACCGCTGCCGCCGTGCTGGGGCAGGCTGCCAGTTTCAAACAATTGACGGAAATGGCCGGGCTAGATGAAATGGCCGGGTTAGACGGGCTGGAAGAATTGATTGCTAAACGCCTGCTGCTTGATACAAACCAGAGCAACCAACCCTACCTGATTGCTCACGACAAAATTCGGGACGTGATTTATGCCGAAACTGGGGCTGCCCGCAAACAGGTGCTCCACCAACGAGCCGTAGCAACGCTCCAGGGAGTAGCTCCGGCGCGACTGGCTTTTCATGCTTTGGCCGCGAACATGGTCGAAGAGGCTTTTCATTACAGCCTGGCGGCCGGCGATGCGGCGCTCCAACTCTTTGCGGCCAAGGAAGCTATAGCGCATTATGAAAATGCCCGAAAGTTGATTGGCTCCGGCTCTGGGCAACAGGATGACACTGTCCCTGATCAGCATCTTTATACCAGCCTGGGACGTGCTCTGGAACTGGATTCTCAATTTGATCAGGCTTTGGCCGTCTACCAAGAAATGGAATCTATGGCCCAGCAGCTTCATGCGCCTGCGATGAAACTGGTTGCCCTAATGGCCCGGGCGACGCTTCGTTCGATACCTGCCCGATCATTTAATCCAAGCGAAGGGGAACTCCTGGCCGAACAAGCCCTGAGCCTGGCCCGCGAATTAGGCGACCACCTGGCTGAAATAAAAACCTTATGGACTCTGTTGAATCTCTACCGTATCTCCAGCAGAGTGCCGCAAGCTATCGACTGTGGCGAACAGGCCCTGGCCCTGGCACGCGATCTCAACTTATTTGAGCAGACGGCTTTTATCCTCAACGATGTGGCGCTGTGCTATCGAGTCGGTGGCTATCTGGATCAAGCCAGGGAGTCCTTCCAGCAGGCTAGCGTTCTATTGCGCGAGTTAAACAACTTACCCATGCTGGCTGATAGCCTGGCTGGGGCTGCCGAATTGGCCGTATGGGCCGGCGACTATCACCTTGCCTTGACCCTCTCTGAGGAAGCTTTTGCAATCAGCCAATCCATCGTTAATGTATGGGGGCAGGCCCACAGTAAATTGGCAATCGGTTACATCTATTGGGATCGCGGTCAACCGGATCAAGCCATAGCCGTGATGCAAGACTGTCTTCGCCTCAGTGAAGTGGCCCACTACCTCATCCCCCAGATGCTCACATGCGCTGACTTGGCAGCGGTTTTTGGGGCGCTGGGTGCCTTTGAACGCGGCTTTGAAACAGCACGCCAAGCCCTCACCACCGCCGAAAACCATATGCCCATGTTTCAACCTTATGCCCTGGCTATCATGGCTCAACTTTATCTGCGGCAAGGTCAATTTACTGAGGCCGAAGCGGTCATCGAGCGGGGGAAAAAATCTTCCACCCGAGAAATCGATTTGCAATATATCACGCTGGCTGAGGCCCAATTAGCGCTAAGCCAAAGCGACTATGAGCGTGGTCTGGCTGCGACGAGCGGCTTACCGGCCAACTTACATCAATTTGGTCTGCGGGTTTATATTTCGGATGCGCTCTATCTGCGGGGAGAAATTCTCAGGAGAATGGGTGATATCGAGGCTGCCCGTACTGTCTTACTAGAAGCGCGCGCTGAAGCGGAGGCCATCGGATCGCACCGGATGCTATGGCAAATCCTGGGTGCTCTCAGCCAGCTTGAAAGCGACCCGACCGAAGCCAAGCGTCTCTGCCAACAGGCCCAGGAAATTGTCCAATCCATTGCCGACAGTATAAGTAATCCTGAACTACAAGCATCGTTTCTTGGTTTGGTAGAAGTTCAAGAAGTATTGTCTTTATAATTAGGTGCCGGGTTACACATGTCCAATTTTGTTTGCGAGGCGGCGCGGTAGAGATTACAATAAAAATATTGATTTGGTTAATATGTTTTGTTAGTTGTATTTGTGTGGTTTTGGAGGTAAACAATGAATAAAGTAGGGATCTATTACGCGTATTGGACGCACGAATGGGATGTCGATTTTCATCCCTTCATCGATAAAGTAGCTGAGTTGGGCTTTGATGTACTGGAAGTAAATGCCGGCACCGTGGGTACGATGTCGGCTGACGAGCGTAAAAGTTTAAAGAGTCATGCTGATGACAAAGGACTGGCTTTATCGTATTGTATCGGGCTGCCCCACGCATATGACATCGCCTCGGCGGACGAAGCGGTACGGGCCAAGGGGATAGCTTATTTACAGCAAATGGCTGCTGCTATCGGCGAGATAGGGGGCGGCAACATGGGCGGTATCATCTACAGCTGTTGGCCGGCCACTATGCCCAAAAACGAAACCGACAAGCGACCCTATGTTGAGCGCAGTGTAAACAGCATGCAAAAAGCCATTAAAGCCGCTGAAGATAATCATGTGTTTTTCAATATGGAAGTGGTCAACCGTTTTGAGCAATTTATTATGAACACCTGCGACGAGGCCATTGCCTACGTCGATGCGGTCGATAGCCCGAACGCAAAAATCATGCTCGATACCTTTCACTTGAATATCGAAGAGGATTTTGTGGGGGAGGCGATCATCAAAGCCGGTGACAGATTGGGCCACTTTCATATCGGCGAAAACAACCGCATGCCGCCCGGTTACGGCCATATTCCCTGGACAGAGATCGGCGCGGCCCTACGTCAGATCAACTATCAGGGCTATGTCGTGATGGAGCCATTCATGATGCCTGGCGGCCAGGTGGGCAGCGACATCAAGGTTTTCCGCGATTTAAGCATCGGGCTGAATCTGGATGAAGAAGCCCAAAAAGCATTGTTATTTACGCGGGGATTCTTAAAGTAGTAATCCGATATCTGATAAAAACATACAGGGCGCTAAATCTGGCTAAACTGTGACCGCCACTGCGTATGACCAGATCCATTCCCGTCTCACGCGCCAGCAATACCACGTATGACACATCGATGGCGTCCGCCGCACGGACAATCAGCGCCGGGCGACGCACGATTTCGAGGTTCAAATTAACTCGCACCGCATCGTAATCTGCATCTTTAGGGGTGATAACGCGACCCTTTAGCCCGGCAGGCAGCCGTTCGATGTCTGTCGGGGGCCTACGTCTATTCCGATAGAACCGTTACTTAGATGACCATTTGAACTGAGCGTAGGAATGCCTTCTGAGGTTTTTATTCTGGTTACCATAATTTATCTCCCTATTTATTTACCAATAGTATAGGGCTTACGCAGTTCGAGACCCTAAAGGTTTCCAAAGTCATGTATTAAGCAAAATTCTAAGACAATGGAGCTTGTATGTTGTCCTCAAGTCGACTTATAAAACCTTTAGGGTCTGATTTCTTCCAACTGCGTAACTCATATAGTATTTCTGACAAGTTGAAAGATTGTTTTATTTTCTTGGTTTTAGCTTAATCTTTCTCTGTCCCAGAAATGTTCGAAACCTTAAGCCAAAATGTTCTAGAAACGTGCCCAATGTGTCCGCTACAGTTTGTCTAAGTATTGCCGCTCTACTGTAATGGGATCGGGTGCATAAATCTGAAAGATGCCGATCACAAAAAAGGCGATTGATGGATGAAGCCATCAACCGCCTACAAAATAACTAAATGTCAATTACTTAGACTACGCCAATAGGATACGGCTCTTGTTTTGAGCCAGCCGATCTTCAAAGGTTGGCAGCGCCGGATTCAACGACCGGACGATATCAAGATTGCGTGCGTCACACAAAATATCGTTGAAATCCCGTTTAACTGAAACATTTGGTTTTCGGTATCTAGCTATTCAGGTGGTTGATTGGATAGATACTTATACAGAGGGTATCCGTAATGGTTTCGGGGACCGATGCCATGTTGAGATCCCTATGACCACGCTTCGAGGATGGCCTTGATGTCGGCCACAAATGCATCGGCTGTCGCGCCGTCGATGAGGCGATGGTCGAACGTAAAGCTGATGTAAGCCAGTGGGCGCACGACAATAGCATCTTGACCGTGATCGCTCAACACAACCACCTGTTTTTCGACCTTCCCAACCCCCAGAATTCCACACTGCGGCTGGTTGATGATGGGCGTGGCTAGCAAACTGCCGGACACGCCGTGATTGGTGATGGTGAACGTGCCGTCTTGAAGTTCGTGGGGCTTTAATTGATTATGCCTGGCGCGTTGGGTTAGATCATTGAGGCGCTCGGCCAGGCCGGCCAAATTTAGCCGATCGGCATTGTTGATGACCGGAACCAGCAGCCCGTGAGGCACGGCGGTAGCCACGCCCAGATTGATATCGCTTTTCAATAGAATACCATCGTCGGTCCACTGACTATTGACGATAGGGTGGTTTTGCAATGCCTGACAGACGGCGGCCAAAATATAAGAAGTTAACGTCAGATTGAGACCGCGTTCGGCAAAACGCTCTCGATGGTTACGACGATGATTTAGCACGGCTGAGAAATCGATTTTGAAAATAGTGGTAGCGTGGGGGCTAATTTGCTTACTGCGCACCATTCGGTCGGCAATTACACGGCGCATACCGGTCAGCGAGACAAGCTTGTCGTTGCCCCTTATAGGTGCAGTAACTGGGGGCTGAACGGTCGCAGGGGCGGGCCGCGATAAGGTTGGCGCAGGTTGAGGCGACGGTGCGGGCGTTGCTGATGGCTTAACGGAAGCCGGAGTAGCTGTCTCGGCTTGGTTGACCAGACGCCGCTCGACATCGCGTTTTGTGATACGTCCGTGCAAGCCGGTTCCGGTAATGCGATCAACATCGAGCTGATTTTCTCTGGCGATCCGTCTGGCGATAGGCGAAATTTTCGGGCGTTCGCTTATCGGATCTTGATCCGGTTCGATACTATCGTCCGGAGCTGGATCGATTGCGTCCGGCGTCGAATGGCCGTTGGTTTCTAACACCTCCCCCGGTGCGCCGATGACGGCCAGCGGCGCACCGACATGGGCAATTTGGCCCTCCGGCACGACGATTTTGAGTAAAGTTCCGTCTACTTCGGCCACAATTTCGGTGGTGATTTTATCCGTCTCTATCTCAACGAGCGGGTCGTCGATGTGCACCACATCGCCCTCATGTTTTAGCCAGCGACCAATCTGGGCTTCGATGACGCCTTCGCCAAGTTCGGGAACGGTTATTTTTTCGGCCATGGGATTATCTCCTATTGGAGTTTATAGAGTTTTAGAGTTAGGGCGTTTAATGAGTTAGCCAATCGTTGATTAGCCCTTTCTAAGCGACATGCGGCCATTATTGGATATTAACTCCATAAACGCTATGAACTCATTAAACTCCTGCAAACTCTATTGATAAAACATCGGAAAGCTGCGCGGATCGGATTCATACATCAACGCGTAGACGGATTTGAACAGATCATCGGCGGTCGGTTTGGAGAAGAACAGGCCATCGTGCCCATAGGCCGGACGATGGGCGGGCGCGGTGAGTGTAACAGGTTCAGAGTCGAGCCAATAAAATCCGCCTTGTTCTTCCAACACATGCTGCATCATATAAGCCGAGGTACCGCCGGGTACATCTTCATCGAAAAAGACTATGCGGTTGGTCTTTTTTAGTGACTTAAGAATGTGGTGATTGACATCGAAGGGGAGCAAAGAGCGCACGTCGATGACTTCCACACTGATATTAAAGTCGGTTAGCCGCTGCGCTGTCTCTAGCGCGATGCGACAGCAGGCACCATAGGTCACCACCGTCACATCCTGCCCCTCGCGCAGCGTCTCGGGCACACCCAGCGGAATAGTCATCGTCTCGAGGTTATTGGGCACGATTTCTTTGAGGCGATACCCGTTTAGCACTTCAACCACCAGAGCCGGATCATCCCCTTTCAGCAAGGTGTTGTAAAACCCGGCGGCTTGTACCATATCGCGTGGAACCAGCACGTGCAGACCGCGCACCAAGTTGATAATACCGGCCATCGGCGATCCGGCGTGCCACATGCCGACCAATCGGTGACCTCGAGTTCGAATAATGACCGGCGCTTTTTGACCACCCGCCGTGCGCCAATGCAGTGTCGCTAAATCATCCGACATAATTTGGAGGGCGTAGAGCAGGTAATCGAGATACTGAATTTCGGCAATCGGCCGCAGCCCGCGCAGCGCCAGCCCAATCGCCTGGCCGACGATCGTTGCCTCACGGATGCCGGTATCGCCGACACGCAACGGACCGAATTTTTCTTGCAGCCCGGCCATCGTCTGATTCACGCCGCCGATAGCCCCGGTATCTTCGCCAAAAGTGATGACGCGCGGATCGCGGGCAAAGATCGTATCAAAAGCGGCATTGAGGAGTTGAAACCCCGGTACGGTGGGCGATTGATCGGAATAGATCGGTGGCTGATCGGGGATGCGGAGGGTAGACCCGCTTCCTTCATTCGTTAGATGGCTTCGGTAGCTTTGCCGATATTCCGCCTGTTTGCAATTATACCAGTTCTGTAATGCCTGTCGGGCCAGATTGACTTCCTGGGGCGTGGTTACTAACACGTCCCAAATGGCTTCAAGCAGCTGGTGCCGTTTGGGTCGATTATTCTTCGCCAACGTTTGGTAGACTTTTTCCAGATAAGTTTCTTGTTCGGTCTCGGCAGCCATTTGGGACAGCAGTTCAAGTGCCTCACGCTTATCCTGAACGATGGGGGCGTAGCAGGCTTGCCATGCTGCTCGACGAGCGACCAATAGATCCGCTTTAACCGTTTCTTCCAGGGAGCGAAGTTCGGTTTCGGTGGCGATTTCCCGCTCGAGTAGCCAATCTCGCATTTTGGCGAGACAATCATGCTCAGTTTCCCAGGCTAATCGCTCCGGCGATTTATAGCGCTCGTGGCTGCCCGATGTCGAATGTCCAAAAGGTTGGGTCAGTTCGATGACGTGGATAATGGCAGGGATGTGGCGCTGTCGGGTTCGCTGCACCGCCTGTTGGTAGGTTTGAACCAAGGTCGGATAATCCCACCCGTAAACGGTGTAGATGTCGAAACCGGTCTCATCGCCGGGGTTGCGCTGGAAGCCGGCCAGCAGTTCCGACAGATTGCCCTTGGTGAGCTGCAATGTATTCGGCACCGAGATGCCGTAGTCGTCATCCCAGATCGACAAGACGACCGGAGCTTGTAAAATGCCGATAGCATTGATCGACTCCCAAAACAGCCCTTCGGCGCAACTGGCGTTGCCGATAGTGCCAAACGCGACCTCGTTACCGTTATTTGAAAAGTCACGGAACGACTTCAGCTCGTCCAGTTCGCGATACAACCGCGAGGCGTAGCCCAACCCCACCAAACGCGGCATTTGGGAGGCGGTCGGCGAGACGTCGGCGCTGTTGTTGTATTGCTCGACCAGATTTTTCCAGCGACCTTCCTGATCAAGGAGCCGGAAGTTAAAATGGCAGACCATCTGGCGACTGTTGGGGCTAATATCCAGCTCGGAGTTGGCGTCGGCGTACAAATGGGCGAATAGCTCCTGCAAATGGGTTAATCCCAACGCCAACAACAAAGTCTGGTCGCGATAGTAGCCCGAACGAAAATCGCCCTTTTGAAAAGCGTGGGCCAGGGCAACTTGCGGAACCTCTTTGCCGTCGCCAAAAATACCAAACTGAGCCCGACCGTTTAAAACCTCTTGTCGCCCGATTTGGCTAAATTGGCGACTGGCGAAGGCCGTGCGGTAATCGTTTATAATTTGGTTTTTGGTTAAAGGGAAGTTACTTAAGGGGGCTGGGGAAAAACGGGGCGATTTTTTTCGACGCCGGGGAACAACCTCGCTCAAACCTAACCCTATATCCACTTTGTCTCTGACCATCTTATTCGTCCTTTGAGTCTACACCATCTTCACTTTTCAAAAATCGAACCAACATGCGTGACGAGGCATCGAGGTGCCGGCGCAATTGGATACAGGCAATTTCTGTATCCCGTTGGCGGCATGCCTCTAAAATTTGACGATGTTCAATCTGGTTATTGGAGCGGTACTCAATATCATCAGGCGTCGGCACATTTCGCACTAGATAACGGATGACATTCACATGTAAACTGCGGAGCGTGTCCATCAAGCGCGGCATATCGGCGGGTTGGTACAATGTAGCGTGGAATTCCCAATTTAACTCACCCCATTTATAAATATCCTTTTCAGGATCCATCTGTACCAAAATACCTTCAGCCCGAGCCAGCGCCGAGTCAGTTAGGTGAGGAACGGCGTGCTCCAAGGCCAACATTTCCAGCACGTTGCGCATTGCATAGATTTCGAACACATCTTTGGCCAAAAGCGGCGCAACAAACGCTCCCCGATTGGGAACAAAAGCAACCAGTCCTTCCACGGCTAACTGAAACAGTGCCTCTCGCACCGGAATAGAACTAACGCCGAATTTTTTGGCGATTTTATCCTGTCGTAATCCCTGTGCATCTTCTAATTCGCCCCGCAATATCTTTTCACGGAGCGAGTTCGCAACAGTATCAGCCGTTGTCTTCGTTTTGTTTCCGATGAGATGATTTTTGCTCATGTTATTTTATATAATTATATATGATTAATGAAATTTTTCTCAAAGATTACCCTGTATATGAGGGTTTTTGGTGGAATATGTGTGGAAATTATATATGATTATTGAGCTGGCGTCAAGGATAAATCCATTAAACGCATTTTTTATAGCGGTTTTTAGCTTGTTGCTAGACTTATGGGGTCTGTTTAGTAGTAAAAAACGCAATATCCTAATTTTTTCTAGAGTAAAGCTTATTGATTAAGGTAGTTCCTGCTGAAACATCGCTTGAAAAATATATGATTTTTAGAGATATAAGTTTAATAACCTACTCTTCGTGACGGCAAAATTTGAACTGTTTGACTGACGATTGCCCTCTCCCGTATAATGCGCGGCAAATCTGTTATTTTTAGTGTTGTTATGGAGTAACACACCATGCCTTATCTGCAACTGGATGTTAATGATCATTATCCGGTCGAAACCAAAAAGCGATTGGTCAAAAAGTTGTGCGAGACCTATTCAAGCATGATGGCGATGGATATTCGTCGCATCAGCATCGCCATCCGTGAGTTGGGCGAAGGCGGCATTTGGCGCATGATCGATGGCGAGCCGACGCCGACAGCGGTGCTGATGTGCGACGTCCGGCGCGGTCGATCCGCCGAGCAGCGGATGGCGGTAGCCAAGGCGCTCTGCGATGATTGCATCGAAATTCTTGGCTTACACAAAGAGCGTCTCAATGTGGAGTTCACCCAGCATGCGGGCGACGAGATGTATCATCCTGCCTTAGGCGGCTGGAGTCCGGAATGGTCAGGCGATACGGCGTAGGATGCTCTTCCAGCCCACTCTGCTTTAGTACCGGAATACTCCTTTTTGCTTGTGGTTTGAGGGCAATTTGGTAAAATTATCATAGAGGACTGGGGATCACATATTCAGAGTCGCTCATGATAGGCCAAACCGTCAATAATCGCTATAAAGTTGAAGCATCATTGGGGTGGGGCGGCATGGGGACGGTTTATCGCGCTGTCGATTTGATAGAAAATCGGCCCGTTGCCTTGAAAGTCCTCAATCTTTTCCTCAATCGGGAAAATGATGCCACGCTTACCCGTTTTCATCGTGAATTTCGGGTGCTCGCTCGCCTCAACCACCCCTATATTATGCAGGCCTACGATCACGGAACCTGTAAAGATACGCCCTATCTGGTTCTCGAACTATTGGACGGCGTCACGCTTCGGCAAGAATTGGATGCAGGGCCTATGCCCCGCGAGCGGTTGTTGCACATCGGTCGCCAACTGGCCGAGGCTCTGGCTTACCTGCATAACCAGTCCATTATTCACCGCGATTTAAAACCCGGTAACTTGATGTTGCTGTCTAACCAGGATGCCCTTCGGGTTAAACTGCTGGATTTTGGCCTGGTGCGTCAAACTAACTTGGCGATGCAGCTTACCCAGGAAGGGATGGCCCTGGGCACAGTGGCTTATATGGCTCCGGAACAGGCACAGGCGCTAACCGTCGATTTTCGGGCAGACTTGTACGCTTTTGGCATTCTCTTGTATGAGATGGCGACGGGGCAACTGCCTTTTACCCATCAAAGCCCGGCGATGGTCTTAATGCAGCAGATGACCGCTCCTCCACCACCGCCGCGTCAATTCAACCCCCATCTCGATGAACCGCTAGAGCAATTTATTTTGCACTTGCTGGCCAAAGAGCCGGCCGAGCGTCCGGCCAGTACTGAATTAGTCATTCAACATCTGGCCCATTTGGCCGATGAAAGTGTTGTGATGGTCCGCCCGCCCGATCCTGATCAGGCCGTGGGACGGGCCGATTTAATCCCACGTGTGCCGCTTATCGGTCGCTCAGCCGTGATGGCTGACCTGACCAAGAGCTGGAATAACGCCAAAGCCGGACAAGGGCAAGTCGTGTTATTAACCGGCAGCGCCGGGTTGGGCAAAACCCGCATAGTGACCGAAATGAAGCTGCTGGTCAAAATGGCGGGCGGTAAAATCTTGACGGCTCAAGGTCGCGAGCATACCTCACTCCCTTACCAGCCGGTTATCGATATTTTGGATAGAGCTTTTGACCGTCTACCGGCAGATGAGCGAAAAAACATTCCTCCTGAATTGGCGCGTTTATTACCCGAGGCCAACACCCATCTTCCCGGCGAACCGGCCTCCGTCGACCAGGCCGAAGCGCGTCTGCGTCTCTTTGCTGCCTGTTGGGATTTGTTAAGCCATGTTGCGCACAAGCACCCTCTGTTTATTGCTATCGAAGATATCCACTGGATCGATCTTTCAACGTTGGAATTATTGGCCTACCTAACCCACCGAACACCCCAAGCACCCATTTTATTTGTATTGAGTCTGCGCCCGGAAGAGGTTGACGATAAAGCAATCGTCGCCACTCTTCAGCGAGATCTGCAGCGCGATGAGGCTGCCCACGCGATCACCCTTGAGCCGTTGGATCGCCATCAGGTTTCCGAGTTCCTCAAGAGCGCGTTAGGGCAAAAAAGTCTTCCGGAATGGATGATTGATAGCTTTGTGCAGGCAACCGGTGGCAACCCGTTTTTTATTGAAGAGACGCTCAAAGCTTTGGCTGCCGAGGGTCAAGTGAGGGATTGGATCGGCCCAAAAACAAGCCAGATAAACCGGCTGTCCGTCATGATGTTGCAGTTGCCCCAAAATGTGCTCGATTTAGCCGAGCGTCGCCTGCAACTATTAACCGACGAAGATCGCTCTATTTTAACCGCCGCCGCCATATTGGGACCGGAATTTCCCTTCGCCCTGCTTGAAGCGGTCACCAAACTGGATGAAGATGATCTGCTCGATGCCGTCGACCGGCTGCTGGCCAGCCGTCTCATTGAAGAGTTGCCGTTACAAGATGGCGAGGATCGCTACCGCTTTTCGCAAGAGGCCTTGCGGCAGGCGCTGCTTAAAACGGTTAGTCAGCGTCGGTTGCGGGTTATGCATCGGCGCAGCGGCGAGGCGATGCAGGCCATTTACGATACCGGTCAGCAGCGCTATTGGCCGGCGCTAGCCCACCACTTTGATATGGCCGGCGATGACCAATCGGCCCAAAAATATTTTACGCTCGCCGGTCAAACCGCCGCTCGGGTGTATGCTCACGCCGAGGCCATCACCTACTTTAGCCGTGCCCTAGACATTGCCAAACGTGATACAACGCCGGCTAATGTCCAGACAAACCAGGCAATCGCGCATCTCTATACCCAATTAGGCCGCGCTTTAGAATTAAATGCGGAGTTTGATCAAGCACTGGCGATTTATAAAGAAATGACGGAGATAGCTCAACAGCGTAATGTACCCACCATGAAGCTGGGTGCCCTTATGGCGAAAACCACACTGCGGGCGATGCCTTCGCGAACGTTCGACCCGGTTCAGGGAGAAGATATTGCTAAGCAGGCTTTGGCTTTGGCCCATGACTTAGGCGATCAGGCCGCCGAGGCAAAAATTCTGTGGAATTTATCCAACCTCTGTCGCTTTAGCAATCGGTTATCCCAGGCCATAGATTATGGCGAACGCGCTTTGACCCTGGCCCGTGAGAGTAACCAGCCGGAGCAGATGGCCTTTAACCTCAACGATTTAGCCATTTGCCATTGGTTCAGCGGTCGACTTAACCGCGCCAGGCCGTTATTCCACGAAGCCGGCGATCTGTGGCGCGATCTCAACAACATGCCCATGCTGGTTGACAGTCTGACCGGTCTGGCCGGTTTGGCGATGTATAGCGGCGACTATGATCTGGCGTTAAAGTTCTCCGAGGAAGCTTCCCAGATCAGCTTGTCGATTGACAATCTGTGGGGGCAGTCTTACAGTCGTATTGGCATCGGCCACGTTTATTGGGATCGCGGTCAGCCGGATCATGCGATTGCCGTGATGGAGGAATGTCTGCGGTTGAGCGATTTGGCCAACTATGTGGTGCCTCAAGTTTACACCCGCGCCACCCTGGCCGCGGTTTACGGAAGTTTAGGCGCTTTTGAGCAAGGTTTAACCGCAGCCCGTCAGGCTCTTGAGGTCGCTGAAATGAAATTGCCGGTGCAGCGTCCTTATGCCCTGGCCCGACTGGCCCAACTCCATTTGGGGCAAGGCCATCTTGCTGAAGCCGAGACCGCCATCGAGCGAGCCAAAGCAGATCCCTATCGTACGGCCACGCCGCTCTTTTTCCAAGTCGTCATTCTGGTTGATGCTGACATTGCGTTAAAACAAGGTGCCTATGAGCGAGCCTTGGAACTGCTCGATACATTGTTAGCCACCTTGCGCGATTTCGATGCGCGGGTCTTTATCCCCTCTGGACTATACCTGCGCGGACAGGCTCTGTTGGGTTTAGGCCAAACCAAACCCGCACGCGAGACTCTTCTGGAAGCCCGTGCTGAAGCTGAAGCTATCGGTTCACGCCGAATGCTCTGGCAAATTCTTTTGTGTTTGGCCGAGCTTGAGACCGACGTGATTGAAGCTGAAAAGCTGCGTCAAGAAGCCCATCAGATTATTGAATACATCGCCGACCATATTAGCCCGCTGGACTTACAGACTTCTTTTCTCAACATAGCCCATGTACAGCAAATATCTGAACCGTTAGCCAACGGATAGATAATCTTACGACTTTGGCCGGCCTCGCTGTATGTGGCTGAAAGAAACAATCATCATCTCCATCTCCAAAGCCGTAGCTTGAGCCGACGTTCCCCCCCGCAAAACACGTCATCATCCTGACACCTCTCTAAAAATAAACTTCACCGCATCACGGATGTGACGCGGTGAAGTAAAAGTTGAATTTCATTTCAGTGTCGCCCCTAAGGGGATCGTAATGTTTATAAGCGTGACATATAGGTTTGGTTGGCGAGTTGAGGCTTAATCTAAGCCCCAACCCGCGTTACAAAATGACATCTAGAAATCAAGCGTGCGAGCACCGTTGACCAGAGCTTCAACCGCAGTAGCCGCGCCGATGATCTTAGCGCCTTCAACCAGGTCTTCGCTGGTAATCTCGCGGGGGTTAGCACAGGCACCGCAGACCCAGATTTCGCCACCGGCTTGGACAAACTGGCTGATGAGTTCACTCAGCGGCGCAAATCCGTGGGCTTGCATATCATCGGCATAACCTTTAACCGCTACCCGGACACCTTCAATCGTCAATAAAACTGTTACTTTCTGATTGGCACTGCGAGCTACATTACCGACGACGAAAGCGAGTGAAGCGCGTTCAACATTGTCTTTACCATTGGTGTTGTGAATTAAGATGTGTTCCATTTTAGTTCTCCTATTTTTATAATGCGTTTGATAGTTTGTTAGTTGATTAAAAATGTCTTCTTAAGACCCTTGTGGTCTAACTTCAAGGTGTTGATGCTCATCCACCGCGTCGCAGTAGGTAGCGATCATTTTCCTGTTTTACAATTTCGTTTCCGGTCAGGCGCGTCCAGGGGCCGAGGTCGGCCATAACGCTGACGTGTGTCGCCCGAACTTCCAGGGTTTGGCCCGGTTCCAATGTGCGCATTATCATCGAAATCTCTTCGATAGGACCGTCAGCGCAGCATTTTCCACCGGCGTCACAGAAAGCGTGTGCTCCAAATACGGATTGCGTTGCTTCGGTTTCGTTTTGCGACTTGTTTTCCATTTGTTTATCTCCTTATTCGATAGCCATTAAATAGGTCAGTGAATGATTAACTTTATGACCCTAGTATATCCGGCGTCCGTATCACCAATGTGTTCGAAAAACGTATCAGAAAACGTTTAAAAACGTTTTTTTAGGCTTTTTTGATCGTTTTTAGTACAATGGGGGCCACGATGGTCACCTAATACAACGCGGGTATTGCCCATGACACATCTAAAACTGATGGTGCTCGGCGCTCCGCACTTGGAGCGAGACGGTACGCCCTTGGAGCTTGAAACGCGCAAGGCTCTGGCCATGCTGATTTACTTAGCTACAACCGGCCAGAGCCACAGTCGCGAGGCGCTGGCTGCCCTATTTTGGCCCGAACACGATCAATCTCGGGCGCGCACCTACTTGCGGCGTGCTTTGTGGATGCTCAAGAATGGTTTGGGTGAGGAACCCCTCCTGATCGAGCGTTACAGCGTGGCTGTCAACCCCGAGTCGGATCTCTGGGTTGATGCCGCCCATTTCCGTCACTTGTTGGCCTCTTTTGAGCAAGGTCAACCCAGTGACGATAACGCACTGAGTGCGGATAGGCTCGCTATTCTGGCTGAGGCAGCCGACCTCTACCGGGGCGACTTTCTGACCGGCTTCACCTTACGCGATGCCCCGGAGTTCGATGATTGGCAGTTTTTCGAGGCGGAAGGACTCCGTCAGGATTTCGCTACCGCTCTGGAGAAGTTGGTTCAGGGTCACATCGCCCGGAAAACGGTCGAAGCGGCCATCCCCTACGCCCGTCGCTGGCTCACCCTCGATCCCCTGCATGAGCCGGCTCACCGTACCCTGATGCAGTTGTACGTCAATGCGGATCAACAAGCGGCCGCCCTGCACCAGTACGAGGAGTGCGTCCGCCTTCTCGATGAAGAGTTTGGCCTGCCCCCCGAAATGGAAACCACTACCCTCTTTGAGGCGATCAAAGCCAAACGTCTCGTAGAACCCTTTCTCAAAACAGAAGCGCAGCGCAGCCAGTCCGCCCGAAAAAAGAAGAGCGTCCCTCAACCTGAGCCGGAGCCGCCGGTCGATGCTGAACCCTCGTCGGATACCCTGGGCCGCTACGAACTTTTAAACGAGATTGGCCGGGGCGGCTTTGCCACCGTTTATTGCGCCCGCGATACCGTTTTGGGCCGTTTGGTGGCCTTGAAGGAACTCAAAGCCGCTCTGCTAACCGAAACCAGCGGCATTAAACGCTTTCGTCGCGAAGCCAAGTTGATCGCCCATTTAGACCATCCCCACATTGTGCCTATTTATGATGTCGGGCAGGCGCAGGGGCGACATTTTATTGTGATGCGCTTGATCGAGGGCCAGAGTTTGGCCGACCGGCTGGCCGAGCAAAAGCGGTTGACCTGGCCGGAAGCGGTCGCCTTGCTGGCGGATGTAGCCACCGGCCTCGATTATGCCCATCGTCGGGGTATCCTGCATCGCGATTTGAAACCGGCCAACATCCTCCTCGACCCGGAGCGCGGCCCGCTGCTGAGTGACTTCGGTCTGGCCAAGCTCGAACACGATCAGAGCATCAGCCAAAGCGGGCGGGTAGTCGGCACCACCCACTACATCGCTCCCGAACTGTGGGACGGCCAACCGGCCACACCGCAGACAGACATTTATGCCCTCGGCTGCATGCTCTATGAGATGCTGACCGGCGAAAAAATCTTTGCCGGTGAAACACCCGTCTCGATCATGCGCGCCCACTTTCAACCGCTAACGCTGCCGGAGCAGTGGCCGGCAGATGTGCCAACCGGCATCAACCATGTGCTTATGCGGGCGTTGGCCATGCAGCCTGATCAGCGTTACGCCTCGGCTGCCGAGTTGGTCGCTGCCTTAACGGAGCTTACAGAGGGCGATACCGTGGACAGCAATCGTCAACCCGACAGCCAACTCCAGGCCAGGCAGACCGAGTCGAAACCGGCCCAGCCTCAACCGGAGTCGACGTCTGCTGCCGAGGCTCCGGCGTTGCCTTGCTTCTTAACAGAAGACAACCCACCCGAACCGGCACCTGTCTTTGTCGCCCGCGAGCGCGAATTGGCAGACCTAAAAGCAGCGTTGCATTCGGCTCAGACCGGTCAGGGGCAAATCCTGTTCGTGATCGGCGGCGCGGGCCGGGGCAAAACGCTGTTGACTCAGGAATTTACCCGGCGTATGCAGGCCGAAAACAGCGATTTGGTCGTCATCAGTGGCTACTGCGACGCCATGACCGGCATCAGCGATCCTTACATGCCCTTCCGCGGCGCACTGACGATGCTCACCGGCGATGTCGAGGCCAAATGGGCCGGTGGTCTTATCAGCCGATCCCATGCCTGCCGCCTCTGGGAGCTGATGCCCCAAACCCTACCGGCGCTGGTTGACCACGCCCCTGATTTGATCGGCAATTTTGTACCTGCCGCCGCTCTGCAGAAGCGTGCTGCAACCATCACCACACCCCAAGACACCTGGTTCAATCAATTGACCGCCTTAGCCGAGGCCAAACCCGACGCCGGTCTGGAACAGCAGCGCATTTTTAGCCAATACACGGCGCTGCTTAAAGCCGTTGCCGCTCAGCGCCCCATCTTGTTCATTATAGAAGACCTGCACTGGATCGATACCGCCTCAAGCGGCCTACTTTTTCACCTGAGCCGCGAGATAGCCGACAGCCGCATACTTATCATCGGCACCTATCGGCCCGAGGAAGTGCCTTTAAGTTGGAGCGACGCCCGACACCCCCTGTCCGGCCTTGTCAGCGAGCTAAAACGCCAGCACGGCGATATATGGCTCGATCTGGATGATATGGCCGCCATCGAAGGCCGCCAGTTTATCGATGCCTACCTCGACACGCAGCCTAACCAACTCGACACCACCTTCCGCGAGGCGCTCTTTCGCCACACCGGCGGTTACGCTTTATTTACCGTCGAACTGCTGCGCGATATGCAGGAGCGGGGCGATATAACCCAGGACGAAAGCGGCGCGTGGATCGTCACCGAAACCATCGATTGGCAGACACTGCCGGTTAAGGTTGAAGGCGTCATCGAGAAGCGCATCCAAAGCCTGGAAGAAGATTGGCAGGCCGCGTTAACGGTCGCCAGCATTGAGGGCGAGATCTTTACCGCCGAGGTTGTCGCCCGCGTGCAGGGGCTGGAGGAACGCACGTTGGTGCAGCAGTTGAGCCGCGATCTGGACAAGCGACACCGCCTGGTCACCGCCCAAACCTTAGAGCGCGTGGGTCGACAGCGTCTTTCGCGCTACCGCTTTCGCCACAACCTGTTCCAACACTATCTCTACTATAATCTCGATGAACTGGAGCGCGGTTATCTCCACGAGGCAGTCGGTGACGCCCTTGAAGAATTGTATGCAGGCCGCACCGAAGAGGTGGCGGTTCAGTTGGCGTGGCACTTTCAGGAAGCCGGACTGATAGACAAGGCTGTTGACTATCTGCAAAGCGCCGCCGCAGTTGCCACCCGCATGTATGCCCACACCGAGGCTATCGCCTTCTATCGCCAGGCGTTGTCGCTGGTCAAAGACCATAACATAGGCCAGGAACACCTGATCCGGCTCTACGGCTGTTTGGGTCGGGCGCTAGAGTTGAACGCCCAATTCGATGCGGCCCTGGCCAATTACGATGAAATGGAAGCCGTGGCCCGCCAACTGCGCGACCGCCCGATGGAACTGGCGGCGCTGATGGCCCAGGTTACCCTCTATGCTACCCCCACACCCGTTCACGATCCGGTCAAAGGGCCGGCCTTGGGTGAAGAAACCCTGGCCTTGGCCCGTAAATTGGGCGACCAAGCCGCCGAGGCTAAAACCTTGTGGAATTTGGCTCTCGGCGGTATGTGGAGCGGGCGCACCCACGCCGGTATCGCCAATGCCGAAAAAGCCGTAATGTTGGCCCGCCAGCTCAATCTAACCGAACTGCTGGGCTACGCCCTTAACGACCTGGGCATGCTTTACGCCGCCGTCATGGATGTCGAGCAGGCCATCCCGACCCTTTATGAGGCGGGCAAACTGTGGCGTGAGCTTGATAGCTTACCCATGCTGACCGACAACCTGAGCATGACGGCCATGGCCCACGTTGCCGCCGGTGATTATAAGCAGGCCGTTGCCCTCTCCAACGAGGCTTTTCAACTGAGTGAGTCCAGCAACAATCTGTGGGGCCAATCGTACAGTCTCATGATGGTCTGTCTGGCTTATTGGGAGTTTGGTCAACCGGGCAAGGCCCTGACCACCGCCAACGAAAGCGTCCGATTGGGCGAGTTGGCCGGGTTTATGGCCGCGCAAGTTCTGGCCGGCGGTCATCGCGCCGCGATGGTGGGCCATCTGGGTGCTATCGAGCAAGGGCTGGATATGGCGCAGCAGGCCGTTACCATTGCCGAAACCCATTTCCCCCATTTCCGCTGCCACCCCCTCGGCATCCTCACCCAACTTTACCTCATGGCCGGCCATCTGGACGAAGCCGAAGCTGTGATTGCCCGCGGCAAAGATGATCCCTACCGCGACGCCCATCCCACCTGGAACATGCGCATCAACATTGCCGAGGCCGAACTGGCCTTAAAGCAAGAGAATTACGAACAGTCTCTTGCCATTGCCGATCAATGGCTGCCCAAATTACGGCAATACAATCTTCGCGCTTACACCCCGGCCATGCTCCAAGTGAAGAGCCAGGCCCAGCTCGCTTTGGGTCATGTCGATGCCGCCCGCGTCACGTTGCTGGAAGCCTGTGCCATCCTCGAATCAACGGGCTCGCAAGCCACCCTCTGGCCGATCCTCTTCGCCCTGAGTCAGCTTGAGACCAATGCCGTCGCAGCGCAAAGTCTTCACCACCAGGCCCGCCAGATTGTTGAATCGATGGCCGCCCACATTGATGATCCTCGCCTGCAAAGCTCCTTCTTAAATCTCCCGCAAGTGCAAGCCGTGCTTAAGACAAAGTAAAAGACACAATAGCCGGATTATTGTTAGCCCCAATAACGCAATCGAGCTTGTAAAATCTAATAAAAGGTGATCACGATCGTGATCGAGGCATGTAAAATCCTGCAAGAGGTGATCACGATCATGATCGAGCATGTAAAATCCTGCAAGAGGTGATCACGATGTTGATCGAGGCATGTAAAATCCTGCAAGAGGTGATCACGATCATGATCAGGGCATGTAAAATCTTGCAAGAGGTGATCACGATCATGATCAAGGCATGTAAAACCCTGCAAGAGGTGATCACGATCGTGATCGAGGCATGTAGAATCTTGCAAGAGGTGATCACGATGTTGATCGGGGCATGTAAAATCCTGCAAGAGGTGATCACAAAGGAGTCCGACAGTCTCAGATGAGACGACAACGATACCGTAGGACAAACTTAAGTTTGTCCTACGGTAATTTTTATAGGAGGGAGTGCAAAGAAAGCTCCGCAACAGCAACGCGAATGAAAATGGTTCGGAGCGACAAAGCTTGCTTTGTCATCAGCGTTGGGATCAAAGTAAACTTTGATGCTCCAGATATGTGTTTTCATTTCCATCAATGCCTCACTGCTCCTCTTCCGCCCGATAGCCGCAACACACGCCACGATTGAAAAAACAGTTGATACCCAGCAAGACTATGTGATATAATCAATCGTTCCAGACTTAAGTCAGAAATACAGCCATAGGTTTCTTTACTAACCCCTCAACCGGGTGTAAGCCGTCTCTGGCTCGAACCAATCACCTGACTGCTGATAACTAACAACCTAAGTTCGATAACTAAAGTCGCCCATGTCATTTCGTAGCCGGAGGCGGAGAAATCCCTTAAACATTTCAAACCGTGAAGCGTTCGCCGGGAAAAATGAGCGTTGTGACTTCAAGTTGTCCCAACCGGACACCGTTTCTGGCGTAGTGTCACAGGGATTTCTCCGCTGAGTTTATCCTGAGCAAAGCCGAAGGGCTGCGAAATGACATGAGACACATCTAGTCCCGATCTGAGGTTAACAGCTAACCGCTTATCAAAAGTAAATCGAAGGAAAAGAAAAATGGTACTTCATCACTCCCTCACCGCTAACTGGCAGTTTCGCCAGGCCGAAACCGACACCTGGTATCCGGCCCAGGTACCGGGCGGTGTCCACACCGATCTGCTGGCCGCCGGTCTCATTGCCGATCCTTTTGTGGCCGACAATGAGAAGCGCGTCCAGTGGATCGCCGCAACCGACTGGCAATACCGCTGCACCTTCACCGTCGCTGCCGACCTGTTGGCGCAGCCCCGCATCTTTCTGGTGTGCGACGGCCTCGACACCTTGGCCGAGCTTTCGCTCAACGGGCAGGTGCTAGGCCAGACCGAGAATATGTTTCGGCAATACCGCTGGGACGTTACCGCGCTGCTGCACGCCGGCGATAACGAACTGTCCATCCTCTTCCGCTCGCCGCTGGAATACGTCGCCCCCCGGCAGGCCGAGCGTCCGATGACCGGCGTATCGCACGCTATTCCCGGCGGCCCTTACCTACGCAAAGCGCCCTGCCAATTTGGTTGGGATTGGGGCCCCAAGCTGCCGCCCATCGGCATCTGGCAAGCAATTCGCCTGGAGGGGCGCAGCGTAGCCCGGTTTGACGATGTTCGCCTGATGCAGCAGCATCAAGACGGGGCGGTTGTGCTTGAGGCGGCGGTCAGCCTGGATCGCTGGCAGGCCGATGATCTAACGGTGATGATGCATATCACCGGCCCGGACGACCGCACGATCACTACCAAGGCCGCGCTCGACGGCAACAGCCACACGCTGGCCGTCACCATCGACCAGCCGCAGTTGTGGTGGCCCAACGGCTACGGCGATCAGCCGCTTTACCAGGTCGATCTCCATCTAACCGACGGCAAGCATGTTGTCGACCAGCGCTATTATCAAGTCGGACTGCGCACGCTCGAACTGCGCCAGGTTGACGATGCCTGGGGCAAGTCCTTCACCTTTGTCATCAACGGCCTGCCGATATTCGCCAAAGGCTCCAACTGGATTCCCGCCGACTCCTTCCCCACCCGCCTCACCACCGATCACCTGGAAACACTCATCCGCGCCGCCGCCGACACCCACCAGAACATGCTGCGCGTCTGGGGCGGCGGCTTTTATGAAGAAGAGCGCTTTTACGATCTGTGCGATCAATACGGCATTCTGGTCTGGCAGGATTTTATCTTCTCGTGCAGTATCTATCCTATGGATGATGACGCTTTCTTGGACAATGTGCGCCAGGAAGTCATCGAGAACGTCCGCCGCCTGCGCCATCGCGCCAGTTTGGCCTTGTGGTGCGGCAACAACGAGATGGAGTGGGGCTGGGAAAGTTGGGGCTGGGCCGGTTCGGTCTATATGGACGAGTTGGAAGCCCTCAAGGACAAGATGCCGGAGCTGAAGCAGCTTACGCGCCAGATGGGCGGCCACAAAACGTCTGTCGATTGGGAGCTTTTGCGCGACGCCTACGAGCAGTTTTTCTTCACCCTCCTGCCCGCATGGCTGGCCGAAGAAGATACGGCCACGCCCTACTGGCCCAGCTCACCGTCATCGAACACGCTGTTTCACGACACCAACGGCCAAGTTCAGGGCGATGCCCACTATTGGGAAGTTTGGCACGGCGGTCGCCCTTTCACCGCCTATCGCGATCAGTTTCCGCGCTTTATGAGTGAGTTCGGCTTCCAATCGCTACCGCCGCTCGACACCGTCCGTACCTACGCCGACGAAGCCGACTGGAATATGACCTCCTATATCATGGAACATCACCAGAAGAACGACAGCGGTAACGGTTTGATCATCAACCAGATGACCCAGACTTTCCGCATGCCCAAAGACTTTGCGGCGCTGGTCTACCTTAGCCTGGTGCTGCAAGCCGAGGGCATTCGCTACGGCGTCGAACACTGGCGGCGCAACATGGATCGGGTTAGCGGCACCCTCTACTGGCAGCTCAACGACTGTTGGCCGGTGGCGTCGTGGTCTAGCCTCGATTACTTTGGCCGTTGGAAGGCGCTGCACTACGCCTCGCGCCGCTTCTATGCCCCGCTCATGCTATCTATCGAAGACGCACCGCCCCAGATGGGCCTGCACGTAACCAGCGACCTGACCCAACCGTGGTCCGGCTCCGTCCGCTGGTCGTTAGAAGCCCTGACCGGCGAGGTGCTGGAGGCCGGCGAGGAAGCTGTAACGGCCTCCCCGCTCAGCTCGACGCCCCTTCGCACCCTTGACTTCACCGACCGCATTGCCGACGACAATCGTCGCCAAGTTGTCTTCGTCGCCGAACTGTGGCAGAAGGGCGAACGGGTCGCGCTCAACGTGGGTATCTTTGTGCCCAACAAGCATCTGGCCCTCGTCGATCCCCAGTTGGCCGTCGATGTCCATCAGCAAGGCGATCAGTTGGTCATCGATCTGGCCGCCCAATCGCTGGCCCGTTTTGTGGAGGTCAGCCTGGAGGGTGCCGACGTTGTCTTTAGCGACAACTATTTCGATTTGCCCGCCGGTCGCCCCGTCAGCCTAAGCTGTCCGCTGCCGCCGGGCTTGAGCATCGACCAGGCCCGTGCTGTGTTACGGGTGCGGTCGCTGTATGATTCGTTCTAAACCATGTTTTAACGAAGATGGAGTGAGCCACAAGCATCAGATGCGAACGGCGGAAGCAGAACCGCTCTCCCACCACGTTCGCCGGGCGACACCTGCACTTGCGCAGGTACAAGTGTAAATCGC
>JAGRBZ010000658.1 GCA_020433805.1 Anaerolineae bacterium
CTCATTATGGCGGCTGTGGGAGCCGTAATATATGTGATTATTCCCCTTGTTGCGGGCGCTCAATTTTTTTCTCATATTCCGAGGCTGGCCGTTTGGGGAGCCACTTCAGGGCTGATTATCTATGAAATTTTGTATCAAACTCGAGAATGGATCAATCTAAAAACTATTGCCCTTTACTTTGCCGGCTTTTTGATCATAAGTGATTGGTTGTTTACGCCGGTCCTGTTTATTTTTGAACCTGAATATTTTCAGTGGTCATGGCTTATTCCCAGCTTTGATAGAATGGTAGATATATTTTTCCCTATTTATGGTTATCGGTGGAGCTATATTTTTGCAACCGGTTTGACAACGGCCGTAGGTTATTATCGAGTTACGAGAGATACGCCCTCTTCGGTTTCATCATCGGCTGGCGGAGGGGGGATTAGTAGTTATGGCAGCGCTGAAATGGATTTCAGCCGCAGCCAGACAACTCGCTATCTGCTAGGCAGTGTTTTGCTCAATGCATCATTTAGAACACAAATCATGAACTTGGTGAAACAAGAAAGAAACGCATTTGCCCCCGAATTAGGTATAGATCTAGCCAAATTGGCCCGGATTAGCTTTCTAATGGATGTAAGAGAGAAAAAATATCACATATGTTATTTTATAATTGCTATAGTTGCGTTTCTTTCCCCATCTTCAATCCCGCTGCTCGTCTTAGTTACCGCAGTGATTAATTTTTACAAACAATATGGAGAAAGGTACGAATTCATTCCCTATATTAAGAAAAAGGATTATTATCCCGATTATCTGGAAAATATACTTCGGCGAAAATATTTATCGGATAAATTACCACGCAATCTACCGAATGAGAGTCAGAATTTGATCATTTATAAGGGATTTTTTCCATTTGTTGGAGCAGGTATTCCAATAGGGGGCTGGACTTTATCAATTGATGTCAATAAACCAAGAGAAGAAATATTACAACCACGAAAAGTAAAACCTTTCAACCTGAAAGATTTGTATGTAGCTATTGTAGAGGCAATAAATAAATTACAATTTGATGGACTAATAGTCAAAGACTTTTTGTTTGTAGATGGAAAAGAGATCCGCGATGAACGTTGGCTTCTTCCCAGTATTTTTTTGCCACCTATCGACAAGGTAGATCAGGCAATTGTTGACGAATATGTAATCTGTAATGATAAATTTGTGAGACATTACAAATGGATACAGATATATGATTGGAGCAATGAAATCGTGATATCTTTCTTTTTGCGTTTTTCTAGACAAGGGAGCTATTTATTTGTTGAAATCAATCGATGTGTTTTAACCCCGCTGAAAGATGAACACCGGGAAGTTGATCGATTGATACCATCCAAATGGAATCTAATTAGTTTAGGGTTAAAAAGTTTGGTTGTAGGCCCTTTTTCAGCCATTACTGGAGCGTGGGCAGCGATCGATAGAATATTTGCAGAAATAGTAGACCTAGGAGACCTGTTTTTTGCTGATGCCAAGCAATTAGAAAAAGAAAGGGGAATGGAAAAGAATAAAAAATTTAATTATGGTGCAAAATCTAGTTTACGTACCCAGGTGAGTTCATCACCTACCCATTATTTTCAAGTGTTAGACCAGGCGATGTATTTAAAGGTTATTGAAAGGCAAATTATTGAAGGGCTTAATAATTTTTTGAAAGCGCATAATATCGACACCTCTGATATTCGTGAACAGGAAAATACCATTCTCAATTCCGGTGTAATTATGGAAGGAGGTAAGGTTGATGCTAAATCAGTCGCTGTGGGTACAGGATCTCAAGCGAGTGTTGATAAAGTGTCCGCTTAACAAATTTTTCATCGTATACAAACCTTAGCGTCGGCAGGTCACTATGTCACGTAAAAATGATGTACAACAATTAATTCGGAATAATCAACTTCGGTTACAAAAGCTAAAAGAGCAGCAAGCGCTGTACGGCATTTCGGCTGACCCGCGTCTTTCCATCGAAATAGATGGCATTGAAGCTGAGATTGATAAGTTGAAGGCTGAATTGGAGACGCTCGGTGAAGAGGATGGCAATTTTGATGATGGTGCAGTTCCGCGCTTTACTCAGGAAAATCCGGGAGGTACATCCCAACCCGGCACCGGAAATAGTGGAATAATTATAACCGGCGGCACAATTCATGCTGAACAACTGGCCGTCGGTTGGCAAGCACAGGCCAGTAAAAATGTTAGCATTATAAATCACGATGATGTCGGCAACTCGCTTGATACGGCTTTGCTTGAGTGGATGAAGCGTGTGGAAACCAAAATTTCTGAGTTGTCTGATTTTGATGAGGATGAAAAAGCGGAACTCACCCAGAAAGCTACCAAGATTAAAGATGAGGCCGCTAAAAAAGAAGATGTTAACATTAATAAATTAGAGCGATGGCTAAATACTCTCGTGGTGATGGCTCCCGATATTTTAGATATCACGGTAGCAACATTACAGCATCCATTGGCCGGTATAGGAATAGTCCTTAAAAAAATCAATGATAAGGTAAAGTTGGAGCGTCAATCAGCATAAAAGCTCTGGTTTAAGTATGATTTACGCAGTGCTGTACGATTTCCAAAATATGAAAGTTGTTGACTCATCAGGTTGGCTTGATATTTTACGGATGAATTGAATACTGATTTTTTGGCAAGATTAAATCTATAATGGATACACCAACCCAAACTAAACAAGATGTTGTTACAACTATTCATCGCCATCAAGATAAGATCAAAGCGTTTGGGATTAAACGTCTCGGTTTATTTGGTTCTTTTGTTCGGGATGAGCAGAAACCGGATAGTGATGTTGATTTACTTGTTGAATTTGAAGCAGACCAAAAAACTTTTGACAATTTTATGCGGTTATCATTTTTGTTAGAAGAGATTTTGGACTGGCCGGTTGAGTTGGTTACGGTTGAGTCGCTGAGTCCTTATCTTCGTCCCTATATTACGCAAGAGGTTGAATATGTCACACTCACCGCTTGAGTATTTGCAGCATATTCTGGATGAGACGAATTACTTAATCAATAAATCGCAAGGACTAAACCATTCTCAATTTGTACAGGATGAAACGCTAAAAAGAGCGTTTGTGCGGAGTATTGAGATTATTGGTGAAGCGACAAAACAAGTTCCGGCTGATTTAAGAGAGAAATATCCTCATATCTGACTTACGTAGTTCGTAGAACGATTTGCTAAATTGTTCGTGTTTTGGGCAAACAAGAGGCACAAATTGCCAATTTGTGCTACAAAAATGCTTGATTTTGTGCTAACTACGGAAGCAATATTATGTTCTTCCATATAGCCTATGCCAAAGCGTAAAAAACCGTTTCCGCCTCCTTCCCAACGAAAAAAATCCGCTAATCCTGCTCGCGCTTCAATTCCGGCGAGTATTTGGATAATGATTGGCACGATTGTTGTATTAGTTGCAATCCTGGGCTATTTGCTTGTCTTTCTTGAGTTTAGTAACCCAACGACTGAAACTTTTGTGGCAGAAGTGACCAATGTATGGACACAACTCCCCTTTATCGGTCGCGTTGAGGCCGATCCCCTCTTAAAAAACCTCATGGTTGATAACCGGAATTCAGTGAAATCATTATTTTCAGTGCTTCAGTATTTCAATACGCGGAT
>JAGRBZ010000659.1 GCA_020433805.1 Anaerolineae bacterium
GACCGCCACGGGTCACCCTTATATTTTCTACAGCGAGGACCTTATGTTCTGTATTTTGAAAGTACGCAAGCCTCACCTGTTGTTCTCTCCCCGTCGCTAACCGAGCCGCCGATGCCTCACAGCGATCTTATTCTCTTTTTTGTTCAACTGGCAGCCATGTTGGGTTGCGCCGTGCTGTTTGGGCATATCGCCCGCCTGGTTCACCAACCGGCTGTGCTGGGCGAACTGATCGGTGGGATTGTGTTAGGGCCGACGCTGCTGGGCCATCTTTTCCCGGCGGCGCATCAGTGGTTGTTTCCGCCGTCGGACACGCTGGCTATTGCCCAGGATGGTTTGATTAAGCTGGGCATGCTGTTTTTTATGTTTGTGGCCGGGCTGGAGATCAATCTGCGGCAGGTGCGCCGTCAGGGGCGGCAGGCGGCGCTGATCAGCATCCTGGGCATCGTGGTGCCGCTCGGTTTAGGGATTGGCCTGGTCTATATGTGGCCGAGTTTGTGGGGAGCCGTGGTGCAGGATCGGCTGTGGCTGTTTGCGCTGTTTCTGGGGGCGGCGCTTTCGATTTCGGCGCTGCCGGTCATCGCCCGGATTTTGGTCGATCTGGGCCTGCTCGATACGCCGTTGGGCACGCTGGTGATGGTTGCGGCAACCGTCAATGATCTCATCGGCTGGGCTTTGTTTGCGGTGGTGTTGAGCTATCTGGTACCGGCGGCGCACACATCACCCGAACTGCTGTTGGGGCAGGTCATCGCGTTTTCGCTGCTAACGTTGGTGGTCAGCTACTGGATTGGTCTGCGGGCAATGGCCTGGCTACACGATCATCTGGCCTGGCCGGGCGGCTTTATCGGCGTGGCGGCGGTGCTGGTACTGGTGGCGGCGGCGCTAGCCGAGCTGTTTGGGCTGCACGCTTTCTTTGGAGCCTTTTTGGTAGGGGTTGGCCTGGGACAGGGTACCAAAAAATCGTACGAGGCGTATCAAACGATCCATCATTTTGCCGTCAACTTTCTGGCCCCCATCTATTTTGTATCGATTGGTTTGCAGGCCGATTTTGTCTCTCACTTTGATATTGTACTGGTTTCGATTGTGACATTAACCGCCTGCGTGGGAAAAATTGGCGGTGCCAGTTTAGGAGCACGCCTGGCCGGTCTAGAACTGCGTGAGGCGCTGACGGTGGGCTTTAGCCTCAACGCCAGAGGGGCGATGGAGATTATTCTGGCCTCGATTGCGCTCGATCACGCGCTGATCGACCAGCGCATTTTTGTGGCAATGGTGATTATGGCGCTGGCGACGTCGATGATCAGCGGGCCGGCTATTCGCCAGGTTCAGGGCCAACGCATGCCGCTTTCGGCATCGAGACAGATTGCATCACAAGAGTGATTAGGGGCTAATTGTGGCTGCCTGAGCTTCTTTTTCCTTACAGCCAATTTGTTACCCATAACCAATTCAGCGCCATTTCGCCCAAAAAGAAGACTGTGTAGGCGAGTAAGGCGAAATAAACCAACGTTACAACCAGCCAAAAGCCGGCCACAAACAACATTAAGCCATCATGTTCCAGTTGACCAATACCTACAAAAAGAATAACGAGCGCCGGTAGACTGTTACTAAAAGGTACGCCTGCCAGCGGCAAAGCCAGCATCAGCCCGGCTACGGCCATCAAACCGCCGCCAATACGCTTGCCCGTAGAACCGCTTATCCAGTTTTGAAGCCGGGGCCGCGTAAAACGCCGACAGATTTTCACAACAAACAAAAAGACTTTAAAGAGCGCTCGCCATAACTTTTGCGAGGGTTCAATTTTACCGATGCGCTCCGGTATCCAGGGAACCGATTGGCCGCGCATCAATTGCCAGCCCAACGCCGTAAAGTTGAGGCCCACAATGGTGGCCACCGGCCCTAAAGAGACGGGCTGTAAAAAGGGGAGACAGAGCAGAATGCAGAGCAGGCTATAACTGACCTCGCGGAGTTGATCAAAAAGCCGACCAAGCGGCAATGGCCCGGCCTGGGCTTCGGCTACACAGGCTTCCAAAATCGCCACGATTTTATCATAGGGGTCCTCCCGGCGTTCGTGGCTTTCAAGAGAAGGTATTTTTGGGGTTAAATTTGTCATCACTGCTTTAATCTTTCTTAAAAAGTAACTGCTCAGGCATGTCATCCTTCGGCTTCGCTCAGGACATGCTTCGAGGCGTTTTTTGCCGAGAAATCCCCCAGATGATCCTTTGCAAAGAGAGGTTTTAGGGGATTTCTCGCTCCTCCGTCGCTCGAAATGACATGAGGGTGAATAGTAAAATAGATTTAGTAGAGAAATTGCTAATTTGTCCCAGTCAGAACAAGTCGCGGCAGCTCTGCAATAAACCGTGATGAAGAAAAATCAGACAGAACCTTCGGCAAGATTATCACGATTTTATTTGTCATAATGAGGATTAGGACGCAGATAAACGCTGATCTTTTATTTTTTTATCTAAGAATATCAGCGTTCATCTGCGTCCATAATTTTGCCTCATCTGTAAAGAATTTTCAGGTTCAAGGATTCTAGTGCGTGGTGCCGGGCAGCGATTGGGTGGTCGAACTAACAAGGGCGTGGTGGTGTTCTCGGCCGGGGCTTAACCATTTTTCTAATTCGATGGTTATAAAGACCAGGCTGCTGGCGGCTAAACTGATGGTTAAATCAGCCGGTGATAAGGCGCGGGTGCTGAAAAAGGCTTGTAAGAAAGGCACATAAACCGTGGCCAATTGGGCGCTAAAGGTAATGACGACCATAGCCAACAACAACGGGTTAGAAAACAGCCCGGCTTTGAAGATCGACTCCTGCCCGGAGCGAATGGCCAGTGCTTGCCACATTTGGGCCAAAGCCAGCGTTGTAAATATCATTGTCTGCCAATTAGCCTGGCCGGTATACCAATAGCCGTAGCCGACTCCCAAAGCAACCAGGCCGATCAGGATTCCCACCCATACAATATGCCACCCCATCCCTTGAGAAAATACGCTTTCGGTTGGACGGCGCGGGCGGCGATGCATGGTGTTTTTTTCAGCCGGTTCCACGCCCAGGCCCAACCCTAATAAGCCATCGGTGAGCAGGTTGAGCCACAGAAGTTGCAAAGGCAGCAGCGGGATTGAAATGGTGAGAAGCGGAGCCACCAGCATAACCAGAACTTTACCGATATTGCCGCCAATGGAAAACTTGATAAATTTACGAATATTATCGTAAATGACGCGCCCTTCCTCGACGGCCGAGACAATGGTGGCAAAGTTATCATCGCGCAGAACCATATCGGCGGCTTCCTTGGAGACATCGGTGCCGGTGATGCCCATCGCCACGCCGATATCGGCCCGCTTCAGTGCGGGCGCGTCGTTTACACCGTCGCCGGTCATCGCGACCACGTGGCCTTTGGTTTGGAGGGCCTCGACAATCCGCAACTTGTGTTCCGGCGAAACACGGGCGTACACCGATACGGTTTCAACAACCGCTTCTAACTCGGCCGACGTCATGCGGGCCAGATCGGAGCCGGTTAAGACCGGATCACCGGCGCTTGAGATACCCAATTCACGGGCTATGGTTTGGGCGGTTAAGGGGTGATCGCCGGTAATCATCACCGGACGGATGCCGGCGGTGCGGCAAGTATGGACCGCGACTTT
>JAGRBZ010000660.1 GCA_020433805.1 Anaerolineae bacterium
CCAACTGCATCCAAACGCTCTTGGCTCCCACCTCGATCGCTTCATCAACGATGGGGGGAATGTGCTCGTTGCGGCGAAAGATCAACACCATATCAATTGGCTCCGGCACCGAACGCAGATCGGGGTAGGCCTTCTCTCCCAACGACTCATCGAGTTCAGGATTAACGGGAATGATGCGATAGCCAACCGACTGCATATATTTCGGCACGGTATAGCCGGCCCGCGTTTTACTGGCCGATAGCCCCACCACCGCAATGGTACGGGTTGATTGGAGTATTTGTTTTTTATCTTCAACCATTGTTCACTCCGTGAACTAACTCAAACAGCCGGTTAGGGCTGAGCGGTATTTCCAATATTTCGGGAGCGCCATCGCTCAAGGCATTTTCAACGGCCTGCACAAACACGGCTGCTGCCGGAATAGCCCCAGCCTCGCCCGCGCCTTTAATCCCCAACGGGTTCAGCGGCGACAGCGTCTCAACGTGGCCGATTTCCATGCGCGGTACATCCATCGCTGTGGGCAGCAGGTAATCCATAAACGAAGCATTCAGCAATTGGCCGTTCTCATCAAAGTGAAGCTGTTCGTAAAAAGCGTTGCCCAATCCCTGCGCTACCCCGCCGTGGATCTGACCATCGAGAATAAGTGGGTTAATAACCTTGCCGCAGTCGTGAACGACGACGTACTTTTTTACTTCAACCTGCATCGTATCGGGATCGACCTCAACAATAATGGCGTGGACGCCGCTGGCGGTCGTGCCGCTTTCCGGGCCAAAGTACGAAGTTGCTTCCAGGCCGGGTTCGGTGCCGGGGCGCACGGCTCCCCGCAGCGGGTTGGCCATTACGGCCAGCGAGCCTAATTCGATGGCGGTTTCCGGCACGCCTTTCACCCGTACCTGACCGTCGGCCAGTTCCAAATCTTCCGGCGCGACCTCCAGCCGTTCGCTCGCCAACTTGAGGATTTTCTTGCGCACCTCTACTGCCGCGCTGTGGATAGCATTGCCGGCGACCACCGCGCCACGGCTGGCGAACGTACCGGCTCCCCAGTGGAATTGGTCGGTATCGCCCGTCACCAGATAAACGTTGCGCACATCAACGCCCAACTGGTCGGCCACAATTTGAGCAAAGGAGGTAAAGTGTCCCTGCCCCTGCGTGCCGATACCGCTGGCCACGCTGACTTTACCGCTGGCCTCAACCGTAATCCGCGCCCCTTCATAAGGCCCGATGCCGGTGCCTTCGACATAAGCCGCCACACCGATGCCGACCTTCTTGCCTTCGGCCCGCAGTCGAGGCTGCTCTTCCTTTATAAACTGTTCGTAGCCAATCATCTCGACCGCCTCATCGAGAGCCGGTTCGTAATTGCCGCTGTCAAAGACCAGAGGCGCGAAATCCTGAAAGATGATTTCGTGGTTGTAAGGAAAAGCTTCGGGCGGAATAAAGTTTCGGCGGCGAATCTCAATCGGATTGAGGTCCAACTCTTTGGCGGCAATGTCCAGCAGGCGCTCGATAACAAACACACCGTGCTGTCGACCGGCCCCGCGATAGGGCGTCACAATCGGCTTGTTGGTAAAGACGGCGGTGAATTCGCTGTAGTAGTTGGGGGTCGCATAGGGGCCAAGCGCGTTGGCCTGGCTGTTCAGCGGAACGGTCAGTCCGTAAGGGATATAGGCCCCGGCGTCGTGGATAAAGTTATGTTTCAGCCCTAAAACCTTGCCATCTTTGGTTACGGCCAACTCGGCCTCGTGAACCTGCCCGCGCTCTTGGGTAGTTGCAAAAAAGTTTTCCTGGCGATCTTCAATCCACTTCAAAGGCCGGTTCAGCTTCATCGCTGCCCAGGGTAGCAGCACTTCTTCCTGGTAGAACATCATAATCTTCGGCCCAAAACCACCGCCGATAAACGGCGCGACCACCCGCACCTGGTGCTCCGACAGCCCCAGCATCCCCGCCAGCCCGTTGCGGATGACAATCGGTGCCTGGGTTGTGTCCCAAATCGTCATCTTTTGACCTTTGGCGTCCCACTGGGCCACGATGCCACGATTTTCCATCGCGGCGGCAGTGCCCCGGTCATAGGCGAGTTTGCGCTTGATGACCAGGTCGGCTTTTTCGACAGCGGCATCGTAATCGCCTTTTTTCTGGATAACATGCGCCGCCATATTCGACTCTAAATCGTCGTGAATGGTTGGGGTATCGTCGTTAAGGGCTTGCTCGATGTCGATGACGGCCGGCAGCGACTCGACTTCGACCCAAATATCGCCCACGGCGTCTTCGGCGATGTAGCGGCTCTCGGCCACGACCATCACAATCGGCTCACCAACAAAGCGGACTTTATCTTTGGCCAGCGGTACCTGCGTGCGCTGATGGAAAATCAGCCCTTTAATAGTGGGCGGCGGCGGTACCAACAACGGGCCGGGCTGCCAGTAATCGCCCAAATCTTCGGCGGTGTAGATAGCCACCACGCCTTCGCGCTCTTGTGCGGCTGAAATATCGATCTCTTTGATATAGCCGTGCGCGTCCCGGCTGCGATAAAAGGCCACGTGCAGCATATCGCTAAAGTTAACGTCATCGACATGCAGCGCCTGGCCGGTGAGCATGCGCACATCTTCATTGCGTTTGATACGTTGGCCAAAATAACGGGTTGACATCTATTTGCCCTCCATTTTTGCGGCGGCAATCTTGACCGCATCGACAATATGCTGATAGCCGGTGCAGCGGCAGATGTTGCCGGAGAGTGCTTCGCGGATTTCTTGTTCGCTGGGGTTGGGATTTTCTTCCAGAAAAGGCAGCAAGGTCATCAAAATGCCGCCGGTGCAAAAGCCGCACTGCAAGCCGTGCGCTTCGCGAAAGCTGGCCTGCAGCGGATGCAGATTTTCTTCGCTGGCATCGGGCGTTAGCCCCTCGATTGTCATAAGCTCGTGGCCGTTGGCCTGCACGGCAAATATAATGCATGAGCGTACCGGCTCGCCATCGAACAGAATGGTGCATGCCCCACAAACGCCGTGCTCGCAGCCAACGTGCGTGCCGGTTAGCCCCACCTCGTGCCGAATAAAATCCGACAGCAATAACCGAGACTCAACGTCCCGTTCGTACGTTTGACCATTGATGGTGACAGTAATGGTGTGTAGGTTGTTCATTCTTTAGTCCTTGGTAAGTAGAGATTGGAGACTGGATAACTAGAGATTGGATAACTAGAGATTGGGAGATAGAGAGTGAATTGAACTAATTTCCTCATCTCCCAATCTCCTAATCTCTAATCTCCAGTCTCTGATCTCTAATCTCTAATCTCTAGTCTCTACATTTTATCTATTTAGCCCGCGCCGTTGCTGTTGCCAAAACCTGTTTGGCGAGAACTTTGGCCAGATGCCGCCGGTAGGGGACCGAGGCGTGAATGTCGCCGGGTGGGTCGATGTCTTGCTCGGCGGCGATTTCGGCGGCGGCTTCGATGGCTTCGGCGGTGAGCTTTTGCCCGATCAAGGTGGCCGTGGCTTGAACCGCTTCGACCGGTTTGTCGCCAACGCTCAAGTAGACCAGCCGGGCTGCCTCGCATCGCCCGTTATTATCGAGCGTCACCGTCGCAGCCACACCCACCAGGGCGTAGTCGCCGTGCCGTCG
>JAGRBZ010000661.1 GCA_020433805.1 Anaerolineae bacterium
GATGTTATACAACATAACAACGGATACTGCCGCGATCAGCATTGCCAGCCTAAGATAGCTAACAATGTTGCAGGGATAAAGCAGTACATTTGTTTGTTTTATTTCATTTTGCACAGTCATAGGAATGCCTCATCTCTGGTCGATGTGTTCAAAAGACGGTTCGCTCAAGCCATTTGGTCAAATCGGGATGCAACTAACTCTGGCGGACAGTTGATGCTCGCCGGATTGTTCTACCTATCCAAGGTGCGGGTATACCTTCGATGTATTTGGGTTGGGGTAATGCCTAAAGCTAACATATCATTTTTCATGCGCCCGGTTGTCTCGGCAATCTGAATGATGTTGAGGGTTTGAACGTTGGTCGCGTGAATGGTCTTCTCGATTTCGGCAAACAGCAAAGCCTGGAAACCCTGGAGTTGAAATTCAGGTAAAATGCCAAAGCCGTTAAACACGATGCCCGGCGCATCATTTATAGCTTGCCGGAGTGCGCTTTGATCAAATTCGCCCTTTAAGCGTTGACAAACAGCCGAGAGGTTGGGAAAGGCCAGTACGACTCCCACGATGACATCATCATTGAGAATGGTTTTGATAAGTTGGGGATCAATGCCGATTTTCAGCGCGTGTTGAACTGCAAATGACAATGCATCATCAGAGGCTGTTTCCACACTCTGATTTTGCACCAGTGCTTTTTGTAAAACAGTAATTAATTGGGGTAACGCTTCGAGCAAGGCCTCGATGGTGTCAAAGCTTTGGATACGGACGTTGCCTTTTTGCTGTACCCAGGTAGCCATTGTTTGTATCCAATCGGGCATTTTGACAGAACTTGTGACATCGATATGGCTTGAGAGAAAATCGAGATCCTTTTCAAAACCGGCAGCCTCGATTAGCTTGGCATAGTAGGGGTAGTTGTAGGGCGTCATATACATCACTTGGGGGTATGCAAAGCCCTCGATCAAGATGCCATCCCCGTCTAGAAACATAAGCCGGTTTGGCCCAAAGATCCGCGTCGCGCCGCGCTCCCTCGCCCAGGTTATCGCTCGATCAAACAGGAGGACTGCGGCTTCAGTATCATCCGTGCAATCAAACAGGGCGAATCGCGCCTCACGCCGGCCCTCAGGCTGATCGTCGTGTCGGGGTAACATCACCGCGATGCGGCCCACGTCCTGCTCATCGCGCCGCACAAGTAAGAAATCGACTTCGAAATTTTTGTGAATAAAATGGCCTTGCCGATTTAACAAAAGGGTTTCATCCTGACGAAAAGGCGGCACCCATTGAGGATGGTCGGCATAGAGACGATACGGCAATTCCACAAAGCGCTCGACCTGTTGCGAAACCTGCGTATTAAGGTGTTCAACGGTAAGCATAGGTATCCTCAGCTAATTTTGATGGTTGCTCAGTGGGCGTAACTGAGCGTTTGGCCCACAACCATAACCCGGTGAAGATGAGCAGATACAAGAGAAACAGCGTGACGCTGATGGGCAGGCCTATCTCTGCCACAGGCACTACGCTTCCTTCTATTTTAAATAACCAGTAACGCGGATTTAGCATCACACTAAAGGGGAGGAAAGTTAGTAACAGCCACCACCTGGCTTGCGGGCGCTGCCACAGTTGGCTGCACAGCCAGAGACTGGCGGGGAGTAGGACATCGATATCTTTCGTCCAGATATAAGGCGAGAACAAAACCGAAAGCAGCACGGCCTCGCCCAGTAAAGCGGGTGAAATCTGTCCCGTTTGCCGATGACGCATAAAGATGATCAACGCTCCCAGAGGAAAGCCCAGCAGCGGCATCCATTCAGGCAAAGCCAGTCCACGGGCTACGACATCGAGCAAGGCGAAGGTTAGGGTGTCGAGCGGCATGCCCTTGTTCAGCCAGCCGTTCAGCCAGTTTGGATCGAAGAGAAAAGTGAGGAGCGATAGCAAAATCAACGTTCCGCCAAAGGCGGCAAAGGTCCGAAAATGTCGCCGGTGCCAGGCTTCCAACAGTAATAGCACCAGTGCTGCAAAAACCAGTTGCGGCTTGATGAGCAACGGCGTCAGCAAAATTCCGGTCAAGATCGGTTGATCGCGTCGTTGGGCCAGCCAGGCGTAGATAACCAACGCGCCGAGTACACCCGACACATTGCCGAACCAGGTGGTAAAGAGAAAGGGCGGGATGAACAATGATAGGGCGATAGCGATATTTTCGTTGAGCGGGTGTTGAAAGGTGCGGTTGAACTTTACCGCTGCTGAGGTGTAAAACAGCGCCACAAAACCAAGCCAGGTCAGGGTCGCCGGGGTAAAGGGCAACAGGCCAAAGGGGATAAAGAAGAGCGTTAACGGGGCCGGAAAGTGTAAGGGGAAGTGGGTATTGTTGAATTTGTCGTGTGGGTTGTCGGCAGTAAATCCGGCCTCTGCCTGTATTTTGATAATGGCCTCGGTGTCATAGTAGCCGTAGCCCAGTAACGGCGCGCGGGCGTGACTCCAGTAATTTACCCAGCTTTTGGTGCCGTAGTCGTACCAATGCATATCGAAATTGTAGAAGGCACCCAAGCCAATTAGGGCCACGAGCAGACCTACCAGCCACCATATTCTATGTTTCATTATTATTTTCCTGTTTTCTTTCGTTGATCGATTGAGATAATTTACCTATGGGCCAAACGTAATAAATATCGCTCCGCTTAAAATGAGTATCGTTCCCAAAAGGGTTTTGGCTCGAACGGTTTCTTTGAAGATGATGATCGCCAGGCCCATATTCCACACCAAAGAAAGCTGTAAAAGCGGATGCAAAGCGGATACATCGCCAAAGCGGTAGGCGGACACATTGAGGATGAGTGTGCCGGGCGTCAAAGCTATCCCCAGCAACACCCACGTGTTAGTTATCATCGAAATCGGATATTTTAGGCTAACCTGTTGGGCACCCAGTTTGAAGAAAACCGACGAGACAGAAACAAGCAGCGAGTTAACCACGATAAGCGCAATACCCCAATTGAGCATCATCGCTCGCTCCCGATGATGGCTGCCCCGACCATAATTAAGATCGCACCGGTTAAGCGATAAACCGTTATCACTTCAGACAGCAGCGTTACCGCCAGCGCAGCCGACCAGACCAGGCTCAAGCTAACCAGGGGAAAGGCTTTACTCAACGACCATAATTTATAGCTGTGCAGCATCACCGGAAAACTGATGATATAAATAGCGATGCCCAGCCAGATGGCCGGATTAAGAATCAGGGTTTGGGGTTGACCGACCTCAATATGGGTGGCGGCCAGTTTGAAACAAAATTGCCCCAAAGCGATGAGTACGGAGGACACAATGATGAGCAGGTAGGCGTTGTTGAATAGTTTTTGTAAAGCAGTCAATCAGGGCTTATCCTTCTAAAAAAGAAACTTTCAGGAGTAGGTTGCTTTATCGACAGGCTGAGGCGAAGGCTGAGGCTGAGAAACGACAAAGCTGCCTTTACTTCATAAAATAGGTGATTTTTCTTCGCCTTAGCCTCAGCGGTAGCTCTGCACTAAATCGTGATGAAGAAAAATCAGACAGAATTGACAAGATTATCACGATTTTATCTGTTATAATTCGGTAAATC
>JAGRBZ010000662.1 GCA_020433805.1 Anaerolineae bacterium
GTGGTATTGGCCGTAAAATCGGCTCTTTTTTCCAATACAAGCCTAATTATCTAGGCTCAACAGGATTTCGTGGGGTTGACGCTACAAAACGTAAAACGTGATGCGTAAAAAAAGAAATTACGTTTTTCGTTTTACAATCCTGTCAACCCCCTAAGTTCCAAAAGAGCCACAGCTTCTAAAAGACAACCCTTGAATTGCATACCCAGCTAACGCCTCGCCAATAACGTGCCGCAAGTCAACCTCAATTAGAATCAAACCTTGCGCTAAAAAAATTAGCTTGAGCGGTCGCGTTAATTGGCATTGTTAGGCGTTTTTACGAATCTCTGTGACCTGAAATAATAGCGATAATATTGATTAAAGAACGAGTAGCTTCAACACAAAGAGCCGCCTGTCTAAAATTGGCTGTTCTTTTGTGTTGAAGAAGTACGGCTAGTTGATATGCATTTTTTGCATACTTACGTAGTTCCTCATTTGAACTGCCAGCCAACTCTGCGGCAATAAAGTTTTCAAGCATTCTTTTTGCGTCAGTTTCACTTGGATTTACGCCATCCAAAGATAAATGAAACTCAGGGTTGTATACTGCCTGTGCCAAAGAAATTATTGCTTCTCTACACAATAACCCAACAGTCTGGAAATCCTCTTCATTTTTTGCAATTTCCAACGAGTGAATAATCTTCTCTGCATTTCGATCGACTCTCACCCACCCAGTTGGCTCTACTAATTCCGCATTTTGCTGCTGTATTAACAACGTAAGTTCATCTAACAAAGGCTGGAAAAGTTTAGTCAAATAATTTCGCCGAGATTGATAGGACGGGAGAGTGCCATCACTCCATTTTCCATACCAATTCCATAAATCTCCAAATGGATTAGGGTCCTGAATACCTATTTCCTTTAGACCCGCAATTATCCTCAATCTACGTTCTTTGTATTCATCATTTACTTGTTGAATACGAGGGCCACCCGTGGCAACAAAAATCATTAACTCTTTCTGTGCATCAATTTCTTTTATCAATTCTTTTACAGTAGAAATAGGTACAGATAAATTGCCAGAGGCATTTGGATGGTTTAGTTTGAGATGCTCAGCTAAACTTAATAAACTTTCGTCATTTGCGTCTTCTATCATCTCAAAAACATAGACCCGTTTATCGGAGCCATTCCATTGCTCACTCCAGCGAAGTCCAAACTGGCGGAGCGTCAAGTCAATTAATGACCAATCCTCGTCAGCCAACGCATCAGCAATATCAGAAATTAGTGTTATTCTCTCTGAAGGAGTCATAATAACCAACTAAACGCCTAACTCTCCCAGTCACGCGATGGCCGGGGTCAGCAAGATACCTTTGATAATAACCGACTCCACAGGCAAGACAACCTCAAAAAATGCGCTGCTAGGCCATTTACGCACAGTGGGTTTGTTAGCCGTAATCCAGTGGTTTGCAATAGCATCCTCAACTTAATCCCAATACGTGCATCATCTTGTTACTCTGACCATTTTTTCTTTATAGAGGTCTTCATAGAGTTTCTTAAATAGGTTTTTGCCAAATTCCACAAGATAATTGCAATAATCAAATGTCGGAACAATATCAACGAAAACTGGAGATGGAGTTTCAATCAAGTTGTGTTTTTTTAAGTAAAGATACAACGATTCTTCAACAGATATATAAATTGTTATGCCGTCGTCATTGGTGTAGGAAACATATTTCCCTTCAGGTTTTGCATAAGAACAAGAAAGACTCTTGCCTTTATGAACGATTGTATTTCGTAACTTGCCAATTTTTACCAGTTCTTGCCAGGAGTTTGAATCTATCTCGTAACCTTTAGTTTTGAGTAAAAATTTACGTACTCGCCATATTCCTTTGTCAAAGTATTCGCTATCTTTCGGACCGACAGAAATACTAAGTTTGAGTCTTGAACATAATTCAATCAACTCTTGTTCAACAAATGAATACCAAGTCATAATGAAACTTAAAAGTAAAAGTCTAGGGAAATCTCGTCCGGCTTCAAGGTAAGCATCAAGGTAATAATCTTCCATTCTCGCTGCTTCATCTGCGTCCATTTCAAGTTCTAAGTCTTTGTGATATGCTGCATCAATTTCACTCAAATGTTGGTCAAATGAATTCTGAACCAAATTTAAATATTTAGACATTTGCTCTAATTCAACTGATATTTTCCAATATCCAAGATTTATCCCCATTCACCTTTCTCCAAAATACCCTACCCCTTTTAGTTTTTTCGCCCAACGCCCAATTTTCAGCTGCCCGCTCATAACCTTTGGGCTAAAATCTGATACTTACGCGCAATCAACCTCAATAAAAAGCCACGCTGTTGGGGTCGGCTGGAAAATTATTGTTGGGCGGCGGTTACGGGTTGCACAACCGCTACCGCCATACGTTTTTACACAATTTGACGTGGTGTTGGACGGTATTTTGGTAGCGAGACAACTCGTATAAGGTGTCAACTAGGTTGTCCTCTCCTCCTCACCTCGACTAAACCACTTTAAGTTTGGTGCTTTTGGGTGTTCACAGCCTGTTTCAAATAAGATAAAAATACCGTGAGTAAAGTTGTAAGAATTATTCTCGGTATTCTCTGTGAATGCTTTAAGTTTTTGGTAGTCGTGCTCATGGTTTACAGAGCTTTTAGTCTTTTTTACTTCAATTACGAGTAAATTTACATCATTACTTCCCCGACGATGGACAATAATATCTGGATATGTCGACGTTTCAAGTAATTGCTCAATATCTTCCAGATCTATGGCTTTTTTAAGCTCTGCTTGTGTAGGTCTCCTGAGCATGTTGACTGCCTTTGGTGAACCGCTACCTTTGGTGACATCTCGATTATACTCACAATCAACATTCAGATTAGTTATTCTGATCTGAATATATTCTGCTAACTTATGGGTGATAGCTCGTTCGGATACATCTTCTTTAAGTAAAAATAAATCTTTATCAAATAACTCTCCAATGCTTTCGGCTATCAATCCCTCAATCTCAGCGCGTGTCATGGTCATACTCCTTCTTCCATATGAAAACACCTTACGTGTTAACAATAACGGAAAGGTATATGGCTGCAAGCTTTGTTGCCGCCCAATGCCTTATTGACCGAACTATTGTTCGGCTATTACCGGAAAAAGAGCGATTTGCGAACCTAAGTTCGTCTAATCCCGCTAATTCGTGCCTTTTGCGAACAAAAGTTCGCTTTTTTATGCAATACGTGGGATTAAACGGACTTAAGTTCGTTTAGTATAACGCGATATTTTGTCGTTGGTATAAAAATGGAGTTGAATTTGGTGTTGGTTGGTTTAAAATGCGCGCCGGATGAGACACCTGAAACGGGGGTAATCCAATCGAAAATGATAACACTATTGTACCTGGAATCCATCCAAAATGACAAGATACGGAGGTCAATTTTGGGCCCTCCAAACCAGTAGGTTAATGAACCATCATCAATCTCTAATCTCCAGTCTCCCATCTCTGATATCGTTCGTGTCTCTAAGTTTTCGCCATAATTTGAGCCTTTGTTTATTGCGTAGTGCGTAATGCGTATTGAGCGCTTTTTTACG
>JAGRBZ010000663.1 GCA_020433805.1 Anaerolineae bacterium
AGTTGAACGACCTGCACAAATTCTTGGGTATCAGAGGTGATCCGGCTGATAATGGTGCCCGACTTAAACTCATCGAAAAAAGCCAAATCGTGGCTAATGGCGGCGCTGAAGGCATCGTGTCGCATGGCGGCGACAACATCGGCAATAAGCCGGGCCTGAATACGGCGGCGCATCCAGTTCGACAGCCAGATGCCAACCCCCACAACTCCCATAAGCCCAACCAACGTCCAGATAAGCGTCAGCGATGGCTTGCCCTCCAGCGACCCCATGCCTCTTGAGACAATAAGCGGCTGACCGGCCCCGGCCAATGAGACAACGGTAATAAAGAAAAATGTCGCCCACACTCTTTTTTTGTGTGGGGTAAAATAACGGGTAATGCGTTGAATAAGTTCGGCATCGGAGTATGTTCGATCGTATGCTTCTGTATCTAATCCGGCAAAAACGCCCATAATAACCTCAATCGTTTATTTCAAGAACTCAAATTCTGGGTAAAACTCAGAAGTAGTGAAAAGCTAACTTTGTAGGACAAACCACCCTGGAAGTAAGGTATAGAAGTAGAGCAGTATTCCCCTAATCCCTACTACCTACCGCCTACCCCACAAACCTACTCATACCGCGCAAAAATCTTCCGGTAAGCTTCCGACTCTTGCATCAAGGTTTCGTGTGTGCCAATCATCGCGATGCGTCCTTTACGCAGCACCACAATCAAATCGGCCCAGCGAATTTGCGATAAGCGATGGGTTATGAGCAGGGTTGTGCGCCCCTCTGCGGCCCGTTCGATGGCTTTCTGAATTTTGTCTTCCGTGGCGCTGTCGATGGCACTGGTCGAGTCGTCCAAGATCAGGATTTTTGGGTTGGTGAGAAACGCCCGGGCCAGAGCAATGCGCTGCCGCTGACCGCCGGACAGGGTTACACCGCGCCCGCCGACTTTGGTTAGGTAGCCGTCTTTGAACGAAGTAATAAACTCATGCGCCTGAGCGGCCTTGGCTGCTTCTTCGATTTCGGTCTGGGTTGCACCGGGACAACCAAAGGCGATATTCTCGGCCAGCGTACGCGAGAAGAGATAAATATCTTGCTCGATGACCGAAATCTGCTGCCGCAACGATTCCAAATTCCACTCGCGAACATCGTGACCACCGACTAAAATTTCGCCCTGGCCGGCGTCGTAGGTGCGGTTGAGCAGTTTGGTGATGGTACTTTTTCCCGCGCCGGTTTGCCCCACAATCGCTACCGTTTGCCCCGGCTTTACACTGAACGAGACATCTTCAAGCGACGGGCTGCCGCCGTTATAACTAAACGTCACCTCGTTGAATTGGATGCTGCCATCCATCGTGCCTTCGTAACCGCCGACGTTTTGATCGAGCTCCGTTTCGGTGGTTATCAGTTCAAGCACGCGCTTGGCGCTCGATATGCCTGCCGACACGTACGAATAAGCAAACTGGGCCGCAAACGTCGGAAATTGGAACATAATCAGCATGGCATTGAAAGCGACCACATCCCCCAGTTGAATAGCGCCTTGATAAAAGAGAAGCAGGCTGTGCAGCAGGCCACCGGTAAAAAGTAGCCCAAGCAGCAGCAGCGGATAAAATTTGGCCTCGATGTCACCCTGCCAAGTATAGGCATCGCGCCAATTTTTTAGCGCCTGGTCGAAGCGATTGATCTCCTTGGCCTCCTGTGCCGCGCCTTTTACCGTTTCGATACCGTCGATAGCTTCAGCCAGCACGGTGTTGAGATGACCAAAATCACGTCGGACGGCTTCGGTGGCCGGTCGCAGACTCTTGAGATAATCCCATAATGCAAAAATATACACGATTGCATAAACGGCGGGTGCCAGCAGTAACTGCGGATTAATCGACGGCACCAGAAAGAAGGGGGCAATCATAAAAAACGCCGAGCCGATGACCAGGTTCATACCGGGGTTAAATGACAAGTTGATCTCGCGCACATCGTTGGTCGCGCGGGCCATCAAATCGCCGGTGGCATGGTTATCGTGAAAAGACATGCTTTTGCCGATGAGGTTGAGATACAGTTCGTCGCGGGTGTCGCGTTCAACCCGCTGGCCGATAATCTCGCTGCATAAATTGCGCCCCAGCATCAGCACGCCGCGTATCACTTGCGAGATAATCAATGAGAGCGCAATCCAGCCCAATGCGGTAATGTCCTTCGACTCGGCAACGGCATCGAAACCCCAGCCGATGTGCATGGCTACCAATCCTGCCCCGATACCGTTGCCAAAGGCACCAATAAATACGCCGGCGATATAAATCTTGTGACGTAGAGCGTGAGACAGAAGCCAGCGGATCGGGCTGCGATGATCCGGCTGCCACGTTTTTTCTACGGAAAATTCTGAAAGTGTTGAGGATACGGTTGTCATAGCTGTCCTCGCTGAAAGAAAAATGTAAAACGTGAAACGGCGGTGGGCAGCGTTTCACGTTTCATTGGGAAGATTTTAGATGTTTATCTAATGAACAGTAGAGATATTATGGCACAAAGCCTTTAAATATAAAAACCGCTACAAAAATCGTAAGCGGTTAGCACTCAGCATTCAGCCGTCAGCTTTACAAAGAAAGAACGATGAGAGACCTTATTACTTGACTTAGTAACTCAAAACTCAGTTATGATAAAAAAAGCTGAACGCTGACAGCTAACCGCTGAATGCTAAAATGCAAAAAAGCCTCCTCTCGCCATTGAGAGAAGGCTTTTATTATGGTTTACGATGTCGGATACGACAATCTTACATCATACCGCCCATGCCGGGATCCATGCCGGGCATAGGAGCGGCACCAGCAGGCTCAGGAATGTCGGTGATGAGCGCTTCGGTCGTCAGAATCATGCTGGCGATAGAAGCTGCGTTTTCAACGGCGCTGCGGGTAACTTTGGCCGGGTCGATAATGCCAACTTCAATCATATCGACGTATTCGCCGGAGAGAACATTGTAGCCGGTTTTGGCCACGCCATCTTCGCTGCGGCGGCGTACTTCTTCGATAATGATTGCCCCTTCTTGGCCGGCGTTGCGAGCTAATTGGCGCAGCGGCTCTTCTAAAGCGCGGCGCACTATGGTAATACCGGTGTTAATGTCAGGGGTTGCGTGGGAGAGATCTTTCAGCGCGGAAGCGGCATTGATCAAGGTTACCCCACCACCAGGCACGACGCCTTCTTCAACAGCGGCGCGGGTAGCGCTCAAAGCGTCTTCAACGCGGTGTTTTTTCTCTTTCAATTCAACTTCGGTAGCAGCCCCAACGCCGATAACGGCAACACCACCGGCTAATTTAGCCAGGCGCTCTTGCAGTTTTTCGCGGTCGTAATCGGAAGTGCTGTTGTCGATTTCTGCCTTAATCTGGTTGATGCGACCGGCAATCGCGCTTTCTTCACCAGCGCCACCAACAACGGTGGTGTCGTCTTTTGTGGAGGTTACTTTGTCAGCGCGGCCCAGGTCATCCAAAGTGGCGCTTTCCAGTTTGCGGCCCATTTCTTCGGTAATAACAGCGCCACCGGTCAGGATAGCGATGTCTTGCAACATTGCTTTGCGGCGGTCACCAAAGCCA
>JAGRBZ010000664.1 GCA_020433805.1 Anaerolineae bacterium
GTTCTCTCACAAACTTGATGCCTTTGGCGACCATAGCCTTATAATCGCGCCAAAAGTCGTCGGTGTTGAGAAAGAGGAAAACCCGCCCACCGGTTTGATTGCCAATAAATGGCTCTTGCTCCGGTTTTGAGGCTCGGGCCAGGAGTACGGTTGTTCCTTTGGAGCCAGGCGGTGCCACCACAACCCACCGTTTATCTTGTTCGGGTTGATAGGTATCTTCGATAAGCTCGAAATTGAGCTTTTGGGTGTAGAAAGTGATGGCCTCGTCGTAATCTTTGACGACTAAGGCGATGTGGATGATGGATTGTTTCATGTTTACTATTTTTAGAAAGTCATGCTGTTTGTGTCATTTCGATCGACGACAGGAACGAGAAATGACATAGGAATACGCAACTGTTGCCGTCCCCAAAATGGTTCTTATCATCCAAAAATGATTTCTATCGCTCGGAAAATGGTTCCTACCATCCGAAAAATGATTCCTACCGCTGCCAAATGACTCCTACCACCCGCCGAACGGTTCCTACCGTCGCCAAATGACTCCTACCGACCGCCGAACGACTGCTACCGCCGCCGAACGGTTCCTACCGCCGCCAAATGACTCCTACCACCCGCCGAACGATTCCTACCATCGCCAAATGACTCCTACCGACCGCCGAACGGTTCCTACCGTCGCCAAACGACTCCTACGGCCAAAATTCCTCTTTCCCTACCGTCAGTTGAGTTTAGCAACAATCTTGCCGGATACGTGCCGTGCGGCTAATTCGTTTAGCTTGGTCGGAATTTGTTCCAGCATAATGACTTCGCTTACCATAGCGTCAATTTTTTGCTCAGCAAGCAGCGCCATCATCTCATCGGCCATGTGGCCCAAATCTTCTTCTGCCAGGCGATCACCGGAGAAGTACGCGCCGCCTAGCATGACCGCATGGACAGAAATGGGTTTGTCGAACGAAACTATTGAAAAGTCGGGCATGCCGGCGATGCAGGCAATGCTGCCGCCAAAGGCCAGTAGCTCGGTACCCAAAGTGGCGTTTTTTGAATTAACTGTATCGAGAACAGCCTCCAGACCGCGACCGTGAGTAATTTCGAATACGCGCTCCTTAACATCTTCGGTGTTGTAATCGATGACGTAGGTTGCTCCCAGGTTTTTTACATATTGAAAATTGCGAGCGGAGGCGGTGGTGATCACGGTTGCGCCGGTGTTGGTCGCCAGTTGTACGCCAAAACCGCCCACGCCGCCTGCGCCGCCTTGCACCAACACGGTTTGACCCGCTTGTAGGTGAAGTTTGCGATAGAGCGCTTGATAAGCCGTTAATCCCGCACAAGGAATGGCAGCGGCGGCCTCAAATGAAACTCCCGGAGCAATTCTGGCCAGAACGTGGGCCGCAGCAATCGCGTATTCGGCGAAACCGCCCGGTTTGGATAAATTGCCATGGTAAAAAACCTGATCACCCGGTTGCCAGTTTTCTACCCCATCGCCCACGGCATCAACCACCCCGGCTACATCCAAGCCCAATATAAAGGGGTATGTCCAGGCCGGATGGCCCGATCGAGCCAGTTTGTAATCAACCGGATTCAAGCTAACGGCTTCTACCCGCACACGCACTTCGCCCAGTCCCGGTTGGGGTTTCGGTAAATCGGCCAGGTGTAAGGTATCTGGTTTGCCGGGTTTGTCTAGTGCTAATGCTTTCATGATATTTTTTACCCTCTTTAATTTTGTAAGCGTTCAGCCTTTAGCTAGCAGCTATCAGTTTTTTAGATGCAATAGATCGACCTATTTAGGCCAAACAACCACTCCTTGTAATCAAAGGGTAGTGGTCACTTTATTCGATACATCCAACTGCGTAAATTCTATCATGTATCTTTATGACCAAAGGGAAACAGAATAAGCCTGAATTAAACCATCAACAGTTACAATTGTTAGATTATGTTGGATGGCTTGACAAATGAGCATTCGGTCGAATGGGTCACGATGCAGAAGCGGCAACTTGGCCAATTGAGAAACGCTGGCCTCATCAAGAGGTAACCCGGCAATCTGATGTCTTTCGCGTTGGATAGGCAAATAACGCTCCGGTGGTTCAGGCAGCGGCAACTTACCAAGTTGGTGTTTGACGATAACTTCCCACAACGACACAACGCTCAAGTAGACTTCATTATCAGGATTACGGATCCCTTGTTTTATGTCCTGTGGCAATCGGTTATCACCACTGATAAACCAGAGAAAAATATGCGTATCCAGAAGAAGTTTCATTTGCCTTCAAATTCTTGAAGTATGCGTTCCGATAAAGGGTCATCAAAGTCATCAGGAACAGTAAACTCTCCGGCACATAAACCAAAAGGACGTAATTTCTTGGGGTTTGAAAGGACAGGTTTGATTTCGGCAATGGGTTTACCCGTTTTGACGATGACAAGGGTCTGGCCGTCTTCGACAAGTTGTAGATACGTCAGCAGATCATGTTGTATATCATCGACATTAACTTGAACAACTGGGGATTTATCCGTTATAGGCATTTTGAAATCTCTATCAAATAAAACACATCAAAGTTTGTCAACAAATCGGCAATAGTATTGTCATTGTAGCCCCAAGTGTGATAAAAGTGTAATACGATGCGCTATCGCACCGTAATTACGCCCACTTGCAGGGCATCGCCGCCGGCACCTTCGCCGGGGGTGTCGCTGGTGGTTAAGGGCAGGCGCTCGCCGGTGACGGGATAATACCAGCCGATGATAAGCCGGTATTGGCCGTCGGGTAGATTGGCGGGGAGGTCAATGGCCTGTTGATCGACGACCAACCGTTCGGGTTGCCAGGTTGAGGTGGGCAGGTAGCCCAGACGGTCCTGCGGCGACCAATCGAGTTGGGCGACGGTCTGCCCTTGGGCGTCGATGAGTTGGGCGAAGGTGTGCAGATCGACCGTAATCGGGGCGCTGCTTTCCCAGTAGAGCGTAAAGGCAAGGTGGCGACCGGGCCGGACGGGACCGGTGGGTAGATCAATGCCCTTGAGCGTGATCAGATTCCAAAATTCGGCTTGATGGCGCTGTTCCGGCTGCGGCGCAGGCTCCGGTTCGATCAGTTCGTAGGTTTTGCGGCCGGTGCGTTGGAATGTGCCGAGCCGCACCCAGGTGTTGTTTTCGTAACGATATAGATCATCACCGGCGTCGGTAATCGGCAGCCGTTGGGCCGGGTCTTGCCAGTCGCCGCGGGTGATGCCGACGGCCAGCGTAAATTCGTCGCCGATAGTGAGGTCTAAATCCGTCGGCAGCGTTTTGGTCATGATGATTTCCTCGGGTGACCACTCGGAGGTGGGATACCAGATGGTGGTGACCATTGGCTTTTGCGAGGTGTCGTCGATGATATGGCCATCGCGGTCGATGAGGAAGGGCCACAGATGGTAATCTTCATCCAGCGGTTCGAGCGCTTCCCAGTAGAGCCGGATGACCGGCAGCGCGAGTTGGTGCGCTTCCAGCGTTAAATCGTAGCCGACTAGATGCAGCTTGTCATCGAAGGTTACTTCCGCTGTCTGGTCAGGCACAAAGGTGATCGGG
>JAGRBZ010000665.1 GCA_020433805.1 Anaerolineae bacterium
CATAACGAACTGGTTAATGAAGTTTTCGTGGCCTGAGAACATGCGTTAAGCATCAAAACCCTGGTTTCTAAAACGGCCGTGGGGAAGGGGCCAACGCCAAGAAACCAGGGTTTTGGTTGGGCCGACAACGAACTGGTTAATGAAGTTTTCGTGGCCTGAGAACATGCATTAAGCAAGAAAACCCTGGTTTCTGATGAGGCGGCAAGTTGGAGGTCAAAGGTAAGAAACCAGGGTTTTGGTTGGGCCGATAACGAACTGGTTAATGAAGTTTTCGTGGCCTGAGAACATGCATTAAGCAAGAAAACCCTGGTTTCTGATAAGGGAGGAGGCTGGGGGCCAAAGGCAAGAAACCAGGGTTTTGGTTGAGCCGATAACGAACTGGTTAATGAAGTTTTCGTGGCCAGAGGACATGGATTAAGCATCAAAACCCTGGTTTCTGATGGGGGTGAGGTTGGAAGCCAAGGTAAGAAACCAGGGTTTTGGTTGGGCCGATAACGAACTGGTTAATGAAGTTTTCGTGGCCTGAGAACATGCGTTAAGCATCAAAACCCTAGTTTCTAAAACGGCCGTGGGGAAGGGGCCAACGCCAAGAAACCAGGGTTTTGGTTGGGCCGATAACGAACTTGTTAATCACACTTTCGTGGCCTGAGAACATGCATTAAGCAAGAAAACCCTGGTTTCTAATGGAGGAGAAGGTTGTGAGCCACAGGCAAGAAACCAGGGGTGTAATCCTCTTTCTCCAAAAAATAAAAGGCGAGGTGGACATTTAGTTATAACATGGTTATAATTTTTTCTAACAACTAAATAAATCACTTTTGAACCTGAAAAATCTCATTTTAGCAAAAGGACTAGAACCATGTCTAAATCATCCGTTTACGCATCCAATCGTCACCAAATAGTTTTACCCGAAGTTTCTGATCATCTGGATTTAATGGCTCTGAACGACGACTTTCTAACGTATGATGCCACCCTTCCCCCGGAAAACCAGTCGGCTTTTACAAAGCACCTCATGGAGTTAGGGGAACAATGCAAACCCCATCACGATCAATTTTATAGTAGTGAAGCCCAACGCAGTATCGCCTCTGACAATGTTAAACGCCTCGATGAAGAAGTTATCGATCATTTAAAGCAAGCCCAACACAATTTAAACGCCTTATTCTGGCGAACTCCGTCCGAAGCCGAAGCCTGGGGCTTCAAAACCAAGCAATCGACCGGTAATATTATCGCTCCGGCCACTAAAAAAGAGCGGATGCGTGTTTTGGATACCTACATCGCCAAAGAAGAGAGCATGCCGGAAGCCGAGCGCTTTAACACGCCCGATTTAGCCCGCCTCATTGAAGTGCGCGATCAATTGGTGGAAAATACCCGCATATCCCGATCCAATGAGAAACAGCGCCGCTCTAGCCGCGTAGCCCGCGATGAGTCGTTCCGCCGCCTGCGCGACACGCTGCGGATGGCTGCCGGTAACATTATTATCCTTCAGTTTGATCATGCCGTCACCCACGATTTGCAAAAGTGGGGCTTTTCCGTGATCGAACGTTCTTCCAAGTCAGAAACCGGCGAAGAAGAAGTCATTATCGACCAAGAAACCACCAGCGACACCGATTATATCGTCGAAACCAACGGCCACGCCGAAACCAACGGTTCGTTGGATGTGATGCTATCCCCCGTCCTAAACGGCGATGCCCACAGCGGGTAATTCGTTTATTGCTTTATTTTTGATAGATGAGAAACGAATAAACCAAATCGTCTGGTAAATTCGATACCGTACGTGCGGCGCAATCAGTATCGAACTCAATAAATTCTTCCGTCTTTATCTTTATCTGCAAAAGTCTTTGTCATAAAGACCTTGCCAATCAAATGGCCTTGAGGTAAAGTATCATTGTCTCAAAGATGGAGTTAGAATATGACCTCACGAACTATTACCTTGGATTTACCGGAAAGTTTATATGTGCGCTTGCAGCAAGCCGCTCAGGCAACCCAGCAATCGTTCGATGCGATATTACTGCGGGTCGTTCAGGTGGGCAGTCCGCCGGGCTGGGATGATGTTCCGGCTGAATTTCAAACGGATTTGGCGGCTCTGGATCGGCTCGATGATACGGCTTTGTGGCAGGTGGCTCGCGTTCGTCAATCCGATGCGGATATGACCCGCTACCAGACCCTGTTGGATAAGAATTCCAACGCCACTATCTCTTCAGACGAAAAAGAAGAACTCAATCAACTCAGAACGACCTTTGACCGCCATATGTTGCGGAAAGCGCAGGCTTTGGCCCTGCTGCGCTGGCGAGGGCATCAGGTTCCGTCGCCGGCGCAGCTCGATGCGCTTCCATGAGCACCTATTTATCGACAGACTTGCGTAATCGCTTACTCGAAGCGGATAATCGACACTGCGCCTACTGTCATACAAGCCAAGCAAACACCGGTCAACCGATGACTGTTGATCACATTGTTCCACAGGCGCAGGGCGGTGAAACCGTGTTTGAAAATCTCTGTTTTGCCTGCCGTCGTTGCAATGAGTTCAAAGCAAGCACCATTACGGCGCAAGATCCACTAACCGCTGAAACTGTTCTGCTATTTCACCCGCGCCGTAACGTCTGGCAAGAGCATTTTTCCTGGGACCCTTCCGGAGCTGAATTGATTGGCTTAACCGCCATCGGACGGGCGACGATTGTTGCGCTCAATATGAATAATCCCCTCATTGTGGCAGTACGCCGTCGTTGGGTTAGCGTCGGCTGGCATCCCCCACAGATATAATTCCTTTTGTCCTTTTTACAAATAGAGAACAAGATAAAACTTTGTTTAGAAGACCAAAGTGATGATTTATCCCCCCTAATCCCTACTACCTACCCCCTACCCCGTTCACAGTCGCCAAATCACACCAAATCCCATTTGCCAATCCCCAATTACCCCCGGAAATGAGCCACTTGGCTCACCCATCCTGACCCCGCTGGTACTTGTATTCAGCCCTGCTTTTCGATAAGCTAGAAGCATGCTAAATACAGTTGAAGACGTAACCTCACTGCTCGAGGGACAACAGTACATCGCCGATGTCGGTTTAAGTACCAGCCTCTTCCTGGCCCTCAAAATGGGCAAAGCTTTGTTTCTGGAAGGCGAACCCGGCGTCGGCAAGACCGAAATTGCCAAGGTATTGAGCCGCCATTTTGCCGCGCCGCTCATCCGGCTGCAATGTTACGAAGGTCTGGATCTCAACCAGGCCGTGTACGAATGGAACTATCCCCGCCAACTGTTGGAAATCCAGGCCCATCAACAGCGCGGTGAAAATTTTGATACCGACGATATTTTCACCGAAAAGTTTCTGCTGAAACGGCCGCTGCTGCTGGCGCTCAACCACAGCCAGGCCCAGGCTCCGGTTCTCCTGATCGACGAGCTTGACCGGGCCGATGAAGAGTTCGAGAGCTTTCTGCTCGAACTGCTGTCCGATTTTCAAATCACCATTCCCGAAATCGGCACGCTGCGGGCCACCCAGCGCCCCATCGTCATTATTACCTCCAACCGAACCCGCGAAATTCA
>JAGRBZ010000666.1 GCA_020433805.1 Anaerolineae bacterium
CGCCTCAAGGATTTCTTCGCCTTCGGCTACGAAATGACATTAAATTATGAAAGTTATTTGTTTCTCTTCCTTATTCAAGCGTGCTTTTGTAGTCTTGCCAGGGACCGGCAATTTGATCCAGGAAGGCATCCGTGGTGATGGAGCCGTCGATCAACTGCTGCAACGCGCCGCCCAAAACATCCATGTAACCCGGTGCCGGCCAATCGGGATAAAAGGCCAGCCCCTCGTTTTCTACAATAGAAGAAAAGGCTTCGTTTAGTTCTTGGTTCTTTTCATTTTCAATCTGGCTCAGATCAGCATTAATCGGAATGCCGCCGGCGTTGGCCATCAGCGTCTGTACTTCTTCGCCGAGGGTGATGTCGAGGAATTCGTAGGCCAGGTCTTTGTTCTGAGCGCTTTCCGGCACAACCAGCAGGTTACCGCCGGAGCCGGTGTTGAAGGTTTTGCCGGGCATCAGGAAAATGCCCCACTCGAAGTCGCTAATTTGATTTTGGAAGTTACCAAATTCCCAACTGCCGGTCAGCATCATGGGGAAGTTGCCTTGCACAAAGGCTGCCGTGGCGTCATCCTGAATTACCCCGTTGGCGTTGTCGCCGTAGTAGCCTTTGGCTATGTGGTCGGCAAAGCGTTCTGCGCCAAAGGTAAAGGCCGGGCCGTGGAAATCGAGATCGCTCTTGAAGAGCTGGTAGGCTTCAACCAGTTCGCTGTCGCCTTCATACAGCGCTAATTCGTAAAAGTTCTGGGTGACCGGCCACACACTGCCCGCGCCCAGCGAGATCGGCACGACGCCGGCTTCGACAAAGGTATCGGCCACCGCCTCAAACTCTTCCAGCGAGGTGGGAACTTCGAGGCCGTATTCATCAAACATATCTTTGTTGTAGTAGACCATCACAAACTCACCGTAGGTGGTGATGCCGTACAGCGGGCCGTCGCCCATAATGCCGTTTTCATCGTAACGGGCGGTGGTTTGCAGGCTGGTGCCCAGCAGTTCGTCCCAACCGCGCTCGGCGGCCACGTCGGTTAGGTCGGTGAGCAAGCCCTGTTTGGAGTACAGGCCGGCGGTGGCGTTCCCTTTGTTGACTTCCATTACGTCGGGTGCTTCGTCGGTGTTGAGGATCATCTGCGCGGTTTGCTGAATCTGCTCGAAGGTTTTCAATTCAAACTCAACGGTGACGTTGGGGTGGGTTTCTTCAAAAATTTCCTGCGCTCTGGCCCAGGCGTCGCCGGTGGCGCTGCCTGGTTCTTCGTAGTGCCAAATTTTGAAAACGCGCTGTTCGCCTTCGGCGGCGGGAGCTTCTTCTTCGGTCGAAGCGGCTTCCTCGGCAGGCGCGGCTTCTTCGGATGTATCGGCATCACTTTGAGCGGGTTGGGGGGTCGGGGTGGCACTGCCACAGGCGGTAAGGGCCAACATGAAGATTAAAACAAAGATAAAGGTCAATTTGTTTGAAAATTTGATTTGCATCTCAATTCTCCGTTGTATGATTTGCACTGCTAAAAAAGGGTTTTGATTGATCTTTCCATTGGTCTCTATGGTCTCTACATCGAAACGGGTCAAATTCTTTGGCTATGGGCCTCCTCCTTCCGGCAAAACAAAACAGACAAGCTGCTTTCCAGATCTTGACCCCAAACCCCAGCCTATTCGAGTATGCAAATCGCGGGAAAAGCGATACAATGAGGGCTGGCGAGCAAAGGTCACTTTCTCATCGAGAAAGCAGATTCTATTGCTTGGCTGACTCGTGGGGATACCGGATTACTTGGCGGTAGACGGTATCCCCACATTCTTTTTATTGTTTGACGTCATTTAGAATATGAGTTACGCAGTTGGAAAAAATCAGACCCTAAAGGTTTTATAAGTCGACTTTAGGACAACATACAAGCTCCATTGTCTTAGAATTTTGCTTAATACATGACTTTGGAAACCTTTAGGGTCTCGAACTGCGTAAGTCATTTAGAAATGAGAATTAAATAAGTTCACTATTCTGATGCGGGTGTTAGTGCGTAATATATATCGCGAAAATGATACGCACTACAGGCAATTGAGAAATTTATTTAATTCACGCTCCTTAGTTTTTCTGCAATTCAACCCGCTCTCCGGGACATTGCCCTGAGCTTTCACGGGCTACCAGCTTGCATGGAATGAGTCTTTCGGAGATTTCTTTTTTTTCACCCTCCAATTGATGAATAAGCATTTCTGTTGCCAGGCTACCTAACTCATAAGCCGGCGCTTCGGCGGTGGTGATGGTGGGGATGGTCATTTCGGCGGCTCGGGCTGAAGAGACCACGGCCACAATGGAAAAGTCGGCGGGGATACGCCAGCCCCGGTCGGCAATGGCCCGCAGGATGCCGGGGATAGCCCGATCATTCATCACAATGACAGCAGTGAGATCAGGGTCTTCGGCCAGCAATTCATTAACGGTACGATGACCATTTTCCAACGAGGGTTCACAAAATCGGGTTGTTCCGTGTAACCCATTCGCCGCCATCGTTTCCAAAAAACGGGTTTGCGCTCGAACCGCCGGCCCATATCCGGCCTCAAATTCTTCGCGGGCGTGGTTGAGAAAACCGATATGCGTATGCCCCAACCCCATTAAATGCGCAATGACGGTCTGCATCGTCTGGCCGAAATCAATATCAACGTGATTGATTTCACTGTTGTCGGCGCAGCGGCCAATCATCGCAAACGGAAAATCGATGGTTCTCAGCAGTTCGATGCGTTCATCCTGGTCGTGAATCTCCATCACCACTACGCCATCTACCAACCCTTGTTGCATCAACTGCTGTAATTCTGCCGCACTCCTAATTTCAGTTGACCACAACACCAGGTGATACCCATTTTCCCTGGCCGCATTGGCGGCGCTGATCACAAATTCCAGCTCGGTTAGACCCAGACCGCGCTTGGCTGCCGGAAACAGTAGCGCGATAATGCGGCTCCGTTTGCTGGCCAGCCCCCGCGCCAACGCATTAGGGCGATAGCCAAGCTCCTCCATCGCATCAAAAATGCGCTGCCGGGTTTCTTCCGAAATGGGGCGCGTGCCGTTGATGGCATAAGATACAGTGCTGAGAGCCACACCGGCGTGCCGGGCGACATCCTGCATGGTTGGCATTGGATCTCCTTAAAACAATTCATCGAAACGTGTAGTCGAAGCGCATAGTCGAAACGCTTCGATAGTATATCACAGGTGGATACCCCTGTCAAGCCTTAAGATCGGCTTTCATGCAGTAGTGTTACTCGCAACGTTGGTTAAATTTGGGGTGGTTTGGCCGGCAAGGGATTCATAATCAAACGGGTGTTTATACGTGAGTCGAGCGGGCTATTGGGCGACGCTACGCGAGCGGTCTTGTTGAACAAAGATGTTGACCTAACGGCTTGGGGAATGACCGAAGTTGGGAAGGGGTGGCCCACCATTACCGGGGGTTAATCATAAGTGGGCGTAGAAATTAGGCACAAAGATTTTTGGACGCAGATAAACACAGGTTTTCGCAGATCTTTAATTTTTTATCAGCGTTCATCTGTGTTCATCTGCGT
>JAGRBZ010000667.1 GCA_020433805.1 Anaerolineae bacterium
ATTTTCCCAAGATTCGTACGGTCTATCGCGCCAGACCATTGATTTTCCCAAGATTCGTACGGTCTGCCGCGCTAGACCATCGATTTCTTCAGGATTTATAAGGTCTGCCGCGCCAGACCGTCGATTTTTTCAGGATTCGTATGGTCTGCCGCGCCGGAGGGTTTGATTCACATGTCGATTGTACAGTTTTTGCTCACGAACCTTGTTTTGGCAATAGCAGAATCTAGGTTCTGTTGGCATTTACCTAAACTATGGCGGATGATGTCATTTCGAGCGAACGCAAGCGTGAGCGAGAAATCCCCCTACAACGTACAGTGTAATCGAAGTTGTAGGGGATTTCTCCTCGCAAGCTCGTCGAAATGACATGAAAATCCGAAATGTTAACACAACCTAATCGTTCCGGGCAATTTCGATGGGATTCTTTTCACCCAAGACGGGTTGTGGCCGAAGGAAGTGGATATCGAGCCAGGCGTTGGTTAGCGCCGCAACTTCGCGCAGTTGTAAAAAGGATTGACCGCGATAAGGGCGGCGGTCGGCCACCACGCCGATAGCGTCGACGTCTAAGGCGTTGCAGAGGTACAAAGCGCGATCAAGGTGAAAGCGTTGGGTAACAAGGATGGCTTTGTTGACGCTGAATATGGCTCCGGCGCGGTAGCAGGTGTCGTAGGTGCGGCGACCGGCGTAGTCGAGTACGATGTCTTCATCGGGTACGCCCAACTCCAGGGCCAGGTCGCGCATCGAGCCGGGTTCGTTGTGGTACTCAAAGCGGTTGTCGCCACTCATCAGCAGTTTTTTGACGACGCCTCTATTATAGAGATCGACGGCGGTTACCACCCGATCGTGCAGCACAGACGTGGGGCTGCCATCCCAACGCAAGCCGGCCCCAAAGACAATGGCTACATCGGCGGTGGGAATTTCTTGGGCGGCTGTAAATACAGAAGCGCGGTACTGCCAGTTGATCCAGCCCCGCAAAAACCAGGGAGCAATGAGCACAAGGGCGAAAGAGAGTGCGGTGAAAACTAACAGTCGTTTTAGAGGTCGAATAAGGTTGCTTATTGTCATGCGGGGTATTTTACCCGTTTGCTCGCCAAGCTACAAAGCCGGACTGTAGAATCTATACATATCCGCTTTAACGGAGCGCGTCGATTTCGGCTTCAATTTCTTGGCGATCATCTGCGTTGGGGACAAGGCGGAGATAGGTCTCGAAATCGTCGATAGCCTCTTGGGTGTGGCCGAGAGCGGCGTGGGCTTCGCCGCGACCCCGATAGGAGACGTCCATTTGATCGTTTAGCGCGAGGGCTTCATTGTAATGGGTTATGGCCTCTTCGTAGCGTTCCAATTTAAGATAGACCAGAGCCAGCGTATCTTGGTTGTAGTCGTACGACGCCAGTTCGACCGATGCGAGGGCGTGTTCTAAGGCCTCTTCATAATCCTTGTCCAGGAAGTAAGCCAGACCCCAGGCCAAATTGTTTTGTGAACTGGCGTCTTGGGGATTGCGCTCGACGGCGCGGCGGTAGTCGGCTACGGCCCGCTCGTGGTCGCCTCGGTCATCGAAACTGACGCCGCGATTGTAGTAGGTGAGGTAATAATCGGGGTCAAGCTCGATGGCGCGGCTGTAGTCGGCGTTGGCCTCGCCCGGTGCATCGAGCCAGTGGTGAGCCAGACCGCGATTGGCGTAGAGATCGGCATTGTTGGGGTCGAGTTGAATCGCCTGGGTAAATTCCTCGATGGCGCGTTGGTAATCGCCCTGATCGAGGTAGTCGAGGCCGCGTTCGTAGAAGACGTTGCTATTGGGAGTGACTGTTGGCTTGGCTGTTGCGGAGGGGGACGACTCGCTGGAGCAGGCCGGAAGGAGTAGGTATAAAATAGTGAATAAGAACGGATAGAGTTTGGTTTGGTTTGTCATTGTTTTTGGCTCAGTGATAGAACGGAGAATATAGAATGAAGAATGTAGAAATTTAACGTTTTAGGCAGTTCCAAGAAAATAATCAGCCAAATATTAGGCAGCCACTAAAACGTAAGGATTGTGGCGAAAACCACGCTTTACGTTTCACGTTTTACGTTTTAGCCGACTTGAAGTTGCCTTACATCCTACGTTCCTGGTAAAAAGTTTTTAGTTGGCCTCAATTTACACCGTTAGCTGCCGCTCGACAAATTGGCCGCGACCGGCTGATCCCGTAAATGTGCCGTTTTCGACGATGACTTCACCCCGGCTGATGGTAACGGACGGCCAGCCGGTGACCTCGAAGCCGTCGTAGGGTGTCCAATCGACATTTTCGTGGAGAACAGCGGTTGATAGTGTCCGCTGTGCGTTGGGATCAAAGATGACCAGGTCGGCATCATAACCCACACCGATAACGCCTTTGCGCGTTAAGCCAAAGAGGCGGGCCGGGTTGGTGCAGCATATTTTGACCCAGCGCTTCAGCGAAAAGCAGTTGGCTAACACACCATAGCTGTAGGCTAAGGCAAAGCGGCTCTCGATAGAGGGCACGCCGCCGGGAATGCGGCTGAAATCGTCGAGGCCCAGGGCTTTGTCGGCGCTGCTAAAAGGGCAGTGGTCGGTGGAAATGATTTGCAGCTCGTTGCGGCCCAGGGCGGTCCACAGACGGGCCTGGTCGGTTAGGTTGCGCAAAGGTGGAGCGCACACCGGCAGTGTGCCGGTGATGCCCGGCTCCTCGTAGGCGGCATCGGTCAGCAGCAGGTATTGGGGGCAGGTTTCACCAAATACCGGCAGACCTCGACGGCGAGCGGAGGCAATGCGCTCGACGGCATCGTCACAGGAAACGTGGAAGATGTAGACCGGCGTGCCAACGAGCGTCGCCATGTCGATAACTCGGCCAACGGCTTCGCCTTCCATCACCGATGGTCGACTGCGTGGATGCCAGCGTGGCTCGGTCCGGCCAATCGCCAGGTTTTGCTCGATCATCAGACAGATGACGTCCCAGTTTTCGGCGTGGATAATGGGCAAGCCGTTGATCCGCTTGACCGCTTCGAGCGCTTGAAGCAGTTCGGCATCGTTCAGCCGGAAGCCATAGGCCATATAAAGTTTGAAGGTCGGACAGCCGGCTTCGATAACGGCCGGCAACTCATCGAGCTTGGCGATGTCGTCGGGCGTGATGGTCATGTGCAGCCCGTAGTCGATAACCACCCGGTCTTGGGCCTCGGCCTGACGGGCAGCCAGGGCGTGGAGCAGCGACTCGTTCGGCTCGGCGGCGACAAAGTCGATGATGGTGGTGGTGCCGCCGTAGGCTGCGGCGCGGGTGCCGGTGAAGAAGTCATCGGCCGAGATAACACCGCTGGGCAAGGGCATCTGGTGATGGACGTGGACGTCAATCGCGCCGGGTGTGACCAGCTTGCCCGTGGCATCGATTTCGCGGTCGCCGCTGAGGCCGGTGCCAATGGCCGCAATGCGTTCGCCCTGAATGCCGATGTCGGCCTGGTATACGGCTTCAGAGGTGATGATGGTTCCGTTTTTAATGAC
>JAGRBZ010000066.1 GCA_020433805.1 Anaerolineae bacterium
CTCTGGAGATGGTACCCACAATAAAGATGCCGATGGCGATAGTCAGCACAATAAGCACCGTACGGGTTTTGTTAAACCAAATATCCATAATTACTTTGCGAAGTTGTAGCATAGGGTGACCTTATGTTTAGTGAGTCTTAAGGGTTTTGTTCTTTTGCAGCCAGCGTAGCGTTGGCTCTAACGTTTCCCGAGCGGAGCGAAAGTGGATACCAAGTTCGCGGTGGGCTTTACGGCTATCTATAAACCAGTAGCGGGTAGCGTAGGGAATGACGGCCGGATTAAACGGCAAGGGCAGATGCCAGACTTGTCCGGCTTTGGCTAACCACATCAGCAAGATATTGGGTACAGTGATGATTTTTCTCGGCTGTCCCCACAACTCAAGGGTCAGGGCAGCCAAGGCACGCACGGTGAGGTTGTCACCCCCCAGAATGTATCGTTCGGCAGGCCGCCCGTGGTGAAAGGCAGCAACGATACCCGCCGCCACATCATCGACATGAACGATGCTGGTGCCGCCGGTGGGTACCAAGACCGGGTTGCTGGTGACAAAATCGAGCAAGTTGCCGGCGGTAATTAAATCGGTGTCGTCGGGGCCGTAGACCTCCGCCGGGTTGACCACAACAACCGGCAATCCGTCTTGAGCGGCGCTCAGGCACGCTTCTTCGACGGTTCGCTTGGCCAACGCATAGGCGTAATCTTTGCGGGGAGGCAGCGAGAACGGATTTGTTTCGTCGCACCGTACCGGCGATTTTGTGCCGCTGATGGTAACTATTGAGCTGACAAATACCGTTCGCAGATTGCCGCAGTGCTGAGCCGCCTTAAGAACGTTACGCGAACCCGTGACTACAACATCGTGCAGCAAAGGCGAGTTGATGTCGTTCCAGTTCGATAAGCTGGCCAGGTGAATAACACCCTGACACCCTTGCATGCTTTTCTTTAGACCGGCCAGATCACGGATGTCACCGATAATCGGCTCGAATTCTACAGCATCAATCCGGTGGGTGAGGCTGGTAGGGCGCAGCAGGCAGCGCACGTGGTAGCCTGATTCTGTTAGGTGTCGCACCACGCGTGAGCCGATAAAGCCATTGCCGCCGGTTACAAATATCGGGTGAGGCACAGCTCCACCTGAATGTTATTCATCATCAATAACGAGAACATCAAGCAGATGAGTACCGGCTCTGGCTCGCCGTTTGAGTTGGGGGATATAGGTTTCTAATCGCTCGAGAGTAAACTGACGCATCGTTAAAGCAACCTCATCGCCAACCATATTGTTATGGGTCACCAAATCTATAAAGGTTTCTTTATCAAGAGCAATCGTCTCAACAGGGGTCTTCATATCGGGAGCCGCCCGCACGGTTCGCCGGCGATACCCGCCGTTTTGGAGACCAAACTCGCCAAAATATTGGCCGCTGGTCAACCGTTGAATGGTCTCATCCTCGTGGTAGGGATGTAAGACATCGACTTCACCTTTGATAATCAGATAAAATTTATCGGCGGGATCACCTTGCCTAAAGATTATCTGGCCGGGTTCGTAAGTGAGGCGCTTGTAGGTGGTTTCAATATGGGCTAACTGCTGTTGGTTAACATCGGGCAATGCTTGTAAAAGGTGATCGGCGGTGGTCCGCTGGCGCATAAGGCGAGCAATGGCATTTTGGGTTAAATCGGAGTTCTGCATTAAATCAGCAAAACTATCACGCTCCAGGCCCATTAAAACAACGTGGCTCTCTTTGCCAACGCGAGCCGTGGCATTACGTTGACCGCTCTCCAGCAGCCCCATTTCGCCAAAGTATTGTCCGTTCTCCAGCGTGGCGACCACGACCTCTTCGCCGCTGGCGTGTTGTTTGACAATCTCTACCTGCCCTTTGATGATGATGTAGAACAGGTCGGCGGGATCGCCTTGATGAAAAATTATCGACCCCGGACTGTAAGAAATAGGCGTGAGTTTGGTTGAAATCTGGACGAGTTGTTTGCTATCCAGGGCCGGCAATGCGTGCGCGATAGAGCGATCAGCAATGTCGCCATCGGCAATGAGGACCACCCGCGATACGCGGCTGGCTAAGTCGCGGTCGTGGGTAACCATTAAAATGGTTTTACCCTGAGCCACAAAATCCTCAAAAAGCTCAAAGATGGTATCCGCCGTCTTCGAATCGAGGCTGCCCGTGGGTTCATCGGCAATTAAAATGTCCGGATCGTTGGCCAGGGCACGGGCGATGGCGGCCCGCTGCTGTTGGCCGCCGGAAACCATCGCCGGCAGTTTGTGAGATTGATCGGCCATCCCGACCAAATCCAACAGGTGCATGGCGCGCTCGCGTCTTTCGTTCCAACTGTAGAGACCGCAGAATTCCATCGGCATCATAATATTTTCGATAATCGAGAGCGTGGGTAAAAGCTGAAAAAACTGAAAGATGACTCCTACTTTTCGGCCCCGCCATTTGGCGTTTTGGGTTTCATTAAACTTATGAATAGGCGCGCCGGACACATACACTTCGCCCATTGTGGGGCGATCGATGCCTGTGACCATATTGATCAAGGTTGATTTACCACTGCCGGATTTGCCAATAACGGCCACAAATTCTCCGGGCTTTACTTGCAAATCAACCCCTTTTAAAGCCGTAAAAGAGCCGGCGGGGGTTTGATAGGTTTTGACGACCTGACGTAGATCGATGAGGAGATTGTTGTCTGTGGCGTGATCAAAAACGGGATCAGACGTTGGCTGCCACCCTAACCAGCGACTGACGAAAGAAAGTCGTGTTGCCATAGGAGTTCGATGTCCGGATTGTGGGTAATGTTGTACGGTTGCGATCAGACAAGTTTTAAGTTGTGTTGGCCTGACATTTATTTATGCTGTCTCATAGTAAGACATGTAAAAATCATAAACCATGTTGTTCGGATATACAAGCCATACAGTTAGAAATAGTTTACGTGTAAAAGCTTACTTTCTATCATAAAACAGGGTTTGGTTGGTGATTTGTGTTGTCAATGTTAAGGCTTTATGCGATAATGAACCATACAGAAGGGGTGAAACCTACAAACAGAGTCCTACTAAAGCAAGACGCCAGTTTTCGGGTCGTTGGCAATTTGCAAGCAGCCTACAATTGCTCTCAAATTGAAAATATTTCTTGCCACATAGCCACATTAGCCCGTTGACATATCTTTAGGCATGTAATATCATCAAACTATAACTATTCTTAACGTACAGAAAGAATCCCAGAAATATGGCCAGACTAAAATGTGACGTCTGTGGATTCCTGAACCCCTCAGACCATTCTTTTTGTGGCTCGTGCGGCGCTGAAATTACAGTTGCCGATCGATCTACATCCATCATCAACGCGCCGTTGGAAGGCGATCGCCGGCAGGTAACCATTATTTTTGCCGATATTTCGGGTTTTACGGCGCTCAACGATGCGGCCACAACCCCGGCTCAGGTTGAACAAGTGGTGCGCCTTATCAACGAGCTTCTCAGTGAACTCAGTGAAGCGATTTATGAGTTCGACGGCTACATCGACAAGTATGTTGGCGATGAAATTATGGCCCTGTTTGGCGCACCAACAGCCCATGAAAACGATCCGGAATTGGCCTTGCGGGCTGCGCTGTCGATGATGGAACGCCTTGAAAAATTCAATGCCAACCCGCCGGTTCCGCTGCCGAAACCGCTGGGTATTCATATGGGCATTAATACCGGGATGGTCATTGCCGGTATGGTTGGCACTGACCGCAAGCGCTCCTACACGGTGATGGGCGATGCTGTTAATGTAGCGGCACGGCTGGAGTCGGCTTCGGTGCGGGGTGAAATTCTGGTCAATGAAAATACGTATAACTTAACCAACCGCCTTTTCTATTTTGAAGAGCGTGATCCTATCCAGGTAAAAGGGAAAGCGCAGCCGCTCAAAACCTATCTATTGAAGGAACCGCGCGACTTAAGCCAGACCCAGCGTGGTTTAACCGGTATGGAAGCCCCTCTCATCGGGCGCGAAGACGAGGTTAAGATACTTACCACGGCCTATCGCAATTTGCATGAGGGCATGGGGGGTATCGTAACCGTTACCGGCGATGCCGGACTGGGCAAATCGCGGCTTGTCACTGAAGTTATGAAAACGGTTCAGCAAAATGAAAAGGAGAACGAGTCGCTGTGGTTGTTTGGGCGCGGGCTGGCTTACCGGCAATCTTTTGCTAATCGGCTTTTTGTCGACATCCTCTACAGCTATCTCCAACTCCCGGAAAACGCCGATGATACCCAGGTCAAGCTCAAATTGGCCGCGATGGGCGACGAGCTGTTCGGCCATCGTAAGGATGAGGTTATCCCTTATCTGGCAGCAATGCTGGGTGTTAAGTTAGAAAGTCGATCTGATGCCGACATTCCGCTTAACGATCCGCAAATTTTACAGCGACGCGTTTTTGTGGCGATGGGTGAATGGGTTGAAGCTTTAATCACCCGCCAACCCTTGGTACTGGTCTTTGAAGATTTGCATTGGGCCGACCCAAGCTCGGTACAGTTAATTGAATTTCTGTTTACCCTGACCGTTTACAACCCCATCTTGATTATTTGCGTAACCCGTCTGGAACGGGGAACCGCCTTCTGGCAGATAAAATCGACCACAGCCAATGAATTAAATGAGCGCTATCAGGAAATGATACTGTGGCCGCTTACCTCGGAAGAGAGCCGACAAGTTATTCGCCATTTGCTCAAAATCGATCCGATGCCGGAGGAAGTAGAAACCCTTTTCCTTAATCGGGCCGAGGGTAACCCTTTGTTTTTGGAAGAAGTTATTCGCAGCCTGATTGAAGAGGGCGCTATCGAGCGGGCAGATGACCAATGGGCGATTACCCGGCCGGTCACCGAAATTGAAATACCAAACACGCTGCAAGGCGTTCTGACGGCTCGTATCGACCGGCTAGAGGAGCCGGTGCGGCGCGTGCTTCAAATAGCGGCGGTTATTGGGCGGGTCTTCCCTCGCTTTATTTTAGAACCGATTGTTAACGAGCCTGAAATTTTGGAAAAGGCGCTAGAACAGCTTGAGATCGCCGACTTAATCTCGCCACGGGAAAATGACGAATCGGAGTATATGTTTAAGCACGTTCTCACCTATGAAACGGCTTACAATTCCCTTTTACACCAGCAGCGACAGCTCATCCACAAACAAATTGGTGATTATCTCTCGCGTCAGTACTGGCTTTTGGGCGAAGAGTACGCGCCCAAGGTTGCCGAGCATTATGAAAAGAGCGAAACCTGGGAGCGGGCCTTGCGCTATTATCAGCGAGCGGCTGTCGCGGCTATCCAATCGTTTGCTAATCAAGAAGCGATAAATTTTTATACCAACGCCTTGAGAATAGCCGACATTATTGGTTCACGGGTGGATGAAAAAACGCTGCTGGAGATTTATGAGGGACGGGCCAAAATTTACACGCGCCTGGGCGAACTGCAAGAAGCCATGGCAGATTACGAGGCCATGCTGACCAAAGCAGAGGAACTCAACGACGTATCGGCCCAAATGCGCGCTCTAAACGGCAACGGTGCCCTTCAGGCCGGCCATCACAACTTTACCCTGGCCTCAGAATATTTCCAGAAAGCGCTGGGTGTAGCCCGTCAAGTTGGCGATGAAAGGGGCATTGCCGACACGCTCAATCAACTGGGCAACTTCCATTATCAGATGGGAGAATTAACCGCAGCTACCGCGTATTACCGGGAAGCCAGCGAGTTAAGCACCGAAGTTGAGTACGATCTGGCCTATCTGACAGCTGAGGACGGATTAGCCAAGGTTATGCTAGAGCAAGGTGAGATCAAAGCCAGCTTAGAACGCTACGAGGAAGATATTATTCCGCTCTGCCAGCGGCTGGGTTATCGCAGCGGCCTTATGAGCTCGCTCTATTCCGTCTTGATGGGGCAGGTTTTCACAGCGGATTATCGCAAAGCTCAAAACACGGCCCAAGAGCTGGTTGAGTTACACAAAAAATCGGGTGACTTTTATCGCATACCGCTCATAAGATATTACCAGGGCTTATCTTTTCTCTACCAGGGCTACATAGATGAGGCCCGCGAAACGCTAGAAGAGGGCTTAAAATTAGCCAAAGAGCAAGAACAAAAATCTTCGATTGCGCTTGGATTGGCCTGGATGGGTTACTCCGATTTAACTGTAGGGTTGGCCGAACAGGGTTTGCAGCAGGCCGAACAGAGCGTTCAATTAGCGCATGAGCTTGGCTCGCCTTTATATGTTATGAAATCGCAGTCCATTCTCGGCACCGCTTATCGGCATCTCAACCGGCTGAATGAAGCAGTGATCGAGCTGGAAAATGTTCAGGTCAACGCTCATAACATGGGCTTTACCTCGGATGAAGTCATGATTCTCTATCAGCTTATTCGAGCCTATATTGATACCAACGCTTGGGACAAAGCCCAAAGCTGCCTGGACGATCTCCTCAATTTAGCCGGTGTAAGCGAGATGAAAGAGTTTATAGCACGCGGACTGTGGTTGCAAGCCATCATTGAAACGCATCATCAGCGGTTTGACTCAGCACTGGAAGCCTTGAGCCAGGCAGCAGAAATGGCCCACGAAACGGCTAGCCGACTGACCTACTACGCCGTCTGCATTCAGCAAGCGTATGTCTATCAATGTATCGATAATGCAAGTGCGGCCGGCAAAGCTGTGGCAAAGGCTCAAGCGATGGAGAAAAAGCTGCTAAAGCATGTTGCATCTGAAGAAACCCGCCAAACGTTCCTATCCGGTTCGCACGCCTATAAGCTTCACGCGATTGCGGATGCACTAGCTGTAACGTCTAATACATGAGACGGCAATAGTGGCTTTTGATTTATCGGCTCAGGTTGAAGCCTATTGTCGCAAAAACGTACTTTTAACACCCGGTGATAAGATTGTCGTCGGCGTTTCCGGCGGGCCGGATTCGCTGTGCCTACTGCATGTTTTGAAGCAACTCTGTCGCATTCTACATCTTGCTCCGCCCACTGTGGCTCACCTCAACCACCAACTACGTTACCCCGACTCTGATCATGAAGCACAATTTGTACAAGCGATCGCTGCTCAGTGGCAACTCCCTTTTTTTGTCGCAGCGCTCCCTGTGACTGATTTAGCCGAGCAAAGAAAGCTGTCTATCGAGGAAACCGCTCGCCAAGTTCGCTATGCATTTCTGGCGGAAGTGGCCCAAAAGGTTCAGGCTAACCGCATTGCTGTCGGCCACAACGCCGATGATCAGGCCGAAACTGTGCTTATGCATTTTTTGCGCGGCAGTGGGTTAACCGGCTTGCGCGGTATGCTGCCAAAAATTGCGATGGCCGAGTTGTCCCACGACCTGCCCGAACCGGTCGATTTCGCAGCATCGCCAGCAATCATTTTAATCCGACCATTGCTCGACACACCACGCCGCGACATAGAAGCCTATTGTCAAATGCATAATCTCAAGCCGCGCTACGATGCTTCCAATCAAGACACGGCCTACTTTCGAAACCGGCTTCGTTACGAGCTACTGCCTTATTTACAACAGTACAATCCCAACATCCGGCAACTGCTGTGCCGAACAGCAAAGAGTGTTGCATCTGATGTCGCCTTGATTGAACATCAGGTCGATCAAACCTGGCCGTCCATCATAAGTGACCGTACAAAAAACCGTATCGACTTTCAGAGAGCAGTCTGGCTAGAGCTACCCGTTGCTCTAAAGCGGGCGACCTTGAGGCGAGCCATTCAGCAGATCCGGGGAAATCTGCTGAATATAAGCTTTGAGCATATCGACAATGTCATTGAAATTTTAGAGAAGGGCCGAACCGGAGCCGAGATAATGCTACCGACCGGGCTTCTGGTTCGGCTCGATTATCAAACCATCGCCATTGGATTTGAACAAGAAGTTACCGCGCTTCGAAAGGTCGAGGAGCCGCAGTTGTTGGTTAATCAGCCATTGGCAATACAGGTTCCGGGAACCGTTCACTTGCCCTCTACAGATTGGCATCTTCACAGCGAAATGCTGTCGTTGAAGCCGTCTCTATGGCAGCGGATCAAGCAAGCCAGTCGCTGGGAGGCTTTTGTCGATGCGGCTAAGGTGGCGGAACCGTTGATGCTGCGAAGTCGGCAACCGGGCGATCGATTTTATCCTCTGGGGTCAGGTCATCGTAAAAAAGTTAAAAATTTTATGATCGACACAAAAATTCCGGAAGCGGATCGCAGCCGCATACCGCTTTTGACGTCGGGCGAAACCATTGTGTGGCTGTGTGGTTATCGCTTAGATGAGCGATTTAAAGTAACAGCAGAAACAGAACGCATGATCCATTTCACGTTTTATCCATATTAAATGCTTTGCAATCCAGGCCGAAATTGAATATAATAACCGTTCGTCTCTCAGAATAGAGGCAACGATGGTCGAGGGGGGACACTTTACGATGCATATATTACTGGTCGAAAACGATAGCATAGACCAAGATAAATCTTTGTTAACCAGTTTAGAAAAAGGAGGCTACGAGGTTTGTCTAGCTCATACACCAACGTCGGCAGCCCAAAAAATATTGTCGATGTGGCCTAATATTATTGTTTTAAATCCGGCCAATAGTCTCAATGTAATCGATTTTAAAGAAGCGCTTGCCAAAAATGATCTGGATGTACCGTTTATGGTGGTCGGAACGCAATCTGATTCTTCGCTTGATAATACGATGATAATCAACGACGTCGAACAGTTTCAAGATTTGGATCACAGTATTCAGCAAGTTGTTGAAAAACAGAAAGATCGATTTGTACGATTGCCACAATTAACTGTTGATCTGGAAAAACATTCTGTACTTCGGGCCGGACAAAGTTTTCCGTTAACCCCTAAAGAGTTCAAACTGCTACAACTACTTTTGGATCACCAAAATCAAATCATTAAACGCAGTATGATTATGCAAGAGGTTTGGGAAACGGATTATATGGGCGATACCCGCACATTGGATGTCCATATCCGCTGGTTGCGAGAAAAAATTGAAGAAACACCAAGCAGGCCAAAATATCTCATCACAGTTCGTGGGGTTGGCTATCGCTTTTCTACCGATTTTGTTTAGATTCAATCCGTTTGAAAGATGATAAAGGCACCATCACTGGTGCTTTTTCTTTTGAAAGTTTCTGTAAAAAACTCCGTATGCAACGTCAACCGTTTGGCAATCATGGTATTCCTGCTAGATTAATTCTATGTGTTATCGTTTTATGGATGTTACCGGCGTGCAGTCGTGGTGATGTCAATCCAACGCCCGTTTTATCGCCAGCCGCGACCGTAGCCGATACGCCGCCACCGTTGGTGCTCGACACGACGGCGCTGGAAAACTATACGCATTCTACCAACCGTTTCTCGCTGCGCCATCCGGCCACATGGGACGTTGTTGAACGTCCGGACGGCGTCATTATTTTGGAGCCGGAGGATCGCGCCGGATATAGTGTTGTATTCAAGGATGTCGGACAGCCCTATACCGAAGAGCAACTCAACCAATATCTGGTTACTTTTGTCGCCCAAAACTTCTTTAATGAACAGGTTGATTTTCAACCGATCAGCCAGCGAACTGAGCCTGACGGTACAGTTATTGCTCAATTTTCCTCGGTCGACCCCAATTTAGGTCTAACCACAAGCGAAGTCCGTGTTATGCAGCAAGATACGATCGTTTTCGTCATCCATATGAGTGCACCCGAAGCTATTTGGCAAAACACGAGCGCTCAATTAAAACTGTTAGCCGATACCTTTACCCCCATGAATACCGAACCTGAAATACCGCCTGTTCTGCCAACGAGCGAGCCGGAATGGGTGCTTATTGGCCCAAAGAGCCAGGAGTTTGGATTTCTTTATGCGGATGATTGGGATATTCTAGAGCAGCAAGAAAACGTTATTTCTGTCGGTCATACGGATACGGATATGATTTTTACCGCCAGCAAATTTCGCTGGCCGAATGCGGCCGTCGATTCGCAAGCAGCTAAAAAAGCGGCCCAAAAGCATATTGAGGATTTATCGGCCACCTACGACTCGGTGCGAAGTCTGCCTGTTGAAGAATTTCCCGTAGCTGAGGTAACCGGCGCAACAATCGATTTTCTCTACACCGATGATGCGAAACGTGAAATCGCCGGATCGGTTATTACGGCAGTTAACAAAGGTCAAATGCATAAAATTGTTTTCACCGCCCCGGCCGATATTTATGATGCGGCCCTGGTCTGGTTCAACCCTATGCAGCGGAGTTTCACCTTTCTCTCGCCTGATGCCATTGAAACAGAGGAGCCGTAAATAAGCTCATGGATCTACCGCCTGAAATTCCCGTTTATGAACGCGTGTACATTGTCATCCGGCACATTCCCGCCGGACAGGTAGCGACGTACGGTCAAATTGCTAACCTTGTGGACGGCTGCACGGCACGAATGGTGGGCTACGCGCTTGCCGCGCTTGATCCCCATAGCAATGTACCCTGGCAGCGCGTGATAAACAGTCAGGGCAAAATCAGCCTGCGTTCCGGGGGAATAGGTAGTGCGCTCCAACGCCAAATTTTAGAAGCGGAGGGTGTTGTATTTGATGAGAAAGGAAGGGTGGATTTCAAGAAATTTGGCTGGCCCGGCATTGATACCGAATAAAAGTTTTTTCAAACTTTTACCTTTTTCTTGAACATGATATACTGAACAAAATACAAATTGTATAAGAATAACGCAGGTGCCATCATTAGCAAGATATTAATGGTCGAAGACAACGAACAGAATGCTTTGTTAGCAAGGCGAATTTTAGAAGCGCGCAATCACAATGTTATCCATGCCAATGATGGCGAAAGCGGACTACAAGCTGCTATCGATGAAATTCCTGATATTATTCTGGTTGATTTGGGGTTACCTGATATCGACGGGCAGACGCTTGTAGCTTTCTTTAAACGAACGCCGGAATTAGCCAATATCCCAATAGTAGCCGTTACGGCTTGGCCGGAAGATACAGCCAGAGAGATGGCCCAAGCCTATGGCTGTGACGGCTTTATCTCCAAGCCGATCAGTGCCCGCGCCTTTCCCGACCAGGTTGCCGAATTTTTGAAAGACACTGACTCTTAAGGGTATCTCTATAGGCTACCGCTAGGTAATGGGAATCCGTATCTTCCGCTGTCCGTAGCGAATTTCGGACTCGACGGGAACCTCTAATTTTTCTATAAGCTTCATCAAACGAACATTTTCAGCCATAACCCAGCCCACAAAATGGGTAATCCCCATCGAGCAGGCCTCTTTGGTCAATATTTCAAACAGCTTACGAGCCAAACCATTTCGTTGGATATCATCTCTGACAACAACCGCCACTTCCGCTTCGGCATCATCCACTGAGGCTCTGGCAAATCGGGCTACGGCAACCGCATGCTCTTGCCCATCCGCTTCTATTATGGTGGCGACAACAGCAACTTGCAGTTGCGGATCCAAGGTCGATAGGGCTACCGCCTCTTTCCAAATCCGCTCTTTGGGGATTTTTTCGGTATAAAGATGAAACCGTAACCGCTTTGACTCGAACGTCAATTGGTTAAATAAATCGACAAGAAGACCCGCATCACTTTTCTGAATGTATCGAAACGTAACCTCTTTGCCCGAATGTGTTGTAAAATTCCCCAAATTTTTCATGGTAAAAACCCTATCGTTTCATTCTAACTCTGTAAAAGCCTCTGTCGCTACTCCTTTCCATATTCTATCCAAAGCCGTCTCAAAAAATATCGGCAACATGACTTCCATTTTAATCCGTGCTATACTCTCGCGACAAATTGCAGCCGGGTCTATTTGCCGGTAAGCTCTTTATCACTATACACAACGAGGTGAAAATTACGAATGTTATATCAAAAATTAGGCAAAACCGATTTAAATGTATCCCAATTGTGTTTAGGGACGATGACGATGGGCTGGACAGCCGACAAAGAGGCGTCCTTTGCTATGATGGATCACGCTTTTGAACACGGGATAAATTTTTTCGATACGGCTGACATCTACAGTTTTTGGGCCGACAACAACGACGGTGGCGTTTCCGAAGCCTGGATTGGCGACTGGCTTACGTCGCGGCAGGTTCGAGATAAAATTATTATTGCCACCAAAGCCCGAGGCCGAATGTGGGATGGCCCCGACGGTGAAGGGCTTAGCCGCCAACATTTAATGCGAGCTGTTGAAGATAGTCTGAAACGCCTTCAAGTTGAAACCATCGATCTATACCAAAGCCACTGGCCCGATGAAAACACGCCCATAGAAGAAACGCTGCGGGCCTACGAAGCCATGATATCTCAGGGAAAAGTTCGCTACATTGGCTGCTCTAACCACACCCCTTCTCAACTACGTGATTCGCTCAAAACAAGCGCCAGGCATAATCTACCGGCTTATGAGTCGATTCAACCGCATTACAACTTAGTTCATCGCGCTGAGTATGAAAACGAACTGATGGGTTTGGCTCGTGACGAAAATCTAGGCGTTATCCCCTACAGCCCGCTAGCCGGTGGTTTTCTTACCGGCAAATATAAGCGGAGCGGCGAAATCCCAGCGCAGAGTCGCGGCTATGGTAATGACCGAATGATACCTTACCTAAACAAAGAGGGCTTCGATATTATTGATGCAATGGAAGATATTGCTCAAAGCCACGATGCCACTATCGCTCAAATCGCATTGGCCTGGATATTAGCCAATCCGACAGTAACCTCGGCTATTATCGGAGCTAACCGCGTATCCCAACTGAACGAAACCATCAAAACTATTGTCATTAAACTCTCTGACGCTGAAAAAGCTCAACTCGACAGTTTACCGAGTCCTACATAGCTGCGCCGAGATGCCCTTATGCAATTTTCAAACACAACGCTTGAACTGGCTCAGACGTTAGATGCCCAAGATGAGTTGGCTCACTTTCGAGATGCATTTGTAAGCGATGATCCAAATTTGATTTATCTTGATGGAAATTCGCTAGGACGGTTACCTAAAAGTACCGTCGGTGTTATGCAGCATGCAATTGAACAGGATTGGGGTCGACGCCTTATTCGCGGTTGGAACGAAGGCTGGATTCAGACTCCATTGGAATTGGGAAAAAAGATTGCCGAACTTATTGGCGCTGAACCGGATGAAGTCATTGTAACCGACTCAACCTCGGTCAATCTCTTTAAGCTTGTAATTGCCGCCTTACGTGCCAAACCCGACCGAACAAAAATAGTTAGCGATATCTTCAACTTTCCGTCAGATTTGTATATTCTTCAAGGGGCCATCGATCTACTCGGGCAGAAGCATCAATTGGAGCTTATCCCATCAATCGATTCCATGACTATTACACCGGAAGCTGTAAAAACCGCCATCGATACCCATACGGCTCTGGTGTGTTTAACACATGTGGCTTTCAAAAGTGCTTTCATGTACGATATGGCTGCGGTAACCCGGCAGGCTCACCAGGCAGGGGCATTGATGCTATGGGATTTGAGTCATTCAGTGGGGGCAGTGCCGGTTAATCTACATGAGGCCGGTGCCGATTTAGCTATCGGCTGCACCTACAAATATCTCAACGGAGGTCCCGGCGCACCCGCTTTTCTTTATGTGCGTCGGGATTTACAAACAGAGTTAGAGTCTCCCATGTGGGGTTGGTTGGGTGCGGCAAATCCCTTTGCTTTTAACTTAGAATATACCCCTGCATCCGATATTCGCCGTTTTTGGGTCGGTACGCCGCCCATACTCTCGCTTAAAGCAATTGAACCAGCCGTCAATCTCCTGCTAGAAGCCGGCATCAACCGGCTGCGAGCTAAAAGCATCCACCAAAGCGAATATATGATTTTTCTGGCAGAACAGTGGTTGACACCCCTCGGTTTTACTATCGGCTCGCCGAAACAGGCTGATCAGCGCGGCTCCCATGTGTCGCTGCGGCACGCTGAGGGTTATCGCATGAACCGCGCCCTTATTGAAGCCGAAGCACCTGACGTGACGGTCATCCCCGACTTTCGTGAACCGGATAATATTCGATTTGGTATTGCGCCGCTTTACAATAGTTTCACCGACATTTATCGGGCGATGGAACGGCTCAAGACAATTGTAGCTAATCGGCTATACGAACGCTACACATCGGAAAGAAGCGGGGTAACGTAATTTACGCCGCAATCTCACGAAACGCTGTTTGCGCTGCCTGAATAGTAGCCACAATAGCCTCATCGGTATGAGCCGCCGATGAAAACCACGATTCATATTGCGACGGAGGAAAGTAAATACCCCGCTCAAGCATAGCGTGAAAAAACTTGGCGAATAGCTCCAAATTGCTCTTCGAAGCCGTTTCCCAATCGATAACCGGTCCGTCGTTAAAAAAGAAGCAAAACATTGCGCCGGCCTGGGTCGGATAAATTGATATACCGGCGGCTTCGGCAGCAGCGCTAATCCCCTCAGAAAGTTTGGTCGTACTGGTTACAAGCGCTTCGAAAACGCCGGGCTTTTGCAAGCCTTTTAGAGTCGTCAATCCCGCGGTCATCGCCAGAGGGTTACCGCTTAAAGTACCGGCCTGATACATCGGCCCGGCCGGAGCAACCGTCTGCATAATATCCTTGCGACCAGCATATGCGCCCACCGGCAGACCACCACCAATCACCTTCCCCAACGCCGTTAAATCCGGTGTCACGCCAAAATATTCTTGTGCTCCACCAATCGCTACCCGAAAACCGGTCATCACTTCATCAAAGATTAAAAGCGCACCATGCTGCGTACATAGTTTACGCAAACCGGCTAAATAACCATCCACAGGAGGAATAAGCCCCATATTACCGGCTACCGGCTCAAGAATAATACCGGCAATCTCATTGTCAAATTGCTTAAAGAGGGTCTCGATGGCCTCTAAATTGTTGTACGGTGCTGTCAGCGTATCTTTCGTAACGCCGGCAGGTACACCCGGACTATCCGGTAAACCAAGCGTCGCTACACCAGAACCGGCCTGGACCAGTAAGAAATCAGCGTGGCCGTGGTAGTTACCCTTGAGCTTAATAATTTTATCGCGTCCGGTGTAAGCGCGGGCCAGTCGCAGCACACTCATCGTCGCTTCGGTGCCGGAGTTAACAAAGCGCACCTGCTCCGCCGAGGGTACGAGTTCGCACACCAGTTCGGCCAACTCCGTTTCGATAGCCGTTGGCGCACCGTAACTGGTGCCTCGCGTGGCCGATTTTTGTACGGCTGCGACAACATCAGGATGGGCGTGACCTAAAATCAATGGCCCCCAGCTCAGTACATAGTCCACATAACGGTTGCCATCGACATCCCACATAAATGCCCCTTCGGCGTGATCGATAAAGATAGGCTGGCCACCTACCGCGCCAAAGGCTCGAGCCGGTGAATTAACACCACCGGGAATAACTTTTTGAGCTTCCTCGAAAAGCTTAACGGATTTTTCGATATTCATAATAATCACCTTCCAAAAGTGGTTTGCACCATGCGGGGCGCACCTTAACTTTAAAGATTTACAACAGTCTACGCTTGACGTTCGGCGTGGATTTTAAGCGCTTCCACTATCCCCTCGATAGTGTACTCCTCAGCCACGGCATAAACAGGTACCTCCAATTTTTCAGCCGTCGCCGCTGTAATCGGGCCGATGCACACAACCTGACTGTCCTTGAGCATTTTAGCCGGGTTTTGTCCATCGAGACAATTAACATATCCCTGTACTGTAGACGAACTGGTAAATGTCACAATATCGACCACCGGTGGAGGTTGCTTACCTTCGACCGGAACGGTACGGTAGGCAGCAAATTCATCGACCCAAGCACCCCGCTGTTGTAACCCCTCGGCCAGCGTTTTGCGCGCGATATCGGCCCGAGCCAGCAAAAACCGTTGGCCGGCCACAGCCCCCAGTTCATCAAAAGCTTCCAGCACACCTTCCGCCGTATATACCTCCGGAATTAAGTCGGCTTTGATGCCGTAATCGAGCAGTGTAGCCGCTGTAGCCGGGCCGATAGCGGCAATGTTGACAGACGCTAAGCAGCGAGCATCAAGACCGAGATGCGCTACACGCTGCCAAAAAGCCGTAACGCCGTTGGCACTGGTTAATACCAACCATTGATAAGGCGGCTGAGGACGATGCTGGTGCCGGTTCGGCAGATCCAACTTAGCGCGATATTCGGCCAGGCGCAGAATGGCAGCATCGAGCGGTCGGGTATCTTCGGCCGACTGAATTTCAATGGTGGGAAACGAAATGGGTTCGGCTCCTAAGCTGCGCAGAGTTGCCATAAAATCGGCAGCTTGATGGGTAGGACGGGTTACTAAGACACGCTTTCCGAGCAGCGGTGTACGGTCAGGTTCAAACCAATGGAGTTTATCAGCCAAGGTGACGATGTCACCGACAACCACAATAGTCAGCGGAGCATTCTTTCGGTAATCGACCAAATCAGCAACGGTGCTGAGGGTAGCTAGCCTATGTTTTTGGGTTGGCAGCGTTCCATTTTGAACAACCAATGCAGGAGTATCGGGTGAACGGCCGGCCGCTTGAAGCTTGGCCGTAATAGCACCTAATCTTTCGAACGGCATCAAAATAATAACCGTCCTGACTCCGGCTAAGGCTTTCCAATTGGGTTGGAGTGCGGCACCGGTGGCATGGCCGCTCACAATAGCAAAATCAGCTCCATAATCCCAATCGGTTACCGGCACACCGGCATACGCTAAAGCGGCAATGGCACTGGTAACGCCCGGCACAAGCTCCACTCGAATACCGGCTTCAAGAGCGGCTGCCATTTCTTTCGCAGCACGACCCAAGACAAACGGATCGCCTTCCCATAAACGAACTACCGTTTTACCCTGCCGAGTCAAATCCAATAGCAATTGGGTAATGTCCTGCTGCGGCTTTTTTTTACCGCGTTGGCGGCTACCAATATCATAGCGTTCAGCCGCAGGATTGGCCTCTTGAATGAGCTTGGCCTGGCCCAAGAGATCGGCGACAATAGCATCGGCCTCACGCAGTAAGGCCAGCCCTTTTACGGTTATAAGGCCGGTATCGCCGGGTCCGGCTCCAACCAGATAGAGTGCACCTTGTTTGGTCATTGGAAATTTCTGTACAGTCGGTCAGGAAGGCATTAGATATGCAGTAACGCTTCAGCCCCTTGGTCCAAACATTGCTCGGCCAACTGTTGGCCGAGTTCTTCAGCGCGATCACGTGTGCTTTCGCCGGCTACGGTTATCACCCGCTTACCGCCGGGGTCAGCTACCATCGCTTTTAAGAAAAGCTGACCATCATTAACCGTAGCCAAAGCACCGACCGGTAAAGAACAACCACCGCCCAGGCCACCTAAAAAAGCCCGTTCGGCTGTGACCGCGGCTCGCGTATCGGCGTCATCTAAAATCTGCAAATAAGCGGTTGTGTCAGGATCATCAGCTCGACCTTGCACGGCTAATGCACCCTGACCCGGTGCCGGCAAAAATGTAGACTCAGCTATCGGATGGGCGTAATCAAGCTGGTAGCCCAATCGACGTAATCCGGCCTGGGCCAAGAGAATGGCATCATAACCCAAAACCGGGTCGTCCAGCTTGCGCAGTCGGGTATCGACATTACCCCGAATATCTTTAATCGACAGGTCGGGGCGCAAAGCCAGCACTTGAGCCGCTCGCCGAAGGCTGCTGGTACCGACAACCGCGCCTTGTGGTAAATCTTCTATGCGACTCGCTACCCGAGAGACAAATACATCAGCGGTGGGCGCACGTTGCGAAATGGCCACGACAGTTAACCCGGCACTATCTTCAATCGGCAGATCCTTTAGACTATGGACGGCTAAATCGATTTTACGCCGGCGCAACGCCTCTTCCAGTTCAATGGTAAACAATCCTTTACCCCCAATAGCGGGTAGCGGATCTTTTCTGTTGAGATCGCCTTGCGTATCAATAAGTTCAATCTTTATTTGGAGATCCGGCCAGGCATCCAAAAGCTGCCGGCGGATAAGGTGGGACTGGATTTGGGCTAATTGTGAGCGGCGGGAACCAATAATCAATGTTTTCATAGGCTTGAAAGAAAAGGAGCCCAAAGAAATCTTTGGGCTCCCCAATCGTTACATCTTCAATTACTTCAACAGGTCAGCAACGGTTTCTCGTTCGTCGCGAAGTTCCGCTTCTGTGGCGGCCAATTTTTCTTTAGCCCAGTCACTCATTGATAACCCTTGCACAATGCTGTAGTTCCCCTGACCATCGCTGGTAATGGGGTACGAGAAAATAATGCCTTCAGCGATGCCGTAGCTGCCGTCAGAAGGAACGGCGGATGAGAACCAGTGACCTTCCGGCGTTTTGTTGACCATGCTCTTGACGTGATCGATTGCGCCGTTAGCAGCCGAGGCGGCTGATGAAGAGCCACGGGCGGCGATGATGGCTGCACCACGCTTTTGCACAGTGCTGATAAATTCACCCCGCAGCCAGTCATGGTGACCGATGACATCGTAAACCGGCTTGCCGTTGATCTTAGCATTCTCAGCATCCGGATACTGGGTAGCGCTGTGGTTGCCCCAGATGGTGACGTTGCTGACATCATTAACCGTGACGCCGGCTTTTTCGGCCAATTGAGCATAGGCCCGGTTTTGGTCGAGGCGGGTCATGGCCTGGAAACGCTCGATGGGTACGCCATCGGCATTGTTTGCAGCAATAAGCGCGTTGGTATTGGCCGGGTTGCCGACAACCAGCACTTGCAGATCGCTGGCGGCGCGGCTTAAGGCTTTACCTTGGCCGGTAAAGATGGGGCCGTTTTCGCGAATTAAATCGCCGCGCTCCATGCCTTTACCGCGTGGTTTAGCGCCAACCAACAGCGCCCAGTTGACGCCATCGAAAGCCACGTTGGGGTCATCGGTAATGACAACATCATCCAACAACGGGAAAGCGCAGTCATTCAGTTCCATGACGACACCTTCAACGGCTTTGAGCGCCGGAGGGATTTCCAGCAGATGCAATGCTACACGGGTATCGGGGCCAAAGGCCTCGCCGGCAGCTAGACGAAAAAGCATTGCATAACCAATTTGTCCAGCGGCACCGGTGACTGCAACTTTTACTAAGTTACTCATGATTATTTATCCTCCCTCAGAAATAGTTTATAGAACGCATCAACTTTTGTTGATAATGCATTAAGATAGGGTTTTAGTAATTTTCTTACTCGGCTATATATGTTACTCCTAAGTAGAGATTTTTAAAAATTGGGGGGAATGGGATGGAAAATAGCAGCTAAACAAAAAAGGAGCGGGTCGATTGACCAACTCCTTTTGGGTATTTAGCACATGTAGTAATTACAGATTCCTAATTAAGGACCCTGAAATTATCGAAGTTAACAATAATTTTCCCATCGTTGGCGGTTTCACGAACATAAACCCCGGTTCCCCGGCCACCAAGCGGTGAACTATCATTATAAACCCTTAGCTGCTGGTCATTCAAATATACGGTGATTTTGCCGTTACTATCGCGCGAAACGGTTAGCTTATTGGTCGATCTGTAACCGTTGCTTTGCGAATCACAACCGCCGTTGGCCTTGCTGCTGTCGTCACGGAAAAGTCGATATTCACAATCATCTTTTTCATACTCAATTCTGAAGAGGTAAAATTCATCACCACCTTCGCCATCAATGTAAATACCGGCGTCAAATTCGTCGCTGTCGCTATCACCATCGCGGGTAAATTCCACTTCAAATGTACCTACTCTTTTCTCGGCATCACTGGGTGCCGGGAAGAAACAGGTTTCATCCTCAACAACAGTAACCTCGTATCTGCTATTTTCACGCCTAGCTGAACAATCTTCTTCATCATCGTCATCAATGTCAAAATCACCAACAGGCCAGTCGTGATCATCATCGGAGAAATCTTCAGTATAATGGATTGGTACGGGCGTAGGCGTTGGGTATCTGCTTAAGAGGGGAAGGTATAGGTCGCCACACGCATCTGCATTAACAACATTGAGCGTACTACTGGCTTGCTTGACATTATTTTCTTCAAACAATCGATAAACCCGGGCAATATAAGCATCAGACCCGGCACAACTGTCTGCTGCAACCGTACCATTAACGATAATCGAAAATGTACCGTTTGCTGCGATTGAGTTCGGAATAAACCATGTTGTAGCGCCATCATTAACAGGAGAGCTACCACTGGGAAAGTTATAACTATTAACTTGGAACTCGTTAGGAAACTGGGACTCAAAAAAGATGTAAGCAACCGAAGAAGCAGCGTTATTTTTGATATTAACCGTAAACGCTACGGAACTCCCTGGCTGCCTATTAACGCTAGTTGGAGAAATAGTTACACTTAAATTTGCTGCCGCAGCTTGAACATCTTGCTCCGTTATGCCAAACTCAGCCATCACTTTTTCGCGAAACGCTTCTTTATCCAAGACCGGAGCTGTGGCTGTTGGAGCGGCCCCTAATTCGGGGCCAGGATTGACACGAACACTCATTGACAAAAATAGTAGAACCACTATTGCAAATGCCAGTGTCAATATAATTTGTAATTCATTCCCTATTTTTTTAAACATACTCAAAAACTCACTACTCCCTTTAAAAGTTAGTGTTAATCTCGTGGTTATCGTAACCCATCTTTTATTGTGATGGCTATTGTAACCAATCTTTCACTGTTGTAAAAATAGTACTGTGGCAGCCACAAAAAGCACAGGTTGTCAAAAAATGAAATAATGCGAGGCAAGCAGGTGAGCAATTCTGAAATATCAAGAAACTTTTAGCGGAGTATTACGTATACAACTAAGGTACTTTGTCAGTATAAGTTATAGCACCCCCCGTGTCATGAGACTTTAGACCGATTACGACTAGGTCTAAAGTTGGAACAAAAAACAGCGTTTAATCGTTGACCATTTTTCCTCCTTTTCGAGTATTCGGACTTTTGTGCTATAATTTTATTCACTTTGGCATGAATTCATAATTTGGGAAGGGAATAAATACTATGCCGTTTTTGGTACTCGCTTTGCTTGTGTTTTTAGCTCTGGCAGTTTTGCTTGGAACTTTATATATTTCTACGTCACTCCTGTTAAAAATCTTCAGTGTTGTTATTAGAGCGCTCTTTGACACGCCCATAGCCAGTTCCGCCAACACCCCGATTGCGGTCAAACGTTCTCTTCGTGAAGCGCGCCATTATGCTAGCCTCATCAAGAAAACCGCTCAACAACATCCGGTTGGACCGATGCAAGATCGCTTGACGCTGATTGTAAAACCGGTAGATGAATGGTTGGCTAATCTTACCCGTCTTGAACTGGCTTTGAAAAAATTGTATGAGCAACGCAATCTTAACCGCGAAATTCGACAGTTTCGCTTTGAAATTGAAAAACTTCATCGCCAATTATTAAATGCTACCGATGAAGATGCCTCATCCATTAAAGCGTTGTTAAGAAGCAAGCGTAAACATCAGCAAGCTCTGCAAGAGTTGCAATCTTTTCAAACCCAGGCTGAATTGAGAATTCAAAAAATCGCTTCTGATTTAGGCGCAACACACGCGGAAATGTTGTTAGTTACGGCCAGGGGTAATTTTAAGGATAACCGCCTGCAGCGTCTCGATGAAAACTTGCAGGATCAGGTTACCAGCCTCAAAGATATGATCTCAGTGATGGATGAAATGGGGTATGGTCGAGCGACAAGCTAATCGCTTATGCCCTGGTACGAGTGGCCAAGAGCTGCACTACCTGATCTAAAATAGCGTCAGCAACATCTCGCTTGGTCATTAAAGGCAGTTCTTCTACAGAACCGTCGATACGCAGTAACGTAACCCGGTTGGTATCGACGGCAAACCCGGCATCGGTTGCCGTCACATCGTTGGCGGCTATCAAATCGAGCTTTTTACGCTCCAGCTTCGACTGGGCATTGGCCAATAAATCCTCTGTCTCTGCCGCAAACCCGACCGTGACTTGAGGCCCGCTTCCGGACGATTTTCTGGCTGCTACCTCGGCTAAGATGTCGGGGTTGCGCACCAACTCGAGCACCATACCGCCGCTATCGCCCTTCTTTTTAATCTTTTGCTCGGCCACCGACATCGGTCGAAAATCAGCCACGGCAGCCGACATAACAAGCGCCTCAGCCTGTTCTGTGGCTTCTAAAACGGCAGCAAGCATCTCTCGCGCCGAATCAACCTGCACCACCTCTACCCCAAACGGAGCCGACAGCACAGCCGAGGTAACGAGCGTCACCCTGGCCCCTCGATCGCGTGCTGCTTCAGCGATGGCATAACCCATTTTTCCACTGGAATGATTGCTTACAAACCGCACCGGATCGATAGCCTCGCGGGTGCCGCCGGCGGAAACCACCACGTGTTTGCCGGCCAAGTCACCCTGCCGGGCCAAAACCATCTGCGCGGCTCCCACAATTTCATCGGGTTCAACTAATCGACCCTGACCCATTGCGCCCGAAGCCAGTCGACCGGCTGCCGGACCGACGACCTCAACACCCCACTCTCGGAGTTTGGTTATATTGCTTTGGGTAGCCGGATGCTGCCACATATCGGTTTCCATCGCCGGAGCGAGTAAAATAGGAGCAGGCGTGGCCATGGCGATGGCCGTGAGAAGGTTATCGGCCAAACCATTGGCCATTTTGCCGATGGTGTTAGCGGTTGCCGGGGCGATAATCAGAAGGTCGCTTGAATCGGCCAGAACAATGTGCGGAATATTATTACCATCGGGGATGTGAAACATATCGGTGTAGACCGGCCGATGTGTCAACGCCTGAAATGTCAGCGGTGAGATAAACTTTTGCGCAGCCTCGGTCATCACCACGTCAACCCATGCTCCGGCCTGTACCAAGCGACTACATACTGTCGCCGCCTTGTAAGCAGCGATGCCACCGGTTACGCCCAAAACGATCCGCTTTTGATAAAATACACCGGGACGGCTCACTGATTCATCTCCCAGATCAAACGCAGTCCTTCTAGTGTGAGCCACGGATTGACAATTTCGATGACATCTGTTTCTTGCGCGATGGTCTGGGCCAAACCGCCGGTTCCGATAACGCGCATATTGTCGCCCAACTCGGCCTTAAAGCGCGACACCATCCCTTCGACCAGACCGACATAGCCATAAAGCATTCCGCTTTGAATGGCGTGAACCGTATTGGAGCCGATAGCCCGCGGCGGCCGCACCAGATCGACCCGGGGCAGCTTAGAGGTACGGCTAAAAAGCGCCTCGGCAGAGATACCCACTCCGGGAGCGATAGCGCCACCCAGGTAATCACCCTTTTCAGAGATGGCATCAAAGGTAGTCGCCGTGCCAAAATCGACAATGCAGGCCGGGCCGCCGTACATATTGTAGGTGGCAGCCGCATCAACAATACGGTCGGCCCCCACATCACGCGGGCTGTCGTAGCGAATTTGGACGCCGGTTTTTACGCCCACCCCGACCACCAGCGGTTTTTGGCGAATATACTTTTCGATCATCTCCTCAAAAACAGGGGTTAAGGGCGGTACGACGCTGGCCATCGCCACACCCCGAACGTTTTGAAAATCGAGCTTTTCGTGACGCAGCAAGCCCAAGATAATAATACCGTATTCATCGGCCAGGCGACCGTGATCGGTTTTGATGCGCCAGTGATACCGCAGACTTTGTTTTCTATCATACAAGCCAAAGGTAATATTGGTATTGCCGATATCAATTGTAAATAACATAGCACTTTAACCTAGAAATATTTTTCCCATTCTAGCACCGAGAGCAACCTGTCGTCAATAATTTGTGTTACGGCGCAAGCCTAAGATTGGTCCAATTTCCTTAGCAGCGTTGCATTACCAGCAAAGCAGTCTGCTTCTAGAAGCCACTTTTTCAACCAGCAGCAAAAATTGGACCAATCTCGCACAGCTGCTCAGGGCGCATACTCAAAACCGTTAAACACTTCATCCTTCATAAAACTATATTTATCAAAATTATACGTTTTCAACACATCCGGATAGCGGACGTAGGCCATATACGTTTCCGCAAAATCTTCGAACTTATTGGTTTGGGCATAGGTCGACACAAACCCCAAGCCTGTTTCCTGAGCCGATTTAAAGCTGGCTTGATGCAGCGCCGACCAGGTAACATCGAGATCAAAGTTGTCGCGGCGGATGTTATAATGCACGTTGTGGCCGACTTCGTGAACCAGCGTATCTAAAAGATCGTCAACACCGTTGAGACTGGCCGGGTGGCTGTAGACAAAAATCTCCCGATAGACCGGAATGAAGCTGCCGCTAATAGCCGTGCCGTGGGCTGCCGCGGCCAAAGGCACATATCGAATTTCCCGGCAATTATCAAGATGCTCGTGAGGCAGCGTGCGGCGCAGATACGCTTTAACCTCTTCATTTGAGATAACCCCACTGGCCTCAAAATTGTTGATTGTGTCTTCACAATGGGCCCTTGTGGGCGTTGGGCTGGCGGGCACCGTAACGGTGACGACTAACGTAGCGGTTGGCGTGGGTTCCGGCGTGGTTGATGCTTCAGGCGTAGGCGACGGTTCCGGGATGGGGGTGAGCGCAGGCGTAGGGGTGGCTGGCTCCACGGAAGAGGGTGGTGCCGGTATTGGCTGAGCCACAGCCTGCGCCCGGCCATCGGGCTGCCGGCTTGACCCCAAAAAGAAAAAGGCAGCCGAGCAGACTAATCCCCCCAGTATAAGCAGAGCCACACCGGCGAGCGCGATAATCACAATTTTCTGGATGCGTGTCATGAAGTTACCCTATTATCAGGATATAGCCCTTCGATGGCACGGGGTCCGTAAGATGGGATTGCGTACGAAGGGATAAAATGAACCACGAATTGCACGAATTTTCACCAATTTTATTATTGTATTCGTGTTCATTTGTGTAATTCGTGGTTAAAACAGTTTCCCCATCGTATGGGCCCAGCGCCCCCTTCGATTATAAACGAATTAAGGATGAAAAAACAATATGGCTGATAAACCGGGGATAATTCTTAGGTGAGTTTGGCGCAGACGCAGCAAACAAAAAGCGCCGCAAAGGTTCACGGCGCTCATTAAATGCTTACCAATCTATCTTGTTAGGTGATGAAATCCTTGAACCTGAAAATCCCTTACAAATGAGACAAAATTTTGCTTGATAGATGACTTCGGAAACCTTTAGGTCTCGAACGGCGTAAGTCTTACCAAACGCAACAGCGCCTCATCGCCAGGGTGGTCGACGCATTCGACACCTTAAAAATGAGATGGGTCGAAATATTCTCAGCCGGTTCTAAATGCAGTAATTCTGGGGGGTCGTAATAATCCTTTAATCCATTGCCGAGTCTCACTGTCGGACGTAATCACATCGAGCAGGGCATCGGCATAAGCCTTTCCACAGCAATCCGGCGCGGCATCGGGTTGAACCAACAGCACGCCTTTGGCCCCGCCTTCAGAAATATCTTGGTTTTTCAACTGCTGGGCGTACGCCAGATTGTAAGCCTCGTCATACAGACGTTCACTTTCTAAAGCGTAATGTTCTACGCTCCGAGGGCAAACAACGCGAATACAGCCCCGCGCACCATCTCGAAATCGAACATAAAAACCGTCAAACTGTTGGCCGTGTACAAAAAAGACACCAAGAGGTTTCTGGGGGCGATCCTCGGTCATCAACCATTCCGGATCACAGCACAGAGACAGGGCCGAGCGATGAGAAAGATAGAGATTCGTCTTCAACGTGGTGACGACGGCTTGAAACATTGTCAGCAAGATGCGCCGATCATCGGCATTGTCGATTTCATGGATTATTGATGCGGCCAGTCTCTCTGCATCCTGTGGGTAGGAGACAGCCTCGTCTGTCGGCGAAAATCGCTGCAAAAACAGATTAATTACTTGCAAAGTGATATCAAGGTTTTGAGTGGCTCCCCTGAGGATACGCTCGCGGGTAAACATCTGCGCATCCTTCTTCGACAACGGTTGATGAATAAGATGGCTTAAGGCTATCATGATTTCGGCTTGGGTCAGCGAGACATTAGCGAAGGTATGGGCTATCTGTATGGCGGCGTCATGAATATAGTTGAGGCGCTGCAAATCGTGGCGCAGTTCTGCCCAGCCTGTTTCGGCCATCTTAGGCGAATGACAGTCCGGAATTTTGACAAAAAAGTTAAACAACGAGACCACATCGCCCGATCCGTCATCAAACGTATCGAGATAGGCCCGTCGAATATCGATATTGCAGTGTCCCAAATGGGAGACGATGCGCTCGAAAAGCGCCCTTTGCGACGCATTGCCAACCCCTATCGTGAGCCGCACCTCACCTTGCGCCGGCAGGCTGACATCGTGAACCTGCGTCTCATTTGTTCCACGAATGGCTCTGATAATTCGAAAATCTTCACATATGCGACGGGCAGACACGTTGAGTATGTAAGGCACCGTACAGTGCCGGACGTGCTGTTGAATCTGCTCAGGGGTAATATCTCCGGCCTGCGTCCCGAGATAGTCTAAGAGTTCACGAATCTTCTGAGCCTGTAACGGTTCTTGCGGATCGCAGGGTTGTTGTGGCGCACAATCAAAGACGTCAAGCACATAATGCCCATCGGAGGAGGTATAGACTTTGGCTGATGAGAGCGGTAAATCAGGGGCGACTTGCTTTAACAGGTAGCTGAGTTGGCCGGGATAATTCTCAGCATTGATAAACGTATACTGTAAACCGTTTTCACTGCGCAGGGTTAAATCCAAGGGCAACCCGTTGGCCTCGGTGGCAATAATGGCTTTCAGATGATTGCGCCGGCTTTCTTCATCGATATCTGTGAAATAGGCCTCTGGCATCGTCTTATAAAAATGGGGCGTTACCGGCTTGGTGGTGCTTCTGAAACTGGCCAATAAAGCATCGCCTTGTTCCAATACATGGTCCGATGCGTGACGTGATAAGGGCATTAGGGCATCTCTCCTGTATTAATCTCGATAGCCTAAGTTGCTACGTTACTGCCCAAAATCATCCCTTGATACACTGTGGCACCCGGTATGATTTTTCGCAGCATTCCGAGTAAGCCAGAGCAAAGCGGCAACGTATTGAGGGGTGTGGCTCGGGCAAGGTGTGTTCGTTAGCAGCTCTGAGTGCATTCCGAGGCTCTCCTGAGCTTGACGAAGGGCATGATGAGGAGCGGAGCGAAAGGTGGGTAGAGGGGTACAAGTCTGTCGGGTGGCAACTTGGTTATATAAATGCAACGACCAAATAAGTAAGAATTATACACGCCATGTCTAGGTATAACATAAGTATTTTATCAGAGATTAGTTATAACTGAACTGTTGTGAAGCAGGATAATCCGACGGGACAACTCCACAAACTCCCCAACTCAATAAACTCTACCAACTCCCCACTTTTACCTCACTGCATCCCATGCTACAATGATGGTATCGAATGTGTTCAGGAAATGATGATGGTTATCCCCCAAACCCTGGAAGGCTTAATTACACGAGACCCCCAAATACGCGACGGACGACCGATTATTGCCGGTACCGGCGTAACGGTTCGAACGATTGTGGGCTATTACAAGCTGGGTTATACCCCTGAAGAAACGGCGGCTGAAATGGACCTTCACTTAGCCGGGGTGTATGCCGCGCTGGCCTATTATCACCTCAACCGCGATCAGATTGAAGCCGATATAGGCGCTAACAGCGAACAAGCGGTGAAACAGGAATTTGGAGATCTGCCTGGTGTCCAAATCGATTAAACTTTATCTGGATATTGTCTCCGACCAAGTACACATCGGCATCATTGTCCGCCGCTGCTTAAATTGATCTATACGCGCTCTGAAGACGAATCGTCATCTTGACGATAGCCTTCCGGCAGATTCTTTATGATAATGGTCTGCACTCGCTCAGCCACATTTAGGGCTTCAGCCGCCGTTGTTTGATTAGGCCAAAATTCAAAATCATAGCGAGCCAACACCACGTAATCGGTAATTTGAGCCAGGTCAATCTCGGTCAACTCGGCCACAGATTTACTTTCCAGACAAAGGCGTTGTAACTCCTCCAAATCATGGGTGCGAGGAATAGCTGCTTCCAAGAAAGCCAGAAAACCCTTTAATAGCTTTTCAATAGCTTGTTGAGCATGATAACAAACCATATCGTATGGACCGGCGCTATCCAACAAGATATCGGCGGCGTTCAAATCACTCTGTGCTTTTGCCAGCCAGCCCTTAACAAGATCGGCCTTATTTTTCATAGAGTGTAACACCTTCATTTAAAGCTTTGGTAATAAACGCTTGTGGCACATGGCTCCACGCTTCTACCTCTGCGGGAGTCCATACCACAACGTCTTTGGACAGGCAGGCACCGACCAACGCCCGTCGATATTTGGCCGCTCGTTTGTAACGGGGTAGGTCAGAAGGTTCAATCACCAAAATATCATAATCACTGTCAGGCCGCGCCTCACCCCGCGCTCGAGAGCCAAACAAAACGATTTTGTCAGGGCTGCCGGCAGCCAGAATTCGATTTTTGATGTCAGTCAGACGACTATCGCTAACGATGTACGCGGGATTCATAACCGTATCCATTTAAGTTCCTGAAACGTTGTCAATAGTATACAACAAAAACGCCGCAAGTCTACCCATTAAAGGTTTCCTCAATTGCCTGTAGTGCTTATTGCGTATTCCAGCACATCACCCTCTTTGTCGTAGCTGTAGATAATGGGCTGTCCGTCTATGATGATTTCGCGCTCGATCAGCCAAGCGAGTTGTTCTTTCATGATTATTCCTTCATTTGCCTCAAAATCTGAAACCGGTGAGACACCCGCTCCGACGTTTGGAACGTGCCTACCGGCTGGGTATCTTTGGCCGGAGTGCCCTACACTCTAGTTCGCCCTTTAGCCCCTCACCCTAACCCTCGCCCCAAGGAGAGGGAATTTCGCTCCCTTTCAACACCGCCTGTTCACGCAGCTTTTGCAGCCGGCGGGTATAGAGACCCAGCAGTTTTTGGATATCCTCT